>JBDLJX010000188.1:0-1513 GCA_039714155.1 Pseudomonadota bacterium | reverse complement strand
CTGCACTACCTGCCCGGGGATTTTACCGACCCGGACATGTACCAGCGCCTCGACGCGCGGCTGGCCGAACTGACCGGTGACGGCGGGTTGGTCCCGAATTTCCTGTTTTACCTTGCCACGCCACCGCGATTCTTTGCCGATATCGCGACCGGTCTGGGCAGATTCGGCCTGCTTGACGAAAGTGGCGGGAACTGGCGGCGGGTCATTATCGAGAAACCCTTTGGCAATGACCTGCAGTCGGCACGCGACATGAACCGGCAATTGCACGCGGTCATGGAAGAACACCAGATCTATCGCATCGACCATTATCTCGGCAAGGAAACGGTACAGAACATCCTGGCGTTTCGCTTTGCCAACAGCACCATCGAGCCGATCTGGAACCGCCAGTACATCGATCATGTACAGATTACGGTATCGGAGTCTATAGGCGTGGAGGGGCGTGGCAGCTACTACGATCAGTCCGGCGCGCTGCGTGACATGATCCCGAATCACCTGCTGGCGGTGTTGTCGATTGTCGCCATGGAACCGTCCAATTCATTCGATGCGGATGCCATTCGCGATGAACAGACCAAGGTGCTGCGCGCCATTCAGCCGTTCAGCCATGACGAGGTGCTGACCTCAACAGTGCGCGGCCAGTACGGTCCTGGTCTGCTGGCTGACGGCACACGCATTCCCGGCTATCGGGAGGAACCCGAGGTTGCAGCCGATTCGAAAACGGAAACCTATGCTGCCCTGAGGCTGATGATCGACTCCTGGCGCTGGGCCGGCGTACCGTTTTACCTGCGCACCGGAAAGCATCTGCCGGGTCGCTTTACCGAGGTCGTCATTCAGTACAAGCATGCACCGAATATCATGTTCCGGGACTCGTTGCTGAAGCGTGAGGATGTTCAGGCCAATACGCTGGTGCTGCGCCTGCAGCCCAACGAGGGTATTGGCATGAACTTCAATGCCAAGGTGCCGGGGCATTCCACGCACCTCGGTGCCGTGCAGATGAACTTCCGCTACGAGGACTATTTTGACAATGCGCCTGCGACCGGTTACGAGACACTGCTGCACGACTGCATGACCGGTGATGCCACCCTGTTCAAGCGGGCCGACAATATCGAGGCAAGCTGGGAGCTGGTCGATCCGGTACTGGAGGTGTGGTCGGCATTGCCGGTACACGACTTTCCCAACTATGCGGCCGGTACCTGGGGGCCGGAGACCGGCGAGCAGTTGCTGGTACGTGACGGGCGCAAATGGCGTGCCTGCGATGCCTGTATCGCTGACGCAAAATGACGCCGGCCGGGAAGCCACTGCCGGAGAATCGCGAGACCCGCTGGCATGTCATGCCCGCCCCGTCCGCGCTGTCGACTGCCGTGTGCGAACATATAGTCGAGGCCGCCCGCAACGCCATCAGCCGACACGGCGTGTTTCGTATCGTACTGGCCGGTGGTACCACGCCGGCGGCAGTCTACAGGCAGCTGGCTGATACCGCCTCCGACTGGTCCTGCTGGCAGGTCTACTTCGGTGA
>JBDLJX010000187.1:0-1603 GCA_039714155.1 Pseudomonadota bacterium | reverse complement strand
GTGACCGTGGCCGTCGATACCCGCGGGAATTCCATCCACGAAATCGGCCCGCGGGAATGGAAAATGCGCATTGCCGGCATACCGGTGGTTACAGAATAGTTATTACAGTTACAACACCCGAGACAAAAACCATGACCGATGACGTAACGATTTACTTCAACCCCAAATGCAGCAAGTGCCGTCTGAGCCTTGAATTACTGGAAAAAGAGGGTCAACAGGCGGAGATCATTGAATACCTCAACACACCGCTCGATGCCGCCACGCTGACATCCATCCTCGATATGCTGGGTATGGAACCACGTGAGCTGATGCGCAAACACGAAAAAGAATACAGCGAGACCGGACTGGACGACCCCGAGCTGTCGCGCACCGACCTGATCAGGGCCATGATCGCCTATCCGCGCCTGATAGAACGGCCGATCGTTATCAAGGATGGCAAGGCCATAATCGGCAGGCCACCGGAAAAAATACTGGATATACTGTGAAGACATCAAACGAAATACTCGTCCTCTACTACAGCCGCCACGGCGCCGTGGCCGAAATGGCACAGATCATCGCCCGTGGTATTGAAACACACCCGGACTGCCAGGCACGCATCCGTACCGTGCCACCGGTATCCACCGTCTGCGAAGCCAGGGAAGATGACATCCCGGCAGAGGGACCACCCTATGCCACCCTGGAAGACCTGCGCGAATGTGCCGCACTGGTGCTGGGCAGCCCGACCCGGTTCGGCAACATGGCCGCCCCGCTCAAGTACTTCATTGATACCACCAGCAGCCTGTGGCTGGGCGGTGAACTGGCCGGCAAACCGGCAGCGGTGTTTACCTCGACATCAAGCATGCATGGCGGACAGGAAACCACGCTGCTCTCCATGATGCTGCCGCTCATGCATCACGGCATGCTCATCATGGGCTTGCCCTATACGGAAAGTGAACTGTTAACCACCAGCAGCGGCGGCACCCCGTACGGCCCCAGCCACACGGCCGGCAGTGACAACAAGCGACCCTTGACGGATGAAGAAAAGCACCTGTGCACCGCACAGGGCAGGCATATTGCAGACATCACCAGCCGTCTGGCCTGACAGTACCCCGACACCATGCCCGGCAGCCGCTTCCTGTATGCACTCACCCTGTTCGGTTACTTCGGCACGCTGGCATTGCTGACTGCCTGGTACGGATGGCTCGCACCCGCCACGCATTTCCCGACAGCACTGGTCCTCGGCGTAATGCTCGTCCCCCTGTTATTTCCGCTGCGCGGTCTGCTGCACGGGCGCAAGTACACCCTTGCATGGAGCTGCTTCCTGGCCCTGCTCTACTTTACCCACGGCGTCATGGAGGCCTACAGTTCGGAAGTAACCCGCTACCTGGGCCTGCTCGAGGTGGTGTTTACCTCACTCTGGTTTGTTGCCGCCATGGCCTATATCCGTACAGGCAGGCAATCGTCCGGTCGCTAACCGTTAACAGGATCAATCCTTATAATCACGGACCCTCAGGACAGCACGCCCATCACGGCCCCGGTCATGCAGGTCGCCAGTGTGCCGGCGGCTATGGACTTCATCCCGAGCTGGATGATCTCAGCGCGCCGCTCGGGCACCATGGTGGCG
>JBDLJX010000186.1:0-1702 GCA_039714155.1 Pseudomonadota bacterium | reverse complement strand
GGTGCAGACGAGCGGGTGGTGCGTGGCCTGTTCGGGCAGCGGCGTGTGGCGAACAATGAACTGGATGAGCCGGGGCTGATGGCCATTGCCGAGAAAACCGGCGGCCACTATTTCCGGGCGCGTGATATTGAAGCGCTGGAAAAAATCTACGCAATACTTGACGAACTGGAGCCCGTCAGCATGGATGAAGAAACGTTCCGGCCGGTGCGGGAACTCTACATGTGGCCGGCAGGTGCGGCGTTATTGTTCAGCCTGTTGCTGGCACTGGGTGCAACAGGCCTGTTTGCGCGAGTGCAAACGCCTGCTCCGGAGCAGGAGGCCGGTCATGCCTGAGACCTTTCACTTTCTGCAGCCACTCTGGTTCTGGGCGCTGCTGCCGCTGGCACTGCTACTGTGGCGACTGCACAAATCAGGTGAGCGGGAGACGGCCTGGCGGCGTGTCTGTGATGCAGGACTGTTACCGTACTTGTTGACCCGGCCAGGCTCGAGTTCTTCATCCCTGCCGTTGTGGCTGCTGGGTAGCGGCTGGCTGCTGGTGGTCATTGCCCTGGCAGACCCGGTGTGGGAGCAGCAGCCCCAGCCGGTGTTCCGCAACCAGGCCGCCCGTGTCGTGGTACTGGACCTGTCGAACTCCATGTTGAGTCCGGACCTCAAACCTTCTCGCCTGGTACGTGCCCGCTACAAGGTCGCCGACATCCTTGACCGGAACCTGGACGGGCAGACCGGCCTGGTCGTGTTTGCCGGGAACGCCTTTGCCGTCACGCCTCTGAGCAGTGATACGGAAACCGTGCGGGCATTGTTAAGCCCGCTGGAACCGGCACTGATGCCGTCGCAGGGGAGTCGCGTCGATCTGGGCCTGAAAAAGGCCGGGCATTTGTTAAGGCAGGCGGGTCTGCGACGCGGTGACATCCTGCTGGTGACGGATGGCTATGATGGCGAGCGGGCGGTTGATGCAGCAAGGGAATTAAAGGAGAAGGGGTATCGTATATCGGTGCTGGGTGTTGGCACTGAGGCCGGTGCACCGGTACCGGTATCCGGCGGCGGATTCCTGCGCGACGACCGCGGCGAGATGGTCATCCCGGTGCTGGACCCGCAGGCCCTGCAGGCACTGGCGGCAGCCGGCGGTGGTCGCTATGCCACCATCAGCAGCGGTGATGCCGATATCAAGCGCCTGTTGATGCCGTCCCTGCCAGGTATGGACGAGATGGTCGAAAGCAGTGATCACAGCACGGATCAGTGGCGCTCACATGGCGCCCTGATCGTCCTGATGCTGTTGCCATTGGCCGCACTGGCGTTTCGTCGTGGCTGGTTGCTGTTGGTGCTGGTCACGGTCAGCGCTACGATCACGATGCCGCAACCGGCCATGGCCGGTGTCTGGGAGGACCTGTGGTTGCGTGCCGATCAGCAGGCAGCACATGCCCTGCAGGCCGGCAACCCGAATGAGGCGGCCCGCCTGGCAGATGATCCGGCCCTGCGTGGTACCGCCGCCTACCAGGCGGGTGATTACGAGCAGGCGCTGGATGCCTTCGCGGGAGCGACGGACATTGATGCCGATTACAACCAGGGGAACGCACTGGCGAACCTGGGTCGTTATGAAGAGGCCATTGCGGCCTATGACCGTGCCCTGGAAAAGCAACCGGGCATGGCCGATGCCGAGCATAACAAGGCCGAGGTCGAGAAACTGTTGCAGCAACAGCAACAG
>JBDLJX010000185.1:0-1956 GCA_039714155.1 Pseudomonadota bacterium | reverse complement strand
ACCCAATACGCTGAACCTCGGGTTTTATTTACTCAACAACCATCATCCTCGACAATAACCTGACCGGTTTCACTGTCATGCATGGCGTTACCTTCATCACTGGTAACGATTGTCCTGACAAACATCATTGATTCAATGCGGTCGTACTGGGTATCCATGGCCTTGGCGATCTGCGTATCCGTCAGCCCATCATAGATCATGATGCGGCCGCGTTGTTCCAGCTTGAGCTGGCTATCCGGCGGATTGAACAGCAGCTTTTCCTGCCAGTCCCCCGCAACGACCGGGGCGGTGACCAGCAACAGGGCGGTGGTTCCCAAGGCCAATACAGCGGTACGCAGCGTGTGGGTCAGTGTGGTTTTCATGGCGGCATCCTCTTGGTGATTAATAACATTTGCTTCGGGTTACGGGTCCGGTCTCTGCACCAGCCGGGCTGTCCCTGTCTGGCCGTACCCGTTCCCATGTGCTGTACTTAGCAGTGCCCCGATGCGGATTTATCGCGGCAAACCGACGTTTTTCCGATGTTTATATGAAGGCAATGAATTCAACCAGTTAGGTGTAAAGATGACGGCTCTGCCGGTAGCAAAAAACGGTTCAAATGACACCCGAAATGACTCGCCCGGCAAGCCTGGCAACGGGATATCGGGTTTTCGCATCGCGGACTGGACGGTGGAACCGGCGCTCACCCGGCTGACCCGCAACGGGGAAACGTTCCGGCTGGAACCCAAGGTGATGGCGGTCCTGGTCTACCTTGCCGAGCGGCCGGGGCAGGCAATCGGCCGCGAGGAACTTGAGGAGGCGGTGTGGGCGGGCACGATTGTTAGCTATGACGCACTCACCGGCGCGATCCAGAAACTGCGCAAGGCCTTTAATGATGATTCGCGGCATCCACGCATCATCGAGACCCTGTCAAAGAAAGGCTATCGGCTGGTTGCCCCTGTCGAGCGGGTTCAGGAACCCGCTGCAGGTATAACGATACCTTTGGAGCACGGAGATAGCGCTTCAACTCGGCGACGTGGAATCGGTTCAATCCTGGCGACCCTTGTATTGACCGGGTTGCTTGTGGTTGGTGCCGTGATCTGGTTCGCACCCTGGGAGACGGTAGAGAGGAGTGTTGCGCGCGACGGCACGATCACGAATTCAATCGCCGTGCTCCCGTTTGACAACCTGAGCGGCGATCCCACGCAGGAGTACTTTGCCGATGGCATCACCGATGACCTGACTACGGGACTTGCGAAGCATCCGGATCTTCTCGTCATCGCGCGGGACTCGGCATTCGTTTACAAGGATCCATCGCTGAGTCTGGACGAGATCGCGAACAAGCTCGAGGTCCGCTACATCCTGCACGGCAGTGTGCGTCGTGCCGGTGAACAGGTGTGGATTAATACCCAACTCATCGATTCCGAAAACGGTAGCATGTTATGGGCAGAATCCTATGAGAGTTACCTGGATGATGTCTTCGAATTGCAGAACAGGATTGCTCGCGACATTGCCTCGAGTCTGGCGGTTATCAGTGAGGCTGCTAACGACGAGTTCGGAACCTATCAGCAAACGCGTAGTTCGGATGCATACGATACCTTCCTCAGGGGAAGGCAATATTTCTATCTTTATGCCAGCAAAGATGAAAACCTGCGTGCGCGTGATTTCTTCAAGGCAGCAATCCGGTATGATTCCCAATATGCGCTTGCCTATGCCATGCTTGCCTGGACATACGTCTATGACGCCCTGAATGGCTGGAGTGTGGATCGGGAGGCGTCCTTGCATCGCGCCCTCGAACTGGCGAATAAGGCCGTCTCATTGAACAAAGCCCTGCCAGTGGCATATTTCGTTACAGGTATTTCATACCGTGAGTTGGGTGAATACGTCAAGGCGCTCGTCGAGGCAGAAAAGGCGATCGAGTACGAACCCAACTATGCCAATGCACACCTGTTGCTGGCAACGCTGCTGGTTCATGCAGGC
>JBDLJX010000184.1:0-2165 GCA_039714155.1 Pseudomonadota bacterium | reverse complement strand
CCGGTTTGACAATCTCATGATTGATTGCAACACGTAAACGGCTGTCCTCCAGGGCGTCGTTCCAGACTTCACCACGCTGTTGTAGCCAGCGAGCCAGTTCAGCTACATCCTTAATACTGACAGGTAACTCAATCTGTTCTTCAGCCACGCCCAGTGTTTCGTGCAGGCTGGCAAAGAAGCACAAACGTATCATGTCAGGTTTCTCCATCGGCATTCCATTCGCCACTGCGACCACCCGATTTGTGGAGCAGGCGTACGCCTTCAATAGCCATCCCGCGGTCAACGGCCTTGCACATGTCATAAACAGTGAGTGCGGAAACAGAGGCGGCGGTCAGTGCCTCCATCTCAACTCCGGTTGCACCTGTTAACTGGCATGTCGTCTGAATATGAACGCTGTTGTTTACTGTATTCAGCGATAGTTCAATATCGATACCGGTCAGCATAAGTGGGTGACACATCGGGATCAGGTCGGCACAGCGTTTGGCTGCCTGGATACCGGCAATACGGGCAACCGTTAATACATCGCCTTTTTTGTGGCCGCCGGACTCAATCAGACTTAAGGTTTTGGCTGACATTTTCACGAAGGCCTCAGCACGTGCAACACGCTGGGTGTCCGGCTTGCCGCTGACATCGACCATGCGGTCGTTCTCGATGCGGCAGACTTCCTGCATGACTACTGTATCAGCACCCTCCGGCACCGGTGCGCCGGTGAAAATACGGGCCGCTGTTCCCGGCTGCAGCGTGTTGCCCATGCTGCCTGCCGGTATGCGCTGGGTGATTTCCAGTCCATCGGCTTGTGCACGTTCGATGTCATGACTGTTGAGTGCATAGCCATCCATCGCACTGTTATCAAAGCCGGGCACGTTGATCGGTGATTCCAGGTCTTCCGCCAGTACCCGGCCAAGCACCTCGTCCAGTGCGGTATGTTCTGTCTCGCTCAATGGCCGCGCCTGTGCAAGCAGGGCTGACATGGCCTCGTCAACACTCAGCATCACAGCCTGGTGTTCAAAGCAGGGATCGGCGGCGGCAGGGGACATAATCAGGTTTCCGTCAGCCGTGGCAGCAGTTCCACCATGTTGCAGGGACCGTTGCGGTAGTCGAGCTGGGGTTCGATAATTTCATCCCAGCCGGTGCGGCAGGCGCCGGTTGAGCCGGGCAGGCAGAAGATAAAGGTGCCATTTGCCACGCCACCCAGCGCCCTTGAGGCCACCGTCGAGGTTTTGATGTCCTGGTAGGACAACCAGCGGAACAGTTCTCCGATCCCTTCCAGTTCCTTGTCGAATAGCGGCCGGATCGCTTCCGGGGTGCTGTCACGGCCCGTCATGCCAGTGCCGCCGGTGGTGATGATGACGCTGACCCCGGGATCTGCAATCCAGCGGGACGCCACTTCACGCATCCTGTAGATGTCATCCGGTACGATGACCTTCTCGGCAAGTATATGCCCGGCATGGGTCAATCGTTCCACCAGCGCCTTGCCCGATGTATCGGTCTCCTCGGTGCGGGAGTCCGTTACTGTGAGTACCGCAATAGGGACCGGGATGAACTCACGGTCGCCCTTATCTTTCATTACTTAGAAACTCCTTGTCCGTTTGTTCAGAGTGCGTCTCTTCATCATTTGTATTACTGTCTGGCGGGCATAACTCGTATTGCTGGATAAGGCGGCGCAGCCGCGGGCGTGAAACCCCGAGAATTTCGCAGGCATTGCCTCTATGCCAGTTGGTTGATTTCAGTACCCGGGCGACATGGGTTCTCTCGATATCCTGAAGGCTTTGTTCAGCGGCCGGGGTCTCCTCATCTCTTTCAGCGCGATCCCCTTCCTTCATCTTTTCAGGGAGAAGATCCAGGGTAATTATGTCGCCATGACACAACGCAACCGATTTCATGAGTATATTTTCAAGTTCACGAACATTTCCGGGCCAGTCATAAGCATAAAATGCCTCGATGACATCCATGGCTACGCGGGTAACTTTTTGGCGCATTTCTTTGTTGATGCGGATCAGCAGGGTCTGTACCAGGTCGGGCAGGTCTTCCTTGCGCTCGCGCAGGGTAGGCATATGGACAGTTACTACCTGCAATCTGTAGTACAGGTCCTCACGGAATTTGCCTTCAGTTACCCGCTCGCCCAGATTTGCATTAGTGGCTGCAATAATTCGTGCATTGGTGGT
>JBDLJX010000183.1:0-2267 GCA_039714155.1 Pseudomonadota bacterium | reverse complement strand
CGACCGTTGGAACGACCGTTGGAACGACCGTAGGAGCGACCGTAGGAGCGACTTTAGTCGCGATGTGTTATTCAGTCTCGTTCTCGCTGGCCTTGTTCATGATGTGTTCATAGAGTTCTACAGCCTGGACATACAGTGGCTGCCATTCCGGGTGTCGGTCAATCATCGGTTTAATGCGTGCGGCGTCACTGAACACTTCCTCAAGAAACGCCATATCCAGCTCATTCAGTCGCTCACCCTGGTCGACTTTCTTTTTCAATGCCAGTGCACGCGGTAGACGCTGGGTCTCGAAACGCCTGACCAGCACCTGAATGATGCCGGCCTCCTTTTCTGACTCAATCATGATATAAATTGCCAGTCAGGCATTCCCTGTTAATATTGTGAATAACAGTATAGAACAGTTGCCGTTATGTGGAAGCATTTCAGTCACGAAGCCGATATCGGTGTGTTGGGACTCGGAGATACCCGGGAAACCGCCTTTGAGGAAGCAGCAGTCGCCCTCACGGCAGTCATTACCGATCCGGCGACGGTGAAGTGCCATGAATCGGTAACCGTGGATTGCGAGGCGCCTGACCTTGAACTGCTGTTTGTCGACTGGCTCAATGGACTGGTCTACGAAATGGCGACCCGCCGGATGCTGTTCCGGAGTTTCAGTGTCGAACTCGACGGTACCCGTCTCCATGCCACTGCCTGCGGAGAACCCATTGACATCACCCGCCACCAGCCGGCGGCGGAGATCAAGGCGGCAACCTATACGGAACTCGAAGTGCGCGAAGACAAACCCGGCAAATGGCGTGCGCAATGCGTGGTCGACGTCTAGAATTATGATAAGGCAGGAAAATGGACACCTCGACACTGAGCCGGATCTCGGCATACGAATGGCGCATTGAACCGCAGGGTGACATGCGTGTACCCGGCATCATCTTCGCCAGCCAGGCCCTGATCGAGGCCATGGACGAAAAGGTCCGCGAACAGGTCTCCAACGTTGCCGCCTTGCCGGGCATCGTCACCGCATCCTATGCCATGCCCGATGCACACTGGGGGTATGGCTTTCCGATTGGCGGCGTGGCCGCCTTCGATGCAGACCAGGGCGGTATCGTTTCTGCGGGTGGCGTTGGCTTCGATATTTCCTGCGGTGTGCGCACCCTGCATACAGGATTGCAACGTGCCGCTATCGAGCCTGTCAGGGAGCGCCTGGCCGACACCCTGTTTCACTCCATTCCGGTCGGTCTTGGCAGCACCGGCAACATCCACCTGGACGAACAGGGTATGACCGACATGCTGACGGGCGGTGCCCGCTGGGCCGTGAACCGTGGCTGGGGTTATCGCGAGGACCTGGAACGCATCGAGGAACAGGGCTGCATGACAGGCGCGCAATCCGGGGCAGTATCAGTACAGGCCCGCAAGCGCCAGCGCAATGAAATGGGCACACTCGGGTCGGGCAACCACTATCTCGAGATCCAGGAGGTGTGTGAGATCTATGACCCGGACACTGCTACCACCTTTGGACTCACTACCGGCGATGTGGTCATCAGTATCCACTGTGGTTCCCGTGGACTGGGACATCAGATCGGCACGGAATTTCTCAAGTCCATGGCCATCAGCGCACACCGCTACGGCATCACGCTCCCGGACCGGGAACTGGCGTGTGCGCCGATTGATTCGGATACCGGCCAGACGTACCTTGGCGCCATGCGTGCAGCCATCAACTGTGCCCTGGCCAACCGACAGATCATTACCCATCTTACCCGTGAAGTGTTCGAAAGAATTCTCCCGGAGGCAAACCTGACGCTGCTCTATGATGTGTCCCACAACACCTGCAAGGTGGAAGAACACGTGGTCGATGGTCTGCCACGGCAGCTGTATGTCCATCGCAAGGGGGCTACCCGTGCCTTCGGCCCCGGCCATCCGGACCTGCCAGCGGTGTTTAGCGAGGTCGGTCAGCCGGTACTGATCGGCGGCTCCATGGGCACGGCCTCTCATATACTCGCGGGCAATAAGGCGGCAGAGGACCTGTCATTCGCCTCGGCCTGTCACGGCGCCGGGCGTGCCATGAGCCGTCGCAAGGCGTACAAGATCTGGAAGGGGCGCCAGGTCACCGATGCGCTGCACGAACAGGGCATCATCATCCGCAGCCCTTCCTCGCGCGGTGTCGCCGAAGAGGCGCCAGGTGCCTACAAAGACGTCAATGCCGTGGTCGATGCTGCACACGAGGCCGGCCTCGTCCGCAAGGTGGCGAAGCTGAAACCCATGGTCTGCATCAAGGG
>JBDLJX010000182.1:0-2297 GCA_039714155.1 Pseudomonadota bacterium | reverse complement strand
CTGCGGTGCGAACCAGATCGATGGGGCCCTCAAATCTGCCGGCAGGCATATAGAGATCCATGGCCCGGAATATGCGGTACTCGATACGGGCGTGCCGGATGGCTTCACGCAGGGTTCGCAGAGTGAGGTCGGCGATGAGTTCGGGGACCATCTGGTATCTCAACTGATGCAGCACACGCGTGAGCGCCGGTTTGCCGAACATGACTCCGCGTCGAAAGCCCGGAGCCGGAGTGATCCACAGTACGAGCTGTGCCACCTCTTCACCGCGCTGCTGGAGTGTCCGGGCAACTTCTAATGCGACGAAGGACCCCTCGCAACCACCTCCCAGGTAGTATGGGCCCCGGGGCTGAATCGACAGGATGGCGTTGACCAATTGCGCCGCAATGGCTTCCACTGACTGCAACAGGCCCTCGCCCCCGAGCAGCTGTCGGGTCTGCAGGGCATAGACATCCAGGCGATAGAAAGGTTGATCAGGATCAAGCCGTCGCGCAACTTCCGTGTAGCGGGGGTGGCTGCCTATCGCAAAGAATGGTGCCAGTGATCCCGTCGCGCGAATGGCGGTCACTGCTTCTGGCAGAGTGTCTTCCCGGTTGGCGTCTCTACGGGTAATTGCCTCGATACTGGGGTTCTGGAACATGTCGAGCAAGCTCAGTTGCTCGCCCATCACCGGTTCCATCCTGGCAATCAGGCGCAGCACCAGCAGTGAGTGGCCACCGAGTTCGAAGAAATCGTCGCGAATGCCCACTTTGTCGACGCCGAGCACGTCTGCCCAGATTTCGGTCAGTTGCTGCTGTAATGGTGTTTGGGGAGCCACGTAGCTGTCGTTCAAATCAAGGCGGGACCCATCCGGGTCGGGCAGCGCCTGGCGGTCGACCTTGCCGTTCGGCGTCAGCGGGAACCGGTCCAGCAGCGTATAGGAGGTGGGGCACATATAGTCGGGCAGGTATTGCTTGACGTGATCTCGCAGCGGCCCCAGCGTCTCTTTCGACAGGCCGTTGCGTGCAATGATATACGCTGCCAGTCTCCTGTTTTCAGCCGCACCGACGACACGGACCACCGCTGCACTGACGTCCGGGTGTTGTAACAGGCATGCCTCGATGTCACCCGGTTCAATGCGAAATCCGCGCACCTTGAGCTGCTCATCAGCACGACCCAGAAACTCGATCTGGCCATCCTGGCGCCACCGCGCCCGGTCACCTGTGCGATAGATGCGTCCCAGTGTCCCGAGTTCGGAAAACCGCGCGGCGGTCAGATCCGGTTGGTTAAAGTAGCCCCGGGCCAGGCTGTCCCCGCCAATCGCCAGCTCGCCGACTACCCCGATGGGCACGGGATTGTCTGCGCCATCCAGGATGAAAACCCGGTAATTGGACAGGGGCTTGCCGATATTGCCTGCTGCATAGTCCCTGGCGCTGACTTCGAGTACCGTGGCCCACACGGTGGCCTCGGTTGGACCGTACCAGTTCCACAGCGTGGTACAGCGTTGCGCCATGGCCTGTGCCAGTTCCCGGGGCAGCAACTCGCCACCACACAGGCCGGTAAAGGCGTCTGACGGTCGCCAGTCCACGTCCACAAGCATCTGCCAGGTTGTGGGTGTGGCCTGCAAATGGGTGGCGCGGGAACGGGTCAGCAGCCTGGCCAGGGCGTGCCCGTCCATCGCGGTTTCCCGGCTGGCCAGAATCATGCCGGCGCCACACAGCAGGGGCAGAAACAGCTCCAGCGCAAAAATATCGAAGCTGATCGTGGTGACCGACAGCAGGCGCGCGCTGTGGTCCAGTTGCACGACCTGCTGGGCCGCGAGGACAAAATTGACCAGGGCGCGCTGTTCGATCATTACACCCTTGGGCCGCCCGGTACTGCCGGAGGTGAATATGACGTAGGCCAGGCTGCCGGGGTTGCCCTTCAGGCCGGGATTATCCTGCGGGCAAGCTGCAGTGTCGCCCGGGAGGACAGGCTCTACTCCAGTGAATCGCATCGCCAGCTCTGGTTGGGTCAGCATGAGGCGGATGCCGGTGTCCGCCACTATCATATCCAGGCGTTTTTGAGGATACCCGGGATCCAGCGGCACATAGGCACCACCTGCCTTCAGTATCCCGAGGATGCCGACAATCAGCTCCGGCGAACGTTCCAGACACAACCCCACCAGAACCTCCGGTCCTACACCGCGTGCACGCAGATAGTGTGCAAGCTGATTGGCGCGCTGGTTCAGCTGCCGGTATGTCAGCTTCTCACTGCCAAAAACCACGGCATCCGCTTCGGGTGTCCTCTCCACCTGTTGTTCGAATAACGCGTGGATGCAC
>JBDLJX010000181.1:0-2346 GCA_039714155.1 Pseudomonadota bacterium | reverse complement strand
GCCGGCATAATCTCCGAGAAATCATCAATCGCCGGAAACTCATCAATCTTCCGTGGTGGTGACTGACTGTCCGGCCGGCGTACCGCCAGCAGGTGTCGAATGCCGTAGTCACGTGCCGAACGCAATACCGGCAGACTGTCATCGACGAACAGCGTGGTTGCCGGCCTGAAGGCCTCGTACTCATGCAGGTGATTCCAGAACTGCAGATCTTCCTTGGGATAGCCAAGGTCATGCGCGCAGACGAGTGCATCGAAATGATGCTGCAGGTTGGTGCGTGCCATCTTCAGTGCCAGGCTCTTTGAATGTGCATTGGTGACCAGCACGGTGCGCTTGCCGTTGCTGCGGGTGAAATCGAGAAAATCGACCACGTGCTGATGAACTGCAATCAGGTGGTCGATTTCCTGCTTCAGACCGGCAATGTCGAGGTCCAGTTCCCGGCTCCAGTAGTCAACGCAATACCAGTCAATGGTACCTTCCTTGTCGCGGAATTTCGGGAACAGGTCGGACTTGGCGGTTTTGATATCCAGCTGATGCCGTTCGGCATAGCGCAGTGGTACATGTTCCTGCCAGAAATGGTTGTCAAAATGCAGGTCCAGCAGGGTGCCATCCATGTCGAGGAACACGCTGTCGATTTCGTGCCAGGGAAGTATCATTTCAGTCAGTTTATAATGTCTGGAGGTGGTCTGTAGCAGCGAGTGATGGTCAGAATATGATGCGAGCTATTGTAACCTTGTTGTTGTGTACTGTGGTGCGGGTTTCGGCAGCAGCGAGTGATGCTGACGAGGCCTGGCTGGCTGCGCCGGAGTTTGATCCTGCCACGATCAATGAAGGCGAGTTGAGCTTTCATGCAGGGGCGTTGCCCGAGGTCGTGCATGCGCATCACAACCGCATTACCTTGAGTCGGCAGAGTCTCATCAATGGCTGGGCAGGACTGTACCAGTGTCACACCAACCTGGATGCCGTGCCGGATGCCCAGGTGGTGTTCCGGCCGGGCCGGATACGTGCGCTGGCGGTGGTGAAGGCAACGGCGATTGGCCGGGCCTGGGTGGAAGGTGACAGCGTGCAGCTGCAGGATGTTCGTTCCGGGGCCGAGTTGTGTCTTGCGGCAGAATCCCGGGTGGTGCGGCCCCTGGCGGACGGGGGATTCGTGGTGAGGAATGGCCCGTTTATGCGCAGTTTTCTGGACGGCTACTATCCGTTGCATGTGACCCTGGAAATCGTCCTGCCAGCCGGTAACTGGCGACTCATTGGCAGTAAACCCGCCCCTCAGCCGGGTTTCGACGTACAATTCGCCGCGGGCAGGTTGGTTGCCGATGCCTGGTTCTCCGGCCGGCTGGAGACAGAATTTCGCTTTCTTCCGGGGCCATGATCCATAAATGTTATCAGGTAAATTAAGGACTTAATATGAATGTAGCGAATGATTTCACCGGCCTGCTGGAGCCGGTCGTGGAGCTGGCGCAGGTCGCCGGCGAGAAGATACTGGAAGTGTATAACAGCGATTTCGCGGTCCAGGAGAAGGACGACCGTTCGCCCCTGACGGCAGCCGATATGGCTTCGCACCATGCCATCGTTGCTGGCCTGCAGGCACTGACACCGGATATCCCGGTGTTGTCCGAGGAATCCGCAAGCCTGCCGTATAGCGAGCGTTCTGCGTGGCAGACCTACTGGCTGGTCGATCCACTGGACGGCACCAAAGAGTTCATCAAGCGCAATGGCGAGTTCACCGTCAACATCGCCCTGATACACGACGGCGTGGCGGTACTGGGCGTGGTGTATGTGCCGGTCACCGCTGTCACCTACAAGGCCTGTGAAGGGCTGGGCGCCTTCAAGCAGGAGGCGGGTGGTGAGCCGGCAAGAATCCATGTCCGCACACTGGCGGATGGCCCGGTAATGGTCGTCGGCAGCCGTTCACATCGCGGTGAATCACTGAACGCCTTCCTGGAAAAGCTCGGTGAGTACGAAATGGTGGGTATGGGGAGTTCCCTGAAGCTGTGCCTGGTCGCGGAGGGCGTAGCGGATATTTATCCACGCCTGGGGCTGACTTCGGAGTGGGATACCGCGGCAGCACAGTGCGTCGTCGAGCAGGCCGGTGGTACGGTGACGGACACGGACATGCAGCCGCTGCGTTACAACACCAAGGATTCCCTGCTGAACCCGTTTTTCCTGGTGTTTGGTGAATCCGACCGGGACTGGGCGCAGTGCCTCTGATATCTGTATAAATCGCGAATGAATTCGCTCCTACGGGGGGATTGGGATTCCTGCGTAGGAGCGGTTTCAACCGCGATCGGTGCAGGTATTACCTCTAAATCAGAAAGATATGATCGCGAATAAATTCGCTCCTACGGG
>JBDLJX010000180.1:0-2378 GCA_039714155.1 Pseudomonadota bacterium | reverse complement strand
CTGTTGATTTGTACGTTCGATTGACCCACTTGAACGGGTATTTGCATTTTGCCCCACCAGATCATTGCGGCCATTCTATGTTTACCAGACTTATCCGGTCCAAATAATGTGGAAATGTTGGGTCTGATTTGAATGCCATTTTACAGAGGAACCACTGGATCAGAGCTCATAGGTAACTTTGTTCCCAGAAACAATAACCTTTCATATCACGCACTCGTATATTCAAGTTTGCCGTACATGGTGTCGAATACGTCATAAGTGGAGGAGGACGCAGCCCAAAATTACCTCCTGACAGTCGATCGAGATCTCCGCTTGCTGGTCAGGCATTTGCAGTACCTGCAGTGAATGCGTCGATTATGTTGCTGTAAAGCCGTCTGGCGTCGAGGAAAACCTTACAAGAACCAACATCTGGACCTATTATAAACGATGAATGCGTTCACAATCGGAGTGACGATTGGAATCAGTGCCCGCTACAGGCGACTGGTCGACCGCCTGTGTACCACTCTCTGGTGCCTGTTGGCATGCACTCTGCTGTCCAGCTGCGCTGTTGTTGACAAGTTCCCGGTGTTCTCGAAGCCCGAACCGGTGCCGGAGATCCGTGCACAGAAGCCCCCACCACCCCCGAAGAAATTACCACGCGTCACAATTTTGCAAAGCGATGATATTCAGGCCTATGCAGGCATTACGGATGAACTGGTCGCGCAGCTTCCCGAAAGCCCGGCCATCCTCAACCTGCATGGTGATACCCCCTCGAGCAAGGAGATCATTGATCAGCTCAATCAAACCGGGAACAAACATGTCGTTGCAATCGGGCCGTTGGCGGCGCAGGCTGCCAGGCAGTACATCGACGGCCAGGTCATTTTCTGCCAGGTCTTCAACTACCTGGATCTCGGATTGACAGCAGCCCACATGCGGGGGGTGAGCATGTTACCTCCAGCGGAGCTTCAATTTCGCGCCTGGAAGAATCTTGTTCCCGGGCTGCAGCGGGTGGGCGTAATCACCGGTCACGGCCATGAGGCCCTGATCGATGATGCACGCAAGGCAGCACAGCATCACGGTATCGATCTTAATCACCGCGTGGTGCAGTCCGACAAGGAAATGCTACATGCATTCAAGCGCCTGACTCCCGAGATTCAGGGCCTGTGGCTGGTGCCGGATGACCGCGTGCTAAGCCTGCGAGTACTGCGCGACATCATGGCCTACGGCGTCAAGCATCATCGGCAGGTTGTCGTCTTTCACCCGGAATTGCTGCGACTCGGTGGACTGATGAGTGTCGGCAGCGTGGATTCGGATGTCGCGGAACAGGTCATTGCTGCACTCCGAGACACATCAGGTCGCAACAAATCGTCTGCACCCGCCCTGCTGCCGCTTAAGGAGATCCGGGTCGAGACCAATTCACCGGTCGCGCACGAACTTGCGCGACAATCTCGGCCGGGGCCCCGGGTAGCTGCAGATGCCCCGTAAGACCTCCCCGCTGACCATCACGCTGACGGTGATCGGTTCATTGTTATCGAAAGTGCGCGCTATTTTCCAGTCAGACAAACAGGCTGTATATGCTTTTCTGCGCAAGGACGGGCAGTGGATAGTGCGTGGCTGGTCGGCATGCCGGCGGCGCTTGCAACGCCTGGCCCGCCGGCCAGGACAATGGCGAGGCAGCCGGGGAAGTCATTGCTTGCAGACGGAAGGAAAACGTCGTTGGAGACTTCCGTTCCGACGCACGCGCAGCATGGTGAGTGACATTCTCACCCTGCAACTGCTATTCACGAGCTTCCTGGGATTGCTGGCAATCGGCGGGTTGTGGGTGATCTCGCAGACCGTCATCCAGGACAACCTGCAGAAATGGGCACAAGCCTGGATCACGGAACTGGAGGAACTCGGCGCACCGCTTTACAAATCCGAGGACAATGAGCGTTTTCTACGGGTCGAGAACTATATTGCCAACTTTCCGGAAATTACGGTGGTTCGCTACTACAACCCGGACGGGACCATCCTGTTCTCGGATACGTCCACGGCCGTGCCCGATAAAGGCAATTTGCCGCATTTGAGCCGCGCTCAGCTGGACCGCCTGCGTGCGACGACTAACACCGACAAACCCTATCTGCTCGATACTTCAATGAAGCAACAGTCGCTGTTCAGGATCAGTGCGCCGGTGTGGATCGAGTCCATAAAGCCGGAGGATCTGTTGAACCTGGATCTCGAGTCGGTACCGGCGGATGAGATCGAAGTAATTGGCTACGTGGAACTGGGCCTGGATTTCAGCCGTTATCATGACCGATTGATGGCCGGCATCACAATTGGCAGCCTGGTGCTCGCTGTGACCTTGCTGTTACTGGCCCTGGCCGGGCGTTATCTTCTGAAGGGCGCATTCAAACCGCTCT
>JBDLJX010000179.1:0-2420 GCA_039714155.1 Pseudomonadota bacterium | reverse complement strand
GAGTGTGCAGCGTACCTCGCCACGCCAGTTGATCGGCAGCGGGGCATGGTCACGGTAGGTGAAGATATTGTCGACCATGTCACCGCCCTTGATGACGCAGGGGCATGCCGGTAATTCGCCTTCAATGTCGATATCCCTGATGACCAGGTTAACGGCCTGTGTCCAGAGGCTGTCTTCAATGGCCCCTTCCATTTCCTGTACCAGTTGCACCTGCGAGAAGTGCAGGGTGATTTCATTGCCGGTCTGCTCGATGGATGCCAGCTCGGCACCGGGGATTTGCAGCGTGTTGGTAGTATCGCTCATGGCTTGCTCGATGTTCAGGTTGCAGTGAGTTCGGTGTTGAAGGCTTCAGGATCGGTAACGGGTGCGCTGCAGGTGTTGCCCCTGCACAGGTAGGCAACAGCATCGCCTTCCGGTACCCGGGCATCCAGCTGACCGGGCAGCCTGTTCGCTGCTGCGGGTATGGTCAGGGTGAGGCGTCGCGGTGCATAGGGCTGTGCTGCCTGAGCCTGCCAGGGTGTGATTGCCGGTTCCGAGCCGCGGATGATAACAGTCTGGTACGGGAGCAGGGTTTCTTCCAGGGCTGCCAGCAGACTCGCATGGGCATGCGGCATGCTTTCGATACCGGACCAGAGGGACTTCAGCGTGGTTTCGGCAGTTTCCAGATAACGGGTTTCGCCCAGCAGGTGACCCAGGCGGCCAAAGACCTTCGCGGCAATACCGTTCCCGGAGGGGGTGGCATCATCGTGACCGGGCCTGGGGCGTTGTATGAGCGCTTCATGATCATCGGACGTGAAAAAGAAGCCACCGGCTTCGTCCTGAAAATGGTTGAGCACGACTTCCGCCAGTTCGATGGCAAAGTCCAGGTCACCATCACGCCAGCGCACCTGTAACAGCTCCAGTATGCCATCAATCAGGTAAACATAGTCATCCAGATAGGCATTCAGGTGTGCCCGGCCGTCCTTGTACGTCGCCAGCAGGCGGCCGTCTTTCCAGAGTGTGCTCTGTATAAAGTCGAGTGCGCGTTCGGCAGACCCGGCCCATGCCGGTTCATCCAGATGGCGCGCGGCAACCGCCATGCCGCGGATCATCAGGCCATTCCAGGCGGTCAGTATCTTGTCATCCCGTCCTGGCGGGACTCGCTGTTCCCGCACTCCCAGCAGCTTTACGCTCGCACGGTGAATGGCCTGCTCGATTTCAGACGCATCCAGTGAGAACTCCCCGGCAAGTTCGGCAGCGGTGCGATACACGTGCAGGTGCCACTTGCCTTCAAAGTTGGCTTTGCGATCGAGGCCGAAGTGTCGTGCAAAGATGGCATAATCATCCTCCCGGACGGCTTCCCGGACTTCAGCCGGGGTCCAGACATAGTACTTGCCTTCCTCGCCTTCGGAGTCTGCATCCATACTGGAATAGTAGCCACCCTCCGGTGACTGCATGTCGCGCATGACCCAGCCTGCCGTTTGCTGGCAGATGCGTTTGAATAATGGATTGCCGGTGGCCGCATGGGTCTCGGCA
The DNA here is from genome assembly GCA_039714155.1 of Pseudomonadota bacterium. Lineage (GTDB taxonomy): Bacteria > Pseudomonadota > Gammaproteobacteria > UBA9214 > UBA9214 > SZUA-186. The sequence goes on along the minus strand of JBDLJX010000179.1, from coordinate 905 downwards.
TACAGGGCCAGCAGCGGGCCGTTGTCATAGAGCATTTTCTCGAAGTGGGGGATCATCCACTGATCGTCGACGGAATAGCGGCAAAAGCCGCCGGCCAGTTGGTCAAACAGGCCGCCACGCGCCATCTTCTCCAGTGTAAAAACCGCCATGTGCAAAGCGCGTTTGTCAGGTTCACCGGCTATTGTACGGGTTCCGGCCCAGTGGCGTAGCAGCCGTTCTATATTGGTCGGATGCGGGAATTTGGGTGCCTCTCCGAAGCCGCCTTCTCGTTCATCAAAGCTGCGTTCCAGCTGTTGACGCGCACTATCCAGCGGCAGCGGCGCAAGGGCATCCGCCCGCTCGCTGTCATTGATGGATGCCAGCGCCTTGATCAGTTGGGAGTTCTGTTTCCTGATATCGGTTTCATTGTTGCCCAGAAAGTCATGCACACGCTGCAGCAGTTCCGTGAAGGCGGGCATGTTGTGGCGCGGTTCATTCGGGAAATAGGTCCCCGCAAAAAACGGAACCCTGTCATCCGGTGTCAGGAATACAGTCAGTGGCCAGCCCCCGGGGCGCCCGGTGAGCAGGGAATGTGAGGTCTGGTAGATCCTGTCGATGTCCGGGCGCTCTTCCCGGTCAACCTTGATGTTGACGAACAGCCGGTTCATCAGGGCGGCGGTATCGGGGTCCTCAAATGATTCATGTGCCATCACATGGCACCAGTGACAGGCAGAGTAGCCAACGGACAGCAGGACGGGCTTGTTCTCCCGCCGGGCCCTGTCGAGCGCCTCGCTTCCCCACGGGTACCAGTCAACCGGATTATGGGCATGCTGGAGCAGGTAAGGACTGGTCTCGTTGACGAGTTGGTTGGTATATTCGTTTTTGTTATTCATGGCTGCTGTTCACGGATTTCCCGGGGTATCTGC
>JBDLJX010000178.1:0-2556 GCA_039714155.1 Pseudomonadota bacterium | reverse complement strand
TGCCCGCGTCTGGCGGAGTGAACACCTGCTACGGTGTCCCCGACCCGCAGGTACAAGGAAGTGACAAGTTAGCCGGCCAACTTGCCGGCACGCCTATGCACCATGAGCATGATATATTTTCCGGATGCTGTATTCCTTCGAAGATCTCCGCGCTGCGTTTAGCTCCAGTCTCCTGAATGAGGCCAGACGTCTGCTGGACAGTGGGGAGGTAATGTCCCCGGACGTAAGCCGCAATGGTGAGGTTATCACTTCACTTGTCAATCAATCCGGAAAGCGTGCCTATCGTGCCTATGTTCGGATAGACGATCCTGTTGAGGGGCCCGTGGCCATTCGCGGTGAATGCAGTTGTTCCCGGCGCGGCAATTGCGAACATGTGGCCGCCGTGCTGTTGCGAGCGTTGGGAAATGAGCAGGGCTTGGCGGGTGATGGGCCGGTTCAGTCGCTGTCCGAGACGGTTAAGGCAAGGTCCACGAGCGAAGTTTACCCCGCCGATGTTCAGCAGCGCTTGTTGTATCAGTTGTTTCCCGACTCAGAAGACGGTTGCGGCATCACGGTGGAGGTAGCCAGTGCCCGGTTGTTGAAATCCGGTGGCTTCGGCAGCCGCAGGCCATATCAGCCCGGTTGGCTGGCGCGGGGTGTGCCACCGCGTTTTCTGCTGCGCATCGACCGCGAATTGTTGGCCGAACTGGATGCTTTGGCGGCTGACTCGTTTATGCACATGCGGCGTCTGTGCGGGTCTGCCGGTGACGATCTGCTCGCCACCATGCTGAAGACCGGGCGCTGCCTGTTGGGGGATACCGAGTCCACGCTACGCCGCGGTCGGGACCGTCACTGCACCCTGGCCTGGGGTATCGACGCGACGGGTAATCAATATCCCGAATTTCGATCTGATCCGCCAGCGCACTTTGCTTTTCTGCTGGGATCGCCCTGGTATATCGATCCCGCCTCCGGGGAGTGCGGCAAACTCGAAACGGACCTGCCGGGCCAGCTGCTCGATGAAATGTTTCAACCGGTTCGTATTGCACCGGGTTACGGGGAGCATTTCCACGCGTCCCTGACAAAGCGCTATCCAGGCGTGGATTTACCGCCGTTGCGTGAGCTCGTGGTTGAAAAGTGTCCAGCGCTGCAGCCGGTTCCCTGCCTGCGATTCTGCTCGCTGGCGAGCGAGGATTCATGGGGCGGGGAGGCGGAGACAGATCTGGTCCTGCTGAGTTTTGATTATGCCGGTATACGCCTCGGTGGTGAGCAGCCGTCTCAGGTGCTGGTTGGCGATCGGGTGTTGAAGATCCGGCGTGACCCGAATTTCGAGGAACAGTGTGCCGATCAACTTATGGAAGCCGGGCTGGAATGGGATGGCCTGTGGGACGGTGAGGAGCACAGCGACAGTTTCGTTAATGACGGCGATCCCGAGGACTGGTTCAGCTTTCAGGCCTATAACTTGCCCCGTTTACGCGAGCAGGGTTGGCGCATCGAGTTCGACGACAGTTTTCACTACCGCCTGGCCGAAGTGGAACAGTGGTACGGCAAGGTCGAGGTCCGGGAAGGGAATCCGTGGTTCCACACCAGTTTAGGTGTGCAGGTGGCCGGCGAACTGATCAACCTGTTGCCACCACTGGTAGCCTTGTTACAGCAGTTCCCGAAGGTATTCCAGCCGGACCGGTTGCGGCAGCTGGACCCGGATCAGCAGTTGATGGTGCCGCTGGACGACGGACGGATGCTGCCGGTGTCGGTGAGTCGTATCCGCAACATCCTGGATACCCTGTTTGAACTTTACCAGGCAGATGTACTCGATGGGCAGGGTCAGCTGCGCCTCAGCCGTATTCAACTTGCCCGTCTCGGCGAGCTGGATGGAGGGGATGCGTCCACGCACTGGACGGGTGCCAGCGACCAGCGTGCGCTGGCTGAACGTCTGCGGGGCATCGAGAGTATCCCTGAGGCGGTTCCACCCGAGGATCTGAATGCCGAGTTGCGGGACTATCAGCGACAGGGCCTGTCCTGGCTGCAATTTCTGCGTGAACACGAATTGGGCGGAGTGCTGGCCGATGACATGGGGCTGGGCAAAACGGTGCAGGCGCTGGCGCACCTGTTGCTGGAAAAGGCCCATGGACGTATGGACCGGCCGAGCCTGGTGGTGGCCCCGACCAGCCTGATGGTTAACTGGCGGCGCGAGGCAGCCCGGTTTGCCCCGGGGCTGCGGGTGTTGACCCTGCACGGCCCGCAGCGCCGCCAGTACTTCGATGCCCTTGCGGATTATGATCTGGTGCTGACCACCTATTCCCTGCTGGCGCGCGATCAGGACGCGCTGCTACAACACGCCTGGTACTTTCTGATTCTCGATGAGGCGCAGTTCATCAAGAACCCCGGGACCCGTGCCAGCCGCCTGGTGCGGCAACTGGACGCACGGCATCGCCTTTGCCTGACCGGGACACCCCTGGAAAATCACCTCGGTGAGTTGTGGTCCTTGTTCGATTTTCTGTTGCCCGGTTTATTGGGCAACGCCAAACAGTTCCGGCGGGTGCTGCGAAATCCCATCGAGAAGCACGGTGATGAAGAGGC
>JBDLJX010000177.1:0-2648 GCA_039714155.1 Pseudomonadota bacterium | reverse complement strand
ATGAACACATACAAACCAAAAACCCCCTGGTACCGTGAACCCTGGGTATGGCTGATGATCGCATTGCCAATGACCGCCGTCATCGGCGGCATGATCACGATCTATCTGGCGGTTACGACCAGCGACGGACTGGTGGTTGATGACTACTACAAGCGCGGCAAGGCCATCAACCGGGATCTTGCCCGTGACGCGGCGGCGGCAGGCTATCAACTCAGGGCGAGTTTTGATCTTGATTTGCGTAACAACCACATGCAGCTGCAGCTGGAGGGTACGACTGCCGTCTTGCCGAAACGGCTGACCTTTTCCCTGTTGCATCCCACGCAACCCGGGCATGATCAGGTCATCGTCCTGCAGCATGCCGGTGATGGTTTCTATTCCGGCCGTATCGACGAAGTGGCCCGCGGCAACTGGTACCTGCAGCTGGAGGCCGATGACTGGCGATTGTCGGGCAGTATGCAGATTCCACAAACGGAAACGACGGTGCTGTTGCCGCTGGATGCGGAAGATGAGTGAGTCTCATGCGCAGGCCGGGTTAGGTGCGATAGCGCCGTAACCCGACAGACAGCAGGCTGCAATGTCGGGTTACGCCCTTCAGGCTAATCCGACCTGCGCTATATGACATATGCAATCGATAAAAGTGGCTCACAACCCAAATGAACCTTGAATCCATCAGCGCGGCATTCCTGGTCGGCCTGCTGGGTGGCACCCATTGTATCGGTATGTGCGGCGGTATCGTCGGCGCACTGAGTTCCGGTTTGTCCCTGGATGTGCAGACCTCGCGCCGCCGACTTTTTACCGCGCAGCTGGCCTACAATACCGGGCGCATCAGCAGCTACACGCTGGCCGGTGTGTTGCTGGGACTGTTCGGGCAACAGCTGGGAGAGTGGGGTGCCCCGGGTGGCTTCCCGGTTGGCCGTATTGTGGCGGGTGTTGTCATGATCCTGTTTGGCATCTACCTGGCAGGGTGGTGGCACAGCCTGCTGTTCATGGAGAAGGCCGGTGCTTACCTGTGGAAGTATATCGAGCCGCTGGGCCGGCGTTACATCCCGGTGCGCTCTGCCGGCCAGGCCTGGCTGCTGGGACTGGTGTGGGGCTGGTTGCCCTGTGGCATGGTCTATGCGGTGCTGGCGCTGGCGCTGGCCAGCGGTTCCGCGCTTGACGGCGGTGTGATCATGCTGGCATTCGGACTGGGTACCTTGCCTGTAATGATCACCATGGGCGTGGCATTCAATACCCTTGGACGACTGGTGCGCAACCCGTGGGTCAGACTGGTTGCCGGTATCCTGGTCATTTCTATGGGGGTTGCCATGCTGCTTGCGAATCCGGCCGGACACGGGCATCATGCCCACCCCCTTTAGCACCGGTCAGGCGTCCTGCCAGGCCAGTCTTGCACTAAAACGGGGCATTCAGGGTCATATTAGGAACACAATATATAGTGTTTCACTGTTATACTGATTTTGCCACTGATATCGGCCTTTGTTGGCGGTTAAAATAGCTTAACTAACTGTAATTCATGGTAATTTATACCCCCATAAAATATACTTGACAGGCCGCCCATGGCCGCCTATCCTTTTTGGCAAGAACACAAGATATAGTGTTTCCGGTAAATCAAGAATTTCTGCATATATGTCCGTGTCGGCGGGACCGGCAAGCGGCAGCAGAGGCAGTCATCCTAACAAAAACTTAAAGAACCACGGGAGGATAATCAGCGTATGACGACAACCGCGCAGCTAGAAGCAGTACCCACCAGTGTCGCCGACATTCCATTGCAGCCAGCCTCGCAGGATATCTGGGAGACCAAGTATCAGCTCAAGGCAAAAGACGGCACACCGGTTGATGAAACCATTGATGCAACCTACCAGCGTGTTGCCAGGGCGCTGGCAGATGTAGAGGCGACGCCGGAACTGCGCGAGCTGTGGTACCGGGAATTTGTGTGGGCACTGCGCCACGGTGCCATTCCGGCCGGACGCATTACGTCCAACGCCGGCGCACAGGAACACAAACCGGCCACATCAACGATCAACTGCACGGTATCCGGTACGGTGCAGGACTCCATGGACAACATTCTCGACAAGGTGCACGAGGCGGGACTGACCCTGAAAGCCGGTTGCGGCATTGGCTACGAGTTCTCCACCCTGCGACCAAAGGGTGCCTATGTGTCCGGTGCCGGCGCCTACACCTCCGGCCCGCTGTCATTCATGGATATCTACGACAAGATGTGTTTCACCGTGTCCTCGGCCGGTGGCCGGCGTGGCGCACAGATGGCGACCTTTGATGTCGGTCATCCGGACGTGATGGATTTTATTCGTGCCAAGCGTGAGGACGGCCGCCTGCGCCAGTTCAACCTGTCCCTGTTGATTACCACGGAGTTCATGGACGCCGTCAGGGATAATGCCGACTGGCAGCTGGCCTTTCCGCTTGATCGCCATGAAATGGATGACGGGATTGATCTGCATGATCCGTCGCGGGTGATATGGCGTGAATGGCCCTACAAGGGTGACTACGTCACCAATAATGCCGGGCTGGTTGCCTGCAGGGTCTACAAGACCGTGCCTGCACAGCGCCTGTGGGACATGATCATGAGTTCCACCTACGACTTTGCCGAGCCGGGCTTTATCCTGATCGACAAGGTCAACGAGATGAACAAC
>JBDLJX010000176.1:0-2679 GCA_039714155.1 Pseudomonadota bacterium | reverse complement strand
CAGGGACGTATTTACGGCGTCCCACGGATGAGCCTGTCGGCTGACTCACGTTCTCCTTAGTACACAAGCAAGTTAACGGGATCTGCAACATATGCTTAACACGACCAGCTTATTGCATGACGGCGCCCTGCCGCCGGGTGACAGCGACGAGCTGCGCAACCAGGCTGTCCCAGTCAACCCGATCGGCGTAGCCGATCACATCCAGACGTGGCGGCAGCAACCGCCCCTTGACGATATAGTAACCGTTTGGCGCGGGCTGAACACCGCCCATGTCACAGGTACCGTTCTCAAGCTGGCAGCGGATACCCAGCCGGTCATAGGGAAAGTCCTTGAAGAAGCGCATAAAACTGCGCGACAGCGCCCCGCCGACACCACCACCGCCAATACTGGAGATATTATCCACCGCCTTCTGACTGATGCGATGCCGTGACGTGTCACCGGGCGGGGTGGCAAATACCGCATCAAACGCCACCGGCCGCCAGGACTCCATATACAGGCCGTCGACCTTGCCGCCGAGGCGACCCTCGATGCGGCCAAATGAGAATGTGTTGGTCAGGGTCTTGAGGTCGATATTTTTGACCCTGGCATCAAGCCAGAGACGCGGAACAATACCGAATGGCTCGGCCAGCCTCAGGTTGCCGAGCGTGATTGCCCCGTCAAAGACACGCACCAGCAACATGCCACCGACTTCCAGGATACCGTCCTGGTAGCGGACATCGGGAATGACGCCGGACAGCTTGCCGGAAAATTCCTGCCAGCCCAGCGAACGGGTCAGGTCACGCATGGAGACCGGTGTCAGGATGGCATCCACGTACCAGCGCCGCACCCCGGCGTCCGCATACTCCAGCCCGGCAGTATCGATCTGAAGTTCGCCATCAAGTACCGCTATCCTTGCCGGCTCCCGCAGCGAAAACCGCGAGGCCTCTGATGCCATGGCGATGCTGGCCGCACCCAGCGGCACGCGAAACAAATGACCGCTGTCCCACTGCAGGTCCTGCCGCCGACGGTCACCATCCCGCCCCCATGCAATCCGGCCAGCCAGCCCGGCCAGCCCGAAGCGCGCTTCGCGGTCATCGACATGCACATCATGCAATGTGAGCTGCAACGATTCCGGCATGCCTGAGCGCAGGGCAAGCTGCATTTCCACGCGACCGGATGTCTCCAGGTCTGCCAGCATGGTTTCGTTCAACCAGGGCTGCAGATAGGTGTCATACAAGGCCGGAAACCTGCCTTCCTGCACCTCCACTTCCAGGGTTTCGATCGGTACCGGTCTGTCGGGATAGACGGAGCCGCTGAGATGGACCGTCAGGGCACCGGTCTGCCGGTAATCGAGTGATCGGATTGCCAGCTGACCCCGGCCGGGCTGCCAGTCAAGTTGTGCCGTCGCCCGGACAGGCCGCTCATCCAGGTCCAGAAAGACAGGCTCGACATAGATCTGCCCCTGTTCACCCTGCACATCCGCTGCAATCTGCCAGTGATCGCCCGTCAGCGTCAGGCGGGCATCCAGTTGCGCAGCCAGATTCTCTCCCGCCAGCCGGCCAGCCGCGTCGGAAAATGATGCGCGATCAAGCCGGGCAGTCAGCGTGCCTGTCGTGACTTGTGCCGCAGTCCCCTGTAACCGTACATCAACATCAAGCTGCCCGCTGCCGTCGAGCGGTATCGAAACAACACCGGCTGATGACAGCGCGCCGATAATCGCATCGACATGCAGGCCCCGACCCGCCAGTCCGAGATTCCAGGCCGGGGTCTCGAACTCGCCGCTGGCAGTCAGCCTGCCGCCGGCATAACGGATGCCGGCCAGTGCAAATGCCACGCGTCCGGAGGCGGCCAGGTAATCAAATTCTGCCTGCATCGTTTGCCGGCCGAATTTTGCCGAGCTAAGGCGTATGAGACCTTGCTGGCAGTGCACGCCGGCGGCATGGATATCGGCAGCCGGACAGCTAACGGTGACATCGCTAACCGTACCAAGCGGCTCTGGCAGGACCACGGTTGCCGCGCGCATCTGCAGGGCGGCATGACTATCATCCAGCCAGTTGAGTCGTACTTCCGCGCTGTGGACTGACCAGCCGGCGCCTTCCAGGGTATCGAATGACAGGCCGGCACTTTCTATCGCCTGCACAACGACGACATCAGCCGCCGGCAGGAGTACGGCCAGTAACAGGGCATAAACCCGTCGACAACTGCGCACCGTCAGTCGGGAAAAACCCCGGTAGACAGGTAACGATCGCCACGATCACAAATAATCGCGACGATAATGGCATTCTCTACCTGCTGTGACAGTGACAGTGCGGCGGCAACCGCCCCGCCTGACGATATGCCGGCGAATATGCCCTCCCGCGCTGCCAGTTCCAGTGTCGTACGCTCGGCCTCCGCCTGGCTGACCTCGATCGTACGGTCGACCTGCGTTGCATCAAAGATGGCTGGCAGGTACGCCTCCGGCCAGCGCCGGATACCGGGAATCGAGGAACCTTCAGACGGCGTGACACCGACAATCTCGATCGCCGGGTTCATTTCCCTGAAATAGCGAGAGGCGCCCATGATGGTACCGGTGGTGCCCATGGCACTGACAAAATGGGTAATACCGCCATTGGTATCACGCCAGATCTCCGGAGCCGTGTTTTCATAATGCGCCAGCGGATTGTCCGGGTTGGAGAACTGGTCCAGCACCCGGCCCTCGCC
>JBDLJX010000175.1:0-2685 GCA_039714155.1 Pseudomonadota bacterium | reverse complement strand
GCTGATTGGCGGACACGGCACTGCCATTGCCTGGTCGCCAAGACTGGCGGAGGAATACGACATTGCGAACGCCATGGAGATTGGTATCGCGTGCGCTACTTTCGGGCTCATCCTTGCCAGCCTGATGGGCGGCCCGATTGCAAAGTTCCTCATTACCCGCAACAAGCTCACGCCGGGAAAGGTGGGGCCGCTGGACGTCGGCATAACGGATGAGCAGAAAGGCAAAAGTGGAATTGATCACCTGGACCTGCTGGATGCCATCCTTGCCATTCATGTCTGTGCCATATTCGGTTTTCTCATCAACGAGTGGCTGGGAGGGCTTGGCCTCAAGCTGCCGCTATTCGTGACCTGTCTGTTCGCGGGCATCCTGATTACCAACCTGATCCCGAAATCCTTCCCTCGTATCAGCGGTACGACATGGCCCACGCGTAAACCGGCGATGGCCTTGATCGCTGACGTGTCGCTGGGCACCTTTCTCGCCATGTCGCTGATGAGCATGCAGCTATGGACGCTGGTGGAACTTGCCGGCCCGATTTTCACCATTCTCGGTGCGCAATTCCTGATCGCCGTCACGCTGACCCTGTTCGTGGTTTTTCCTGTCATGGGGAGAAACTATGACGCGGCTGTCATCTGTGCCGGGTTCGGCGGGATATCACTCGGTTCGACACCCACCGCGATGGCGAACATGTCGGCCGTCACCCAGCGTTATGGCGCCTCCCACCAGGCGTTCATTATCGTGCCGCTGGTGTGTGCGTTCTTTATCGATCTGGTTAACGCACTGTTGATCCCGTTCTTCCTTGCAAATTTCTGATCGCACCTTGACAGGTACCGGCACCTGACGTGACAGGTATTCGTTTCGCAAGCAGCCTCACATTACCGTTACTGACTGGTGCCCGGATGGCCCCCGCGATTCTGGAATGGCTGGATCAGCAGCTGTTCGAATCCATAGAACATGCCCGGGAAACGGCAACCCAATGGCCTTGAAACTTTTCCAGTCCATCTTTGGCGGCGGCGAGAGCGGAGGACGTTACCCCGAGTCACTGATCGAGGCGGCAATCGAACGCACAGTGGACGGCACAGATCCGCGGATAAGGGGTCTGTCGGGCTATCGCAAGCAACTGCGCGACCCTGTCATCCACGCCATCGATCATGTCGTCGCGCTGGTCGACAGTCTGCCCGCGCCGCTGTCGACGGGCCGTAGTGACTACAGTAGTGATCCGCGTCTCGGGGCATTGTTCGCCTCGACCGATCGAATGCTGGAGATATTAGGGAACGATACCGTCCTGAGTGAATTCCGTAACAGGACTGGTGATGCAGGTCCCATAACGGCACTGCTGCTGGCAGAACGAATGGAGAAAACTGTTTTGGGCATTGAGCTGAACGGTGAGATATTGCGTCGCGATGTGGTACAGGTCGCAGTCAGCTTCCGGGGTCACCGCCTCGTGGATCCCGCGGCGGGCGAGGATGAAACACGTCGGCTGCTCAAGCGCCGCGCCTTTGATCATGTGCTCAGCCTGGCGCTGGCACGCATTGTCGATGTGCAGGGGGAGCGTGCCGAGCTTCAACAACAGCGCAATGTGCTCAAGCACAAGCAGGATGCCCTGCAGTCCGGGGGGTGGGGCTTTGATAAAATGCAGAAAGCCAAACCTGAATCCGCCTCTCTACAGACCGAGCTGGATGGCATTGAAGCACAGCTGGCCACGTTGCAGGTAGATGCAGATGTCTTGCGCAGCCATCTGAAAATCATTACCGAGCTGCTCGGGGACGCCGAACAGCAGTTCTGGGCCGAAGATATCGTACTGTACCTGGATCGTATGAATATCCGGCGTGACGTTCAGGATACTTCGGCAGAGAAAATCCGGTTCCAGGAATTGCACAACGCACGCGGCCGCCGTCTGGTAATGCTTTTTGTGTCCCTGACACCCGATGATCTGCCACCGCGTGAGAATTTTTTCTCCGCCGCAAAGCGCTATCTGCGCTGAATCAGTCGCTCGTCAAGAGTGCCTGTCAGGCCTTCTTTTCGTTTTCCACCGCCTTGTCCAGGATATCCTTGTAGAGGCGGATAACGCGGGCGGAGAGTTCCCGGTATTCTGGATGCCGGTCAATAAGCGGCCTTGCCTTCTGCGCATCTGCGAACACTTCCTCGAGAAATTGCAGATCAAGATCGCTGAGGATTTCGCCCGTGTCGATCTTGTCTTTAAGGTCCATGAGGCGCGGCAGTCGTTGATTGTTTAACCGGTCGAGCAGTGCCTGTATAACGCCTGCATCGTGCTTGTGTTCATTCATGATATGTTCCTGTTTGTTGGCAGTACGTATCGTGACAGTACAGGTTGTTTCCGGTTATCTGACTAAGTTACACAGGTATTTCCGGTAATTATAGGCGAAAAGAAGAGCAGATATACTTTATTTCCTATGATAAAGTAAGTTGTACCCAGTGAGGCACTGTCCCCTTAGATTGTACAGTTACTATCAGTGTGTGGATGACCTGTTTCTTAAAATCTGATTGAGTACGCAAATGCAACACTGTCGGAATCCTTCCCGATATCTTCATGTGTACGACTCCTGACATAAGCCAGCTTAACGGTAGACCTCGAACTGATAGAAAACCCGGTGCTGATACCGTAGAGCAGATCCCGCCTTCGGTCATCTTTCTTCACCCCATTAATCCTGGATTCCCCTCCCCGG
>JBDLJX010000174.1:0-2875 GCA_039714155.1 Pseudomonadota bacterium | reverse complement strand
CTGAAGAAAATTCGCTGTGGATTCAAAGATCAAGCGAGGGCTCGTCATCGTGGTGAGAAATGCGGGCTAGACGTTCGCTGGCAATTATCGACTTACTCATCACCTCTTGGAAGCTAATGCTGACCATTAGCTTTACTTGATTTGAAGAGCAGTGAGTGATGAGAAAAAACGGTGGTTAATCAGAAGGAAAGAATCACCGCTGGTATCTAGCAACTGTCGGCAAAAGTGGCAGCGATCAAGTTATCACAGCAAGTAACTTATTGTGTAACGTGGGGAACTAGAGCCGGGGAGCGGTCCTGACCGAAGCGTTTGCGGGGTGTATGTGCCATGCTGCGTCTTTTGCAAGAATACGTTATTACTCTTGCCCGCCGCGATTGCCGGCAATCTCGATCGCCATGTCAATAGCCGCAACCAGGCTGCCAGCATCGGCACGGCCGGTGCCGGCAAGTTCAAAGGCCGTGCCATGGTCAACCGAGGTGCGGATGATCGGCAGGCCCAGCGTAACATTGACTGCATTGCCAAAGCCCATGTGCTTGAGTACCGGCAGGCCCTGGTCATGGTACATCGCAAGCACGGCATCGGCCTGTTGCAAACGGTCGCGGGTAAAGACGGTGTCGGCCGGCAGTGGCCCCGCCAGCTCGAACCCCTCGCCGCGCAAACGATCCAGCAGTGGAATGATCGTGTCGTCTTCCTCGTGGCCGAGGTTGCCGCTCTCGCCGGCATGCGGGTTCAGTCCGCAGACAATAATGCGCGGCCGGTCAATGGCAAAGTCCTGCTGCAGTGCTGTATGCAGGATGCGCAATACCCGCTCCAGCCGCACTGCAGTAATCAGGTCGCTGACCTCGCGCAGCGGCACATGCGTGGTCGCCAATGCTACCCGCAAACCTGCGGTCGCCAGCAGCATGACGACATGTTCAGTGCCGGTAGCAGCAGCGAGGTACTCGGTATGGCCGCTGAACGGGATACCGGCCGCATTGATGAGCGCCTTATTCACCGGCCCGGTGACCATGGCGGTAAAAGTGCCGTCCTGGCAGCCGCCCACGGCACGGTCAAGGGTGTCGAGCACATAACGGGCATTCGCGGTATCGGCCTGGCCACACACTGCAGGGGTTTGCGTCGCCACCGGCAGTACATACAGTTCAGCAGCGCCGGTCGGGGCCGGCGTGGCGGTGGAATCAAATGGTCGTGGGGTGAACGGCAGTTGCAGAGTTGCCGCGCGTGCGGTCAACAGCTCCGGGTCAGCAATCACGACCAGTTCGTGCCGTTGTGGCGTTTGTGCCAGTTGCAGGCACAGGTCCGGGCCGATACCGGCCGGATCGCCCGGTGTCAGGGCTATCCGCAGGGGATTGTCAGGACTCAAGCCGGTATTCGACGTAGGATTCGTCGCGCAGGCGCCGCAGCCACAGGAAGGTTTCCTCGTCCGCCTTGCGTGAACGGATCAGCTGGCGCGCCCGCGAGCGTTTGAATTCCTCGGTGCTGTCATAGTCGCGCCGTTCAATTACCTGGATGATGTGCCAGCCGTACCGGGTCTTTACCGGAATACTGATCTCGCCGGGTTGCAGTGCATCCATGGCTTCCTCGAATTGCGGCACCAGTTCGCCGGGGCTGACCCAGCCGATATCGCCACCCCGGGCAGCCGACAGTGTGTCCTGTGAGTTGGCACGTGCCAGCGTGGCGAAATCGTCACCGCCGCGGAGTCGTTGTGCCAGTTGGTCAATACGGATGCGGTTCTGTGCCTCTGTGTTCAGTGCGTCCTCTTTCAGCAGTATATGTCGCGCCTTGGTCTGCTTGACGATAGTGCGTTTTTCACCTCGTTTCTCCAGCAGCTTGATAATGTGAAAGCCACCGGGGCTGCGCAGCAGACTGGAGACGTCACCGGTCTGCATGCTTTCCAGCGGCTCGACAAACAGAGTCGGCATCTGGCCGATACTGCGCCAGCCGATGTCGCCACCATCAAGTGCGGTGGTGCCGTCGGAGACGGCTATTGCGGTCCGGGAAAAATCGGCACCTGAGTGCAGCTTGGCCAGTACCTCACTGGCGCGTTGCCCGGCGGCCTCGATTTCGTCGGGGCTGGCGGCTTCCGGCACGGCAACCAGGATATGGGCAAGGTGGTATTGCTCGTTGTCCTGGCCAAGTGATTTCAGGTTGGCGAGCAGGTTGTCGATTTCCTGGTCGCTGACCTTGAGGCGGCTGCCGACCATTTGCTGGCGCAGTTGCTTGATGGTCATTTCCTTGCGCAGGTTTTCGCGGAACGCGTTGTAATCAAAGCCGTCACGTTTCAGGATGTCGCGGAATTCAGACAGGGTAACATCGTTCTCACGGGCCAGTTCCTGCAGCTTGTTGTTCAGCATGGTGTCATCGATGCGTACACCGTTGCGCTCGGCCAGTTGCAGCTGCAGGTCCTGCATGATGAGGCGTTCCAGTACCTGTTTTTCCAGCACTGCCTGCGGCGGCAACTCGGTGTCCTTCTCCTGCAGCTGCATGGTGACTGACTTCATGCTCTGCTCCAGTTCGCTCATGACGATGATGTCTTCGTTAACGATGGCGATGATACGGTTGAGCAAAACCGGCTCGGAAGTCACTTCAGTGGCTTCCGGCTGCTCACCGACAATCGGTATGGTTTCGCCTTGCTTGAATAATGCGCCGCCACCAGACTGGCCGGCGCCGATACCGAAGCGCCCGGCATCGACGGGTTCTGCATGACTGGTGACTGCCGACAGGGAAAATATCAGCAGCAGGAATGCGATCAGGGACTTCATGGGGTGCATAACACAGTACTCTTTCAAGATGATATTGCCGGGTTCAGCGCTCCTGTGGTGTCTCGCAGCAAGGCGCCGTGCGCAGGCAATGGCCTTAGTCCTTGTCAAGCACGGCA
>JBDLJX010000173.1:0-2892 GCA_039714155.1 Pseudomonadota bacterium | reverse complement strand
TTGTAAAGGGCACGCCATTCCCTGCGAGACGCGCCTTGCAGCTAACGGCTTCTCGTCTCGCTGATACGTACACGTTATCCGTTACACCACACTAGATACTGGCACTACTTGCGATAAATAAAACGGGTTCCCTGATATGACAGCTGGATACCATCCGGCAGAATTTCCTCAATCACTGCTCCGCTTTCCAGATGATCGCCTTCACGGTATTTCTGCAGATTAATCAGCAAGAACCGGCGCTGCGGGTCGGCATCATAAACATGCACATCCATGCGTGGCACCTTGAAGCCACTGCGGAACTCGATCGACAACTCGTCCCAGTACGGCAGCCCGGAGTCAGTCACCACAGGCCTGGCAGCAGGTTGCGGCGCCGGCTTGACAACCGGGGCAACAGACACAACCGGCCGTTCCACTTTCGCAACAACGCGTTTTTCCGGCACCGGCATCACAGGTGGGGAGGCTGCCCGCTTGACAACGGGCGGCCGGCTGACCACGGCCTGTTGCTGCACCACGGTCGCCATGGATGCTGTTACCGGTGCCGGTCTTGGTTGGGTAACCGCCGGTGGTGGCGCCTGCATGGCCCTGGCTGGCGCCTCTTGCCGGAGCTTGCCGGCAACCTGTACCGGCGCATCATTTGTATCGCGCAGCACCAGCACGGCCAGCACCACACCATTGACCAGCAACACTCCCGCCAGGACCCGGACCCACCATCGGGGACGGCCACCATCACGTGACGACTCATGCACCGCTTCGAGATCCGGAACGCTGCCTGCCGAGCGTTCCTGGTCTGCCTTTCTAAGTGCTTCAAGAATATAGGACATCGGTTAACCTGCCCGGGATCGCGCCACCACCAGCCGCGGGATGTCGGGCCTGTTTGCTTGCGTGTTAAGGAAGATAATTGTGTGCTTGCCGACTATGCCATCGGCCACCAGGCCACGGTCACGCTGAAATGCCAGCAATTGATCATTCAGGGACTGGTCGAACAGATCCGGGTCTGCCGTCGCCAGTTCGACGCCATTGATCAAACCGAGTTGCTCACGCAACCACCGCACATCGGGCCAGCGGCCACCGGCCTGCATAATCATGGTACCGGCCGGCGGTGTTCGTATCAGCAGCACATAATTGCCATACCAGTAGCGGTCGATCTCGGTAATGGGCAGGCGCATAACCGTATCACCCAGCACCAGCTCGGCAGCATTCCCATCCAGATGCTGCAGTGCGACCGACACCTGCTTGCCATCCGCCAGCACCAGCCGTAACAGTGCCGGCCGGTCAAAATAACGCAATACATCCCAGGTGCCGCGCTCGTACATGCAACGCAGACCATTGCTGCTGGCAAACTCGCAGAAATCCGGCTTCACATTCAGCGGCAACTCCAGCGACCACTCGGCAAACAATGCAGTCCAGGCACGCCGGTACCAGGAATCGTCGACACCCTGCAGGACATCATCAAGCGACGGCAACGGCGGCTCTTCAACAGCCGCCACAGGCACCACCGGCTCCTCCGGTACAGCGGCCATTGCGACCATGGGCCCGGTCTGTACCGGTGCCTGATCCGGCCTGGATTCGGCCTTCGGTTTCGGCCTGGCCGGCCCGGCTGACAGTGGGTTCGGCGCCGCAATTGAAACGGCATCGTCATTGCCGAACAGAGCCGATGTCGGCAGAAATTCCCAGGGCCGGTACACCAGCACCGCAAGCAGCCCAAGCACCACCAGGCCACCCGCGACCAGTGGTAACCAGTGTTGCCGTGACGGGTCATCATGCTCCTGGCCAAGTACTTCCCGGGCTGCCTTCCTGACGATACTGCGGTCAACCTGTGACTTGCCCTCGACATAGGCACCCAGCATGGCACGGTCACACAGGACGTTGATCAGGCGCGGAACACCTCCGGACAGGCGCTGGATGGTATCAGTGGCGCCCTTGTTGAAAATGGCATGCGAAGTGCCGCAGACCTGCAGGCGATGCTGGATGTAGTCGATGGTCTCGTTGCGGGAAATCGGTTCCAGATGGTAACGTGCGGTCACCCGCTGTGCCAACTGGCGCATATCCTCTCGCAACAGCAAGTCGCGCAACTCCGGTTGACCAATGAGGATGATCTGCAACAGTTTCTGTGTCGATGTCTCGAGATTGGTCAGCAGCCTGACCTGCTCCAGCACTTCCGTACACAGATTCTGCGCCTCGTCAATAATCAGCACAATACGCCGGCCGTTTGCGTAGGCCTCCAGCAGGTGCGCATTCAGCAGGTCGGTCAGCACCTTGATGCTGTGAATTTCTTCCGGGTAGCTGACACCAAGCTCGTCACACACCGTGGCAATCAGTTCCTCGGCAGTCACCTTCGGGTTCAGAACCAGCGCAATATCGACGTTGTCCGGGACCTGTTCCAGCAAACAGCGGCATATGGTGGTCTTGCCCGTGCCAACCTCGCCGGTCAGCTGCACGAAGCCACCGCCCTCACCAAGGCCATATAGCAGATGCCCCAGTGCTTCCCGGTGGCGTCTACTCATGAACAGGAACCGTGGATCCGGTGCGATCGAGAACGGTCGTTCAGCAAGGTTGAAATGATTGAGATACATGGTTATCGGTTATCTGCATTCGGCCACGTCAGGCCGGGATGCCTTTGTAACACCTGTGCGCCCGCACTTCAAAGCAAGATGAAACAGTGCAAGTATCCATAATGCCAATCATATTATAATCACCGAGCCCATAGTGCCTTTTTCAAACACGGATCTAGGAGTCTGTCGGACTTAGGTAATCGTAGCGAGCATGATGGGAGAGCGAGAACAAATGGTCACGATTTTGAGGCGCATAGTGGGCCTACGTAACGAAAAATCGGGGACATTTGGGCCGCTCTCCCATCAGCGCAGTAGATTATTCCTAAGTCCGACAGGCTCC
>JBDLJX010000172.1:0-2918 GCA_039714155.1 Pseudomonadota bacterium | reverse complement strand
AGGAGCGGAATACGGACTGTATTTCCGACTGAAGAAAATCCGCTGTGGATTCAAAGATCAAGCGAGGGCTCGTCATCGTGGTGAGAAATGCGGGCTAGGTGTCCCGGTACATGAGCGTGGTGATCTGTTCGGACACCAGGCCTATCAGAAAAACAAGGATTGACGATACCAGCAGCAGGGCACCCATGTTGGTGAAGCGCTCCTCTGTTATATAGGTATAAAGGTAGTAGCCGATGCCCGTCAGGAATATCAGCCCGCTGATTGGCACAAAGATCTTCAACGGTGAGTACAGGGTGGACACCTTGAATATGATGACGAGAAAGCGGATACCATCCTTGAGTGGCCGTATATGGCTTTTACCTTTCCGGGCTTCTGCAACAATCGGAATATATTCGACAGAATAACCGGCACGAAAGAATGCCATGGTGATAGTGGTCGGGTAGGAGAAGCCGTTAGGCAGCAGGTAAACAAATTCCCTGAACTTGCTGCCAATCACTGCGCGGAACCCGGATGTCAGGTCGGGTATCTTCTGACCGGTCATGCGGGTTGCAAACCAGTTATACAATGCGTTGGCGAGGCCACGCCCGAGACTGGCCTGTGAATCACTGCCACGTGCACCGATAACCATATCGTGACCGTCATCAAGTGCTGCCAGAAGGCCCGGTATGTCATCCGGTTTGTGCTGGCCATCCGCATCCATAAACACAAAAATCCGGCCACAGGCAGCGCGGGCGCCGGCCTTGACTGCGCCACCGTTACCCTTGGACTGTTTGTGGGTAATTACCGTTACAGCATTGCTTTTGCAGACCGCTTCGGTATTGTCAGTTGAGCCATCGTTGACAACAACGATCTCTGCCTCGGGGAATTTATCGCGGAGTTGTGGTAAAAGTTTCTGCAGGCTTTCAGCCTCGTTCTTTGCCGGCAGGATTATGCTGAGTTCCGGTGTCATTCCTGGTTCTCCACTACCGTATGCGTATCCGGCTGTCCGGTCTGACGGGTGAGCTGCGCCCGGCCATCTGCAATCACCCCCGCCAGCCTGTTGAAGTCACGGTCTGTTGCTCCGGCAATATTCTCTGCCTGAAACATCCCAAGTCTGTCCCCGGCCTCGTCGTACCGGTGCATGGCGACAAGCACATTGATCAAATTGATCCAGTTTTGCACGACATCAGGTTTTCTCTCTACCGCCTGGTAAAAATAACCAAGTCCCTGATCGAATTCGCCATGCACATTTATCAGGTAAAACCCGTAGCTGGTAGCGGCGTGTGCATGGCGCCCGCCGGCGCTCCGCAGGCTCTCGTGCTGCAGCACTGTAGCGTAAATCAATTCCATTGTCGCTCGCGGTGTCTTGCAGACATTTTGCTGACAACTGGATAATGCATGCAGGCCGTTCAGGTCTGCGGCATTAATCGGGTATTCTGCCAGCTTGAAGATGATTCGGTCATACCATTCCTGCTTGACAGGCAGGTCCAGCATGAATGCCAGCTTGACCATGACAATGTCAGGCAGGATGCCTGAGTAGTCAAGTTCGCTTGCGCGTCCGAGGTAGTAGTAGGCCTTTTCGATACTGTCTTCGTGACCGTTGAGTGCCAGTCGTGCATGGATGCGACCGGCAGCGTATACGGATCGGGGGGATTCCGGATGATGAACGGCCTCGTAGATCGCATGGTTGACGTTGTCGGACCACTGGCCTGCACGTACCCATGTGGTATAGGCAAGCAGGGCAATGAATAACCCCGGGACGACAGTCCTTATGTGCGGTGCGAGCCGCCTGCCGGGTATCTGTGCCACCAGGCTGCCAAGTGCAAGGATGATTCCGAAATCAGCCAGGTAATTCCGGTGCTCATGGGCGATCTCGAGTGGCAGGATAGTTGATTCCAGTGCATGACCGCAAAAAAACCACAGCATGCCGAGGCCTGCCAGCGGCATTTTTTTCAGTAAACCCAGTGCTACTGTGAACAGCAGCGTCAGTGCGAGCATGGAATACAGCGTGGTGGCTGGATCCAGCAGGCTGTGTGATATCCGGATGTCGTCGTGATACAGCCCCAGTTCAGACACGGACGGCGCCACGATCTGTGTCAGGTAGAACACCAGCACCCGGCTTTCTGTCATGATGCGCTCCGTGAGTGTGAAGTCACGACCATCATAGCCGGCCAGGAATGTGCCGGGTTGAAATACGAGCAGCAGCAGAAACAACAGTCCGGGCAGGAGCAGGAATAGCGTAAAGAATACTGCCACCGGTTTGTTGATGTTGTTTTTCACGCCACGGAAGCGAAACAGTGCCAGTTCAATAATGAACATGTAACCCGGCAGTAATATCCCGTTTTCCTTGCTGAATACGGCCAGGCCGCCAAATCCGAACAGACCGGCGAATATCCATGGCCAGCCGCGGCGATTCTCCAGCAGCCGGCTTCTGCCCAGCACGTAGCAGCACAGGCCAAGCACGGTAAATAATGCTGCCAGGCTGGTCATGCGTTGCACGATATACAGCACGCTGGTGAGATTCAGCGGGTGCACCAGCCAGACAGCCGTGATGATGACCGGCAGCCATGTTTCTGCTCTAGGTGAAAGCGATGCATTGTCGAGGCGCCGGTACTGTCGGAGCATCAGCGTTGCAAGCCAGAACAGTGCGATTCCGGTCAGCAGGTGAATGGCCAGATTGATCACCTTGTATGACCAGGGATTGATGCCGAACCAATAGCGGTTCAGTGCAAAGGTGAACATGCTGACCGGCCGTTTGAGCTTGCCGGCGCCCGACGAGAAGCTGGCGGTTTGCAACGTCTCCAGGTCCAGTTCCTTCATGCTAAGCCGCGGGTTGCTGAGCAGGTTCTGCATGTCATCGAAGGCATAATCGCCCGACAGGCCGGGGAAGTAGGCAGCCACTGCCAGCAGGCCTGCCAGCAACAGGTAGATCAGTGACC
>JBDLJX010000171.1:0-2947 GCA_039714155.1 Pseudomonadota bacterium | reverse complement strand
AATGCTTCCTTCTCTTCTGTCCCTACCGTCTCGACCAGTCCGGCAACTTCATCCGGGTCATTCCGGTCCCTTCGGTAGACCCTGACAATGAAGCTTTCCATTTGTAGTAGCCACGGTCGTAACAGTTGTGTTTCCCAATACACTATGCATTGTGCACATAATTGTAGCATGGAATGTGCCAAACAGACTATTACATATATAAAACAACAAGTTAACAGGAATATAGATGCTATTGTCAATCGTTCCACAATCTTTTTGTCAACTATTCCGACATGAATTCGGGCTATTAATTGTGAAAGCTAGATAAATACTCTGAAATACAGAGAGTTATAATAGTTATAAGCAATAACTCCGTTTTGTTAATTAATCCGACTACCCAGATGTCCTGCCTTACCAGCATTAACAATATTTAAGTTCCTGTGTCTTATCGCAAAATGACACTTCATGCCCCTTAATTTATGGATAATCATGTCATGGATCGAGAATCACAGGGCCACCTTGAGCGGTTATTGAACAGTCGACCAGAGTTACAGCAGGCCGTGCTGACGAAGGCCGCCCAATGGGCAGTCAACTCGCACCAGGGGCAGGTGCGTGCCTCCGGCGAGCCATATTACCACCATGTCCTGGCGGTGGCCGGAATCCTTAATGAACTCAAACTCGACTATGAAACCCTGGCTGCGGCCATGTTGCATGACGTGGTCGAGGATACCGAGGTTACGCTGGAGCAAGTAAGGGCAGAATTCGGGCCGGTGATTGCCCGGCTGGTCGACGGCGTCACCAAGATGGAGCGTATCGGCGAGTTTCAGGACAAGACCCATGCCGGCAGCCGTGAACATGCCCAGGCCGAGAGCCTGCGCAAGTTGCTGCTCGCCATGGCGGAAGATGTGCGGGTCGTGCTGATCAAGCTGGCCGACCGCCTGCACAACATGCGCACCCTGCAGCACCTCGATGCCGGCAGGCAGCGGCGCATCGCCCGGGAAACACTGGATATCTATGCGCCACTCGCGAATCGCCTCGGTATCTGGCAGGTCAAGTGGGAACTGGAAGACCTGTCGCTGCGGTATCTCGAGCCCGAGGTATATCAGCAGCTGGCCACCCAGCTGGCCGAAACCCGGGTTGAGCGCGAACGGTATATCAACAAGGTCGTTGCAATTCTTGAGGAGGAGTTAACCAGGGCCGGTATCAGGGCGGAGATCAGTGGCCGGCCGAAACACATCAACAGCATCTGGCGCAAGATGCAGCGCAAGCACCTCGACTTTGAACAGATCTTCGATGTGCGTGCCGTGCGTGTACTGGTGCCGGAAGAAAAGGACTGTTATGCCGCGCTGGGTATCGTGCACGGCCTGTGGCGGCATATTCCGAAGGAATTCGATGACTACATCGCCAATCCCAAGGAGAACCTGTACCGCTCATTGCACACTGCCGTTGTCGGGCCGGAAGGGCGGACACTGGAAATCCAGATCCGGACCGCAACCATGCACCAGCATGCGGAGCTGGGTGTGGCGGCCCACTGGCGCTACAAGGAGGGCGGGCATTTTGACCCGGGCTACGAGGAGAAGATTGCCTGGTTACGGCAGTTGCTGGAATGGAAGGATGAAGAGCATACGGCAACTGACTTTGTCGATCGCTTCAAGACAGAGGCCTTCCAGGAACGGGTCTATGCACTGACCCCGCAAGGACGAATAGTGGATCTGCCGCAGGGCGCCACACCGCTGGACTTTGCCTACGCCATTCATACCGAGGTCGGGCACCGCTGCCGGGGCGCAAAGGTCAACGGCCGTATTGTGACACTGACGTATGAGCTGCAAAACGGTGATCAGGTGGAGATCCTGACGACAAAGCAGGGCACGCCCAGCCGCGACTGGTTGAATACACATCTCGGCTATCTCAAGACCTCGCGGGCCAGGGCGCGGGTGCGCCAGTGGTTCAAGCGGCAGGACTACGAACACAATGTCAGCGCCGGGCGCGGTATTCTGGAGCGGGAAATGCACCGCCTGGGTATAACCGGGCTGGCAATTGAGAAACTTGCTGACCACTTTAAACACAAACACGTTGATGATCTGCTGGCGTCTCTTGGGCGCGGCGACATCAACACCGGACAACTGGCTGGTGCAATTAATGAACTGGTACCAAGTGCCGAGACCATCGAGGTTGAACCAACCCGTGTGCCAAGGAAAAAACGGCAGAAGTCACCGGACGGCTTCAAGATCCTCGGTGTTGGCAACTTGCTGACGACAACAGCGCGCTGCTGTCATCCGGTGCCGAATGATCCGATTGTCGGTTATATTACCCGGGGACGGGGCGTCACTATCCACCGGCAGGATTGCGGCAATATACTGCGCCTGCAAGGTGAAGACCGTGACCGGCTGATCGAGGTGGAATGGGGTATCCCGTCAGAAGAGGGTTATCTTGTTGACGTGTTCGTCGAGGCCTATGACCGGCCGGGTCTGTTGCGGGATATCACCGCCTTGCTCGCAAATGAGAAAATCAACCTGAGTGGTGTAAACACAGGCACTGACAAACAGGATGGCATGGCACGCATGAACATGACCGTGGAGATTCGTGATATTGGCCAGTTGAGCCGGGTACTGTCCCAGATCGGGCAGTTGCCGAATGTGGTTGAGGCCCGGCGGAAGGTGTAATGACTATTTACGCAGGTATTCACCGCAGAGGGCGCAAAGGAAATGATTTCTATCTGGTCCGGATGAGATGGATATGGAGCCGGGGTTGCTTTCAGGTCAGATGCCCGAATTTTGCGGAGTTATTTACCGGAGCCTTGATAGTTTTGTGGTAGGAGCGGCTTTAGCCGCGATCAGGCGGAGGATGATATCAGGGTCTTTAATCGCGAATAAATTCGCTCCTACGGCTGCTGCTTGTAATTATGCGGGATAGCAGTGAAGTGGCGCCCCGGAGACGATTCGAACGTCCGACCTAGCGCTTAGGAGGC
>JBDLJX010000170.1:0-3025 GCA_039714155.1 Pseudomonadota bacterium | reverse complement strand
CCATAGCCACGACCGTGACCGCGACCACTGAAGTTCATGCTGAAACCGCCGTCGAAGTCACCGCTGCCATAACCATCGTTATAGCCGTTGTAACCGTTATCGAAAGGACCACCCCAGCCCCAGGCGGAGGCGGCGGTCGAAGCAACTGCCAGAGTGGCAGCAGTAATCACTGTAGCAATAGTTTTCATATTCAGTTCTCCAGATGACGTTAATCAAAAAAGTTTGAAGTTTGTCTAGGACGGATATAATAATATAAGCATACTCTAAAATAAGCAAGCAGTTATTTACTAATATTTCGAATATCACTATAAAAACTCAAGAAATGTCATATTTTACTGTTGGTTATACTCGAATACGGGCAAATCTGCAGCCTGAAAATTCCACCAATATGATGATTTCTCGAAGTAATTTAATGGGTTAAGCCACGTAGCGAGGCACGCCAGACAACCGCATTCACCACGATGCGTGGGGTAGAAAAAATTTTTATCAGGCGGAATTCGAATATACAAAAATTAGGCAAAACCGATATACCAGCAATATCAGACACCTGGCTCCGGATGGATGAATTAACGACAAAATCGCGTCAATCTATTGTGGTTGACAGATTTGAGCACCATCGGCGTAATGGTATTCGTCATTGGTCATGTAAGTCCGGCCCTGTGGAACGGGTCGATCGACAACGCCACGCCGGCGCCAGACAGACATGCAGCAATTGATATATTCGAAGATTTGCCTGAATCAACCTCCTTTTCTCCCGCTCAATGAGCGGGTTTTTTTTGCGGCCAGTACAAATCGCCAGCGTCGGCTACCCACCATGCCCGCGAGCAGCTACGCTTACAGGCAGGTCCTGAATAATAACGATAATTCTGTATGCGCCTGGACATCATAAGTGAACTGGTTCTGCTGCTGGTCATCGCCAATGGCGCACCCCTGCTCGCCGGCATGCTGTTCGGCCGCTGGCTGAACACACCGCTGGATGGCAATCGACGGCTTGGCGACGGACACCCCGTACTGGGTCCAGCCAAGACCGTCAGGGGACTGGTGGCCAGCGTCCTCGCCTGCACCCTTGCCGCACCCGTGTTTGGCCTGGCGCCGGGACAGGGTGCCCTGTTCGGCATGCTGGCAATGTCGGGCGATCTGCTTTCCAGCTTCAGCAAACGTCGCCTCGGTATAACCACCAGTCATTCCGCTCCTCTGCTGGATCAGTTACCGGAGGCGCTGCTGCCGCTGCTGGTCATGCAATCACAGTTCGGTGCCGGCTTTTTCGAGACAAGCATGGCAATACTCGTATTTACGATTATCGACCTTTTGTATTCCCGTCTGCGGGATGCAAATGGTGAAGAGTAATCTCCGGCGGACAATTCAGGCGGACATCAACGATACAGGCACCGGACCCGGCAGAGGTATAGCCCTGCAGGTTGTGATATTGCCAACTGCCGGCGCAATAGGCACGCGGGCAACGCACATTGCACATAATCGGGAAGCCACCGGGCAGACAGATCTGCCCGCCATGGGTATGACCGCACAACATGAGATCGAAATCGGCATGTGCGGCATGCCGGTACACCTCGGGGGAATGTGCCAGCAGGACAGACACCGCACCATTCGGAATCGGGTCTGCCGCCTTCTCCAGATTGTCGGCACGGTAGTAATGCGGATCATCAATACCGGCAAGATAAATACCGGCACCGCCGCGCTCCAGCTGCACGTGTTCGTTCAGCAGTACCCTGATATCCATGGCTTCCAGATCCGGCACCATGCGAATGGTGTCATGGTTGCCGAGTATGGCGTAAACATCGCCCTGCAGGTGGGTACGTACCTGGCGCATAGCACCGATTGCCGGCGCCCATGGCCCGAAGGTGTCCGCGCGGAAATCCCCGGTTATTACGCACAGGTCATAATCGACCTCGCGCACTGCCTCGATCAGCGCATGCGGGAAATCCGGCGCCATATCGAGGTGGGGGTCGGATATCTGCAGGATAGTGTAGCCGGCAAAATCCTTCGCCAACCCCGGCAGCCGGATATCGTTATGGCGCAACCTGATAGCACGCGCATTACGTTTACCGCGGCCGTGCAACAGCAACAGGCGCAGGCTGTTGCGAATGACGGAATGGAGTGAGTACCAGTTCTCGATATGGAAGAAGTTGCGCCCCTGGCCGAACACCTTGTGTTCGTAATCCTGCTCGATACCAAGCCGCTGCTGCAGGTGAACCCTGCCGACCCGCTGCTGCAGCACCTCTTCTGCTACATTGTCCTCCTGACTGGGATGCATCTGGCGTCTGCCCTTGTGTTCCTCACGCCCTATTGTTGTACCAGATGACAAAATTATCAATCTGCGCCGGTCTCCGGGT
Source organism: Pseudomonadota bacterium (assembly GCA_039714155.1). Lineage (GTDB taxonomy): Bacteria > Pseudomonadota > Gammaproteobacteria > UBA9214 > UBA9214 > SZUA-186. The sequence goes on along the minus strand of JBDLJX010000170.1, from coordinate 674 downwards.
TTGTTATGCGAGCGGGCCTCTGCTACGTTTATTGCAGGCATGGAAAATACAGCGCATCCGCGACAGGCAACTGCAGGAGACAGACAATGAATCTGGAGAAAGTGTTTTTCGCATTCTTCATCGTACTGGCACTGACCCTGAATTTCGGCTTTTTTCTCGGTGAACTTGACAATCCAGACCATCACAATGTGTATGAATTATTTGCCGCCCTCATTGTCAGCCTGATTGCCACCATCATGAAATTTGGTGACCGGGCACATATCGGCGCGGTGCTGCTGGCAACCAGCCTGGTTGCGGACCTGCAACTGATTGCCGCCGTTATTGTCTGGGGAATATTTGTCTACGCGACAGATACGGGACTGACACCGATGGTCATATCCAGCATTGTGTCACTCTCGGGTGGCGCACTGTTGGCCAACATTACCTCCGTTATCATCCTGGTAACCGAGACCGTCATGTTCCGGCGCTAAGCCCGCATTTCTCACCACGATGACGAGCCCTCGCTTGATCTTTGAATCCACAGCACATTTTCTTCAGTCGGAAATACAGTCCGTATTCCGCTCCTTCAGAAAATGCGCTGTGACAAATCCGTCGGGAACGGATTTGGACCGCGTAGCGGCCCCGAAGGGGTGAAATACAGGGATGTATTTCATCCATCCAAATCTCTGCGCGAT
>JBDLJX010000169.1:0-3048 GCA_039714155.1 Pseudomonadota bacterium | reverse complement strand
AGGAGTGGCTTTAGCCGCGATCAGGAACACTTGCGATGATTGATCTGACAGTGTTTTTTTGACAGGATGGCAGCCTTATGAAGAGACCTTGCAGACATGCGTAATACCCTGCTGCTGCGCGTGGGTAAAACTCCCGGCGATCCTTGCGAATGGGTGCTGCTGGGGGCGGACGGTCAACCGACGGGCACTGTCCAGGCAGGTATGCTGGCGGAGGCGGCGACGGCAGCAAATGGCCTGCGGGTCACGGTGCTGGTGCCTGCCAGTGATTGCCTGCTGACCTCGGTTTCCATTCCCGGCACCAACCGGCAGAAGCTGCTGCGGGCCGTCCCGTATGCCCTCGAGGAACAGCTGACCACGGACGTGGAAGACCTGCATTTCGCCGTCGGGCCGGCACTCGGTAATGGCAGCCATGCAGTTGCCATTATTGCCATACAGCGGATGGAATCCATCGTCGAGTCCTGTTACGAGGCCGGTCTGGACATCAGTCATGTCATGCCGGAGCAGTTGGCTGTTCCTTGCAGTGAAGATACAACGTGCATTGTCTACGAGCGTGACCTGGCGCTGGTACGAACCGGCAGCTATGCCGGCTTTGCGGTCGATCCGGAAAACCTTGGCATGATTTTAACGCGCCAGTCTGTGGCTGATGATGCCGTCGATAACCCGGTACACATCTATCTGCCGGCCGGGACTGAATTACCTGAACTTGGCGTTGGCGGAGCGGCCGCACAGATTGGTTATTACCACGGCAGCGTACTGGGCCTGCTGGCGATCGGGGCGGGTTCCCCTTCCATCGACTTGCTGCAGGGCGCCTACAGCCACTCGCAGGACTGGGGCAAGCTGTGGCGTCCCTGGCGTGCAACCGCGGCGTTGTTGCTGGCCGTGTTTGTCGTCAGCAATGTTGTCATGGCGATTAATTATTTCCGCCTTGACAGTGAACAGGCAGAATTGACGAGCCGGATCAGTGAAATCTATAAACAGACCTTTCCTGACACCAAACGCGTGGTCAATCCACGGGTGCAAATGCAGCAACAGCTGGAGCGGTTGCAGCGAAGCCAGGGCGGTGGCGGATTCATGGTGTTGCTGGCGCGTGCCGGTGATGTGCTGCGTAGCAACGAGGGTATTGAGATCTCCGCTGCAAATTTCAGGGCCGGCCGGCTGGATGTTGACCTGACGGCCAGTAACCTGCAGGTGCTGGACCAGTTGAAGCAGACACTGGCCGGCAAGGGCCTGACGGTGGAAATCCAGACAGCCACGACCGAGGCCGACCAGCGCGTCAAGAGCCGGTTACGTATCCGGGGAGACAGCGCATGAAAGACTGGCTGGCGGGACTGGAACAACGTGAACGCCTCATGGTGTATGCAGCAGCCGGCGCCATGCTGGTGCTGCTGGCTTACCTGTTATTGCTGCGACCATTTCATGTCGGCTATGACAAGCTGCAGCAGAGTGTGTCGGAGCAGCGGGAGACGGTACAGTGGATGACCCGTAGCGCGGCCGAGGTCAAGCAGTTGCAGCGCGCCAACCCGGCGGCTGCCGGTGGCCTGGGTGGACGCTCGTTGTTGTCAGTCACCGATGCCGCCGCGCGCTCGGCAGGGCTTGGGCCGGCATTAAAGAAAGTCGAGCCTGACGGCAGCCAGGGCGTGCGTGTCTGGCTGGATGGGGCGGATTTTGATGCCATTATTGGCTGGCTCGATGTTATGGGCACGCGCTACGGTACTGACGTTGATACGATTACCCTCGAGAAGACGGGTTCACCCGGTCGGGTGAATGCACGCCTGAACCTGCAGATGCCCGGATCTTGAAACGTGCCGGGCTGTTCCTCGCGGCAGGTATTGCTACCTATCTGCTGATCTTTTTTGCCAATTTTCCTGCCAGCAAGGCCCTCGGTTATTTGCAACAACGCTATCCAGGGCTGCTTGTACAGTCAGTATCCGGCAGTATCTTTTCCGGCCGGGTCGAACGGATTGAAGTTGCGGGTGTCACTGCCGGCCCCGTGCGCTGGTCATTCCGGCCTGCGGCCCTGCTGGGCGGGCAGCTGGAATATTTACTGGATGGCCGCATGTTGCAGGCAGCGTTGCAGGGCTATGCCGGTATCGGCATCAGCGGCGGCCGGTATGCCCGGGATATTACCGCCGAACTGACACCGGCCGTGCTGGTTGAAAGCTACTCACCGGTGGCATTCACTGCGACCGGCAACATGACGCTGCACATTGAATCACTGCAACTGGATGACGGCTTTCCGAGTCAACTCAGTGGCCGTATCGACTGGAGTGACGCCGGTGTCAGCGATCCCGTCACGCTTGATCTGGGTGAAGTGGTCCTGCTGCTGGCCAGCGAGGCAGGCAGTATCAGTGGCGAGATCAGTAATAATGGCGACACGCGTGTTGCCGGTGATATCACGGTTACCGCATCACGAGGCTATCGCATCGATCTACTGGTTACGCCGGGCAATGTGACCTCCAGCGAGGTGGTTGAGTTTCTCCAGTCATGGGGCCAGTCCGGACCACCGGGCAGTTACCGGCTGGTCGACAGCGGCCAGCTTTGACTTCGCTGCCGGTAAAGTGCGCTAGACTGGCTTCCGATATAACCACTCACTTTAATGCCTGACACAACAGACTGCCTGAAGCCCAAGCCATGGAAAAAAAGATACCGGTTGATATCAAGATTACACCCGAGAACAAGTGCGGTTTCTGCACCAACTCCAAGTGTTGTACCTATATCACCGAGGAACTGGTGACACCGCGTTCCATGCATGATTTCGATCACATGCTGTGGCAGTTGTCACACAGAGATGTGCAGGCCTACAAGGATGATGAGGGCTGGTATCTGCTGGTCAATAACCCCTGCACCCACCTGTTATCAGATGGTCGTTGCGGTATCTACAACGACCGGCCACAGATCTGTCGTGAATACACCAACGATTTCTGCGAATTTGACGAGCCTGCCGATGCAGGTTTCGAGATGTTTTTTGACGGTTATGAATCGCTGCTGAAATATGTCCGTAAACGTTTCAAGACCTGGAACAAGTATGCAGACAGCCGGGATGACTAG
>JBDLJX010000168.1:0-3049 GCA_039714155.1 Pseudomonadota bacterium | reverse complement strand
AGTTTGGCGGCAGCCGTCTTGTTATAACGGGTCTGCTCCAGCGCCTTCAGCAAGGCCTCCTTCTCGATTTTGTCCATATAGGTGTCCAGCGGCACTGCGCCCGATTCCTGTGCCTCGTCGGTCCCGGCGGCAATGTCCATCCCGTCACCAGCCGCAGGCAGGTGCAGGTCTGCTGGCGTAATGGTGTCACCTTCACACAGGGTAATGGCGCGTTCCAGGATATTCTCCAGTTCCCGGACATTGCCGGGGAAGGTATAGGTTCGCAGGGTTTCGACGGCATCCGGGTCAAGCGCATAATCCGGCTGCTCATTCCCGCCCGATAACTTCTTCAGGCAGTGCTCCGCCAGTAGCGGTATGTCCTCGCGGCGCTCACGCAGGGCCGGCACTCGCAGCTGAATGACATTCAGCCGGTAATACAGGTCCTGGCGAAACTGGCCATCTTTAACCAGCGTGCCCAGGTCCTTGTGGGTGGCAGACAGCAAGCGGACATCGGTAGGTATTTCCTGCTGTGCGCCGATCGGGCGCACGGCTTTTTCCTGGATGGCACGCAACAATTTCACCTGCATGTGCAAGGGCAGTTCGGCGACCTCATCCAGGAACAGGGTGCCGCCTTCGGCAACCTGGAACAGGCCTTCCTTGTCATTGACGGCGCCGGTGAAACTGCCTTTTTTGTGGCCGAAGAATTCGCTTTCCATCAATTCCGAGGGGATGGCGCCACAGTTGACCGGTATAAACGGGCTGTCGCCCCTTGGGCCCTTGCTGTGGATGAGTTTGGCGACCAGTTCCTTGCCGGTACCCGATTCGCCGCTGATGTACACCGGTGCCTGGCTGCGTGACAATTTCTCGATGGTTGAGCGTACCTGACACATAATTCCGGATTCACCCAGCAGGGTATTACGGCTGCGCCGGTCGCGTTTCGGATACTTGTCGGAGAGTTTCAGGACACTGTTGATCAGGTTACGCAGGACCTGCAAGTCGACCGGCTTGGAGACGAAATCGAATGCGCCGGCCTTCAGTGCCTCAACCGCGGACTCCATATTGCCGTAGGCAGTAATGACTGCAGTGGGCAGACCGATTTCCTGCTGCTGGATGTGACGGACCAGCTCAATGCCATTGCCGTCCGGCAGGCGCATGTCGGTCAGGCAGACATCAAAGTGTTCTTTTTGCAGCCATTCGCGCGCCTCGTCGAGCGTTGCGGCGCTGCGTGTGTCGATATTCATGCGGCCGAGCGTCAGCTCCAGCAATTCACGAATATCGGGTTCATCATCAACGATCAGTGCGAGGTGGGTGCTCATCCGGGCTTGTTTAAACCGTTATGCGAACGCAGAAATTGCCAGGCCTTCCGTGTCCGGGAAGGTGATCCTGAAGCAGCTGCCACCATCCGGGCCTTGATGGTAACTCAGACGGGACTGGTTGCTTTCGCAGATTTCGCGTGCCAGGTAAAGTCCCAGGCCGGTGCCACTGCTGTTGGTAGTGAAGAAGGGCTCAAAAATCTTGTCTTCCATGTCCGCTTCGATACCGCTGCCATTATCTATAATATCGAGATGTGGTACACGTGAGGGTTCAGAGCGTGACGCCTCAAGATGGATGTTGACCGGCCTGTCTGCTGCCGCATGATGAATTGCATTCTGACACAGGTTCCAGACGACCTGGTGCAACTGGCTTGGGTCCATATAGACTTCCAGATCTTCCGGTTCGACAGCGATATTGATCCGGTCGGCTGCGCAGTTGCCGCTATGAATGAATTCATCAGTGAAATTCTGCAGCCAGGTATTCAGGGGGATATGTTGTTGTGCAGATGCCCCCGGCCTGGATAACTGCAGTACGTTCTCGACCACGGTATTCACACGCCGGGTATGGTCGCCAATGATAGTCATGAGCCGGTGGTCCTCTTTATCCAGTGCCTGTGATTCATTCAGTAACTGGGCGGCATGGCTGATAGCCCCCAGCGGGTTGCGTATTTCATGCGCGATACCGGCCGTCAGGCGGCCAAGCGATGCCAGTTTCATCTGCTGTGCCTGGCGTTCCATGCTGGCGGTGTCTTCCAGAAAGATCAGCGCACCGATACCGTTGGCGGTTCCCAGCAGCGTAAACTGCGGCAGGATATTGCTACCGGTCCGATCGGATACCAGGATACAGGCGTCCTGGTTCGGTGCTTGTCGCCACTGCAGCAGTCTCTCGTACAATTCGGGCGAAATATCGGCCAGTGGCCGGTTCTCGCAATTGACATCGATACCAAGCAGCTTGCGTGCGGTCTGGTTCATGAGACGGATAGTATGTTCGTGGTCGGTAACGACGATGCCGGCTTGCAGGCGCTGGACAATATGCGCATTCAGCCTGGCCAGATTGGCAATATCAATGCCACGCCGGTAGGCGAGTGACTCGCTTTCACGGATACGACGTGCCATCAGATAGGTCAGGAACGCCGTGGCAAACAGCGCCAAACCGAGCATGCCGGTCTGGGTGTAGTTGCTGGTGCGTTCGGCGCCGACAATCACGGTGCTATAGATGTGTTCTCCGAACATGGCCATGGCGGCAACAGCGGCAAACAGGAATGCCATGCGGCCAGGCAGTAACAGGCTGCCGGTTGCGACGGTGATGATCAGCAGGATGCCAAGGCCACTGGCTGGACCACCACTGGCATGGATCAGCAGGGAAATTGCGAATATGTCGACCAGGATCTGCCCGACGGCCTGAATTTCGTAGCCCGGCCGGCGCAGTCGCGCGGTAAAGCCTGCCACCAGGCTGAAACCCAGGTACAGAAGACAGGCAAGGGTATAAAGGGTCGGGTTGTTAGAGCCAAATCCCGTATCTGACAGGCTGTAAAACAGGACGGTCAACAGGCCCGCCAGTATCAGACGATAGAAGGTCAGCAGACGCAGCGGTTTCCAGGTCAGGGCGTCACGGTTTTGCTGTTCCGCCAGACTGTCTTCGTATGACAACTCCATTACCCCTAGTGTGGTGTAACGGATAACGTGTACGTATCAGCGAGACGAGAAGCCGTTAGCTGCAAGGCGCGTCTCGCAGGGAATGGCGTGCCCTTTACAAG
>JBDLJX010000167.1:0-3082 GCA_039714155.1 Pseudomonadota bacterium | reverse complement strand
GGCTTCTCGTCTCGCCCGCAGGGAGGCCCACAAATGCCCCAATACTGCGTTGCAGCCTTTGTTAAGGGAATAGCCATTAACGGCAGGCTGCGCCTTGTCTTGGGTCATTTGTGGGCCTCTGATATGTGCACGTTATCCGTTACACCGCACTAGGTCAGCCGCCGACGCCGCTCTCGATCCACTTGCGCAGGCGGTTGGAATCACCAAACGGCGTCAACTTGCCAAAGGAATTCAGCAGCACGATCACAAGTGGCTGGTTAACGATCTCCGCTTGCATGGTCAGACAACGGCCGGACTCGTTCAGGTAGCCGGTCTTGCTCAACTGGATGTCCCAGCTCTTGCTTTTCAGCAGGCGGTTGGTGTTGATGTAGCGAAGTTCACCGCGACCCTTGTAGGGACGCACGCTGATGGAGCGGGTAGTGGTGGCCTTGCGGATGAAGGGATACTGCATAGCCGCCTGTACCATCTTTACCAGGTCCCGGGCCGATGCAATATTGCCGGCGTTCAGTCCGGCCGGATCAGAAAAACGGCTGGATTTCATGCCCAGCGATGTTGCCTTTTTGTTCATGGCCCTGGCGAAGGCCTTCATGCCACCCGGGAAGGTGCGCCCCAGGGAATTGGCAGCACGATTCTCGGAGGCCATCAGGGCCAGCTGCAGCATTTCCCTGCGTGTCAGTTTTGCACCGTACTCGAGTCGGGAGCCAGTCAGCTGGATCAGGTCGCGGTCGACCTTGGTGATGGTAATTTTTTCCTGCATCGGCAGCTTGCTGTCGAGGATGACCATGGCAGTCATGAGTTTGGTGATCGATGCAATCGGCATCGGCTCGTTTTCCTGCTTGGCATAGACTTCGTTACCGTCCTTGTCCACGACCAGTGCGGCTGCCGAACGCAGCTTGAGCTTCTTTGGGTTCAGGTCCCGCCAGATGGCCGGTTTGGTTGCACTGACAGGGTGATTGTCGGGATCAAGTTTGGCGAGTTGGAGAGGTTTCTCGGCGCTAACGAATGCCGGAAAGGCGAGGGTGACAGACAGGCAGCAGAGCAGGAATAGATGTTTCATCGTTTCCCCACGGTGTTGGATGCAGTAGCCGCTAACTTTGAATCAGTTGCGTGCGAAATGCAATGTTAAATAATCATGACTTCCTGTTACGCTGCGCTGCCTACCCAGAACGACATGTCCTTGTCGAGGAACTCCTCCCAGGACATGTAGTGCGAACCGTCACAGGAGAAGGTCAGGCTGAGCATGCCGTTAAAGATGTTGATCGAGGCGGAGCGCAGATAGAGGGTCTCGTCCGCAGTACGAAGCTGACGCATGCCGCGCAGGATACTGCCGATCTTGTTCTGCGGGATCAGGGCATCCTCCGGGTAGGGTCGTTGCGGGTACAGCAGGCAGATATCCGGGTCACTCAGTACTTCGTGATCAAAGATGCGGTAGCGGTACGGGTCATCCATAAACCAGACCGTGGCCCGGCTGCTGGAAAAGTGAATGACAGCCTGGAACATGCCGCGTTCGGTCAGCAGGTTTTCCAGAATTGCACAGGCCGGATCCATGTTGCGGTCCATCAGGCTGTCGATACGGCATTGCTGGAACACCGTGCCGCGAATTGCCGGGTCGCCCTTGATCTGACGCCAGTCATGTGACTCTTCGTACAGCTGGCCGGTGACCGGCAGGTCGCGCAGGTCAAAATCGGCGCCGATAAAGCCCATGACCTCGTTGTCACATTTGACGACCTGCAGCGCGGTCAATGATGGCCGGTTGGAGCGCAGGCTGAGATAGGCATCGGACAGCAGGAAGCCCCAGCTGGGCACGGCTTCCCGCATGTAGGGGCGCTGGGAACGGTCACGGCCATAATGTTCCGGCAGCAGGCCACCGGTACCGACGTTGTCGCTGATCTGGATACCGTTTGTGTCCAGTGCGTACAGGAACATGGCGCAGTGTATGCTCGAGAATTCCTCGGTCAGGACAATGTCGAGCTGTTCGCGCTGGCCCCAGACGGGGATGGCCTTGTCAGCCAGTTGCCATAGCGGGGTTCGCAGGCGTTCGGCCATTGCCAGACGCTGCTGGTGGATAGCGTCTTTGAAAGTAGTGTTCATTCAGTTTGTGATTACGTTCGAGTGACTCGCGGAATTCTGGCAAGTCAATATTGGAGGCAGGTTAGCCACAGCATTTTTTGTACTTCTTGCCACTGCCACAGGGGCAGGGATCGTTGCGGCCGACCTTGGGTGTCTCGCGTGTGAACTGGCCGGCACTGACCATCTTGCCGTCATAGAAATACCAGGTGTCGCCGGTCTTGCGGAACTCGGCAAGTTCATGATGGACATGCTGCTCGCCCTGCATGCGGTAATGGGCCCTGAACTCGACACTGCCGCGGTTGGCATTCTCCGGGTCTGCCGTGACGTTAATGATTTCCAGTTTTTGCCAGTCGGATTCCCGTGCCCAGCGAGTGGCGCCGGACTCATCATAGTCGTGCCGCTGACTCGGGTCCAGTGAGCTGGCCAGATAGGGCATTTCGAGGCGGGCAAAGGCCGTGTAACGCGAACGCATCAGGGCTTCCGGGTCAGGCGCGCTGGTCGTTCCCGAAATCAGCGGGCCGCAACAGGACTCGTACGGCCGGCCGGAGCCGCACGGGCAGGCTGTGGTGTCGTTCATGGGCGCTCCCTGTAAAAACAGGCTGGCTAATATAGCAGAAGCCGGTTACGGGGTGTTGCCCGGAGACCGGTCAAAAAGGGGCTCTTCAGGAGAATTTGTGGGTGCATCTGATATGGACAATATCCCTGTTGCCCACATACCCACAACCCCATAAATTGCTTGTTACCACTGCTGTCCCACATAATGACAAACAGCAGCCGTAGGAGCGAATTCATTCGCGATGAATGACTGGAATATACACAACCCATCGCGACTGAAGTCGCTCCTACAGCAACACTGCCAAGGCATCTGGTATGCATGTCACCTGTCGTGTGAAACGGATAAAGATCCTTCAATAAACGGATGAAGGTGTCTGTGGTGTATTTCCAAACCGGACAGCAGCGGCTTGTTACGAAACTGACCAGTAGAAATTTGCCCTTGAAAGACATGAATAAG
>JBDLJX010000166.1:0-3394 GCA_039714155.1 Pseudomonadota bacterium | reverse complement strand
GCAAGTGTCGCTTACAAAACAGCCTTCGGATAGGAACCCAGCACCTTGACGGCGAAGGTCTCGGCAGACAAATCAGCCAGCGCAGCAGCGACATCGGCGGCGTCCTGGTGCCCCTCAAGATCGATATAAAAGACATATTCCCAGATGCCCTGCCGCGATGGACGCGACTCGATGCGCGTCATGCTGATACCGTGTTCGGCAATCGGTTGCAGCATGGCAACCAGCGCACCCGGCTTGTTTCGCACGGAAATCAGTACCGAGGTCTTGTCATCACCGCTGGCTTCCACCTGGCGATCACCGATAATCAGGAAGCGGGTGGTGTTGTCCGGTTCATCCTCGATATTACGTTGCACGATATTGAGCTGGTACAACTCGGCGGCCATTTCGCTGGCAATGGCAGCGCTGTCCGGCCGGTCTGCGACCTGGCGGGCCGCCTCGGCATTACTGGCAACCGCCACATGCCCGGCATGCGGCAAATTGGCATCCAGCCAGCCGCGACACTGCGCCAGCGCCTGCTGGTGCGCCATGACCTGCCTGATTGCATTCGCATCGCCGGACTTCGACATCAGGTGGTGATGAATGCGCTGTTCGACCTCGCCACAGATGTGCAGCGATGAACGCTGAAACATGTCCAGCGTATGGCTGACGACACCCTCGGTCGAGTTCTCGATCGGCACCACGCCATAGTCTGCGGCACCGGCCTCGACTTCACGGAAGACCGCATCGATGCTGTCCAGCGCGAGCGTCTTTATGGAATGACCAAAATGCTTGAGCGCCGCCGCCTGGGTAAACGTGCCGGCCGGCCCGAGGTAGGCAATCGTCAGGGGTTTTTCCAGTGCCAGGCAGGCCGACATGATTTCCCGGAACAGGCGCACCATTTCCTCGGCGGGTAACGGCCCTGCATTCCTGGCGCTGATGCGCCGCAACACCTCGGCCTCGCGGTCCGGACGATAGAAGTCAGCAGTCTCGCCCTGACCGGTCTTGACCCCGGCAACCTGCCGGGCAATACCGGCACGCCGGTTTATCAGGTCCTGGACCTGCGCATCGATGGCGTCAATTTCGTTGCGTAACGAATCGAGTTTGTTGTCAGTACTCATTCCGGGAACCGGGCAATTACAACGCCCTGGCACTGAGCACGCCTTCGATGGCAGCAATATGTTCAAGGCAGCCGGGTTGTATTTCCGAGTCCACGTCAACCAGCGTATAGGCCAGTTCACCACGGGACTTGTTCAGCATATCAAGAATGTTCAGCCCGGCATCAGCCACGCAGGTGGAAATCTGGCCCAGCATGTTGGGCACGTTTGCATTGGCAATGGCCAGCCGGTTGTCGCCATTCCTCGGCATCATCATTTCCGGAAAGTTGACCGAGTTCCTGATATTGCCATTCTCGAGAAAATCCCGCACCTGCTCAACAACCATGACGGCACAGTTCTCTTCAGCCTGCTGTGTTGACGCCCCGAGATGCGGCAGGGTAACGACGCGCGGGTGGTCCTTCAGCAGGTTACTGGGAAAATCGCACACATAGGCATAGACCCTGCCGGCATCGATTGCTGCAACCATGGCCGCATCATCGATCACGCCGTCACGGGCAAAATTCAGTATCACGGCATTGTCCCTGACCAGCTTCAGGCGTTCCTCGTTGATCATGTTGCGCGTGGCATCAACCAGCGGCACGTGAAAACTGATGTAATCGGAGCGGGTGATCAGTTCTTCGATGCTGGCCGCCTTGCGGACATCGGACGACATCTGCCAGGCACGCTGCACCGTGATACCGGGATCAAAACCGACCACGTTCATGCCCATGGCAAGCGCGCCATTGGCGACCTGTACACCAATGGCACCGAGTCCGACCACGCCGAGGGTCTTGCCCGGCAACTCAAAACCGACAAACTGTTTTTTGCCGGACTCGACCGCCTTGTGGATGCTGTCGTCATCGCCTTGCAGGGTGCGCGCAAACGACCAGGCCTGGCAGATATTGCGCGAGGCCAGCAACATACCGGCGATCACCAGTTCCTTGACCGCGTTGGCGTTGGCGCCCGGCGCATTGAACACCGGGATACCGGCGTGGCTCATGCGCTCGACCGGGATATTGTTGACACCGGCGCCGGCACGCCCGATGGCTGCCACCGTTGCCGGCATTTCCATGTCATGCATGTTGTACGAGCGCAGCAGGATGGCGTCCGGGTGCGTGATTTCGGAGGCAACTTCGTAATCATCCCGCGGGAAATGCTCCAGCCCGGTTGCCGAGATATTGTTCAGGGTAAGAATCTTTTGCATCGTTTGTCGCCAGTCCTTACTGTCAGCCGTGGATACGTTCAAACTCATTCATGAAATCAACCAGCGCCGCCACACCGGCCTCCGGCATGGCGTTATAGATACTCGCGCGCATACCACCGACCGAGCGGTGACCCTTGAGATTCAGCAGGCCTGCCTGCCCGGCTGCCTCCAGAAAACCACTGTCGAGGGCACTGTCCGTCAGGGTAAAGGGCACATTCATCCAGGAGCGACAGCTCACATCGACCGGACTGTGATAAAAACTGCTGTTATCAATGGCGGCATAAAGCACGTCGGACTTGCGCTGGTTAATGGCCGCCATGGCCTCGAGCCCGCCCTGGTCCCGCAGCCACTGGAACACCAGTCCGGCCAGATACCAGCTGTAGGTCGGTGGCGTATTCAGCATGGAACCGGCATCAGCATGTTTTTTGTAGTCGAACATGGAGGGTGTGGCTTCAAGTGTCTCGCCAACCAGGTCTTGTCGCACGATGACCACCGTCAGGCCGGCCGGCCCGATGTTCTTCTGTGCACCGGCATAGATCAGCCCGTAACGTGATACGTCCAGCGGCCGCGACAGAATCGTGGATGACATATCGGCGACCAGCGGTACCGCACCGGTGTCGGGGATCGAACTGAATTCCACGCCACCGATGGTCTCATTTGGCGTATAGTGCACATAGGCGGCATCGCTATCGAGCCGCCAGCCAGCGTATGCCGGGATATCGCTAAAGCTGGAGGCCTCGGCGGTCGCGGCAACATTGACCGTACAGTAATGGCCCGCCTCGGCGATCGCCTTCTTTGACCAGGCGCCGGTGTTGATGTAGTCCGCCTGCGTCCTGCCACGCAACAGGTTTATCGGCACCATGGCAAACTGGCTGGTCGCGCCACCCTGCAGAAACAGCACGTGATAAGCGTCCGGAATTGACAGCAACTCCCGCAGATCGGCCTCGGCCTGCTGCGCAATCGACATGAATTCCTTGCCGCGGTGACTCATTTCCATGACCGACATACCGGAACCATGCCAGTCCGGCAACTCTTCCTGCGCACGTTCCAGCACTGTTTTCGGCAGCACCGCCGGTCCGGCACTGAAGTTGTATATCTCAGCCATCGACAGTCCCTG
>JBDLJX010000165.1:0-3401 GCA_039714155.1 Pseudomonadota bacterium | reverse complement strand
AGGAACGGCAGATGAATGCAGCCATCCGGCAGATTGAGGCGCTGGCGAGCATCCATGGTGATATCATGCGCATCCGGCTGGAACACCTGGACTGCGATTGACTAAGGTCTCTTCTTACTGAGGGAGGGCAAGACCGGGGCAGGTTGTCTGATGGGTACGCTGCGCTTTACCCATCCTACAGATAATCCGGCAATACTCATGAGGCCGTAGGATGGGTAAAGGAGCAGCGCGACGTACCCATCAGCCCGCAGGATGTGGCGAATAGTTATTATTTTTTTCATACGAAGGATTAACTGCATGTCTACTGCAACACGATATACCGGCCTGATCGAGCATTACCGCGAGCGCATGCCGGTCACGGCAGATACCCGCGTGATCAGCCTCGGCGAAGGCAATACGCCGCTGGTCCGGCTGGAAAATATCCCGGCCGAAATCGGCAGGGATGTCGAACTCTATATCAAGTACGAGGGCCTGAATCCGACCGGTTCCTTCAAGGATCGCGGTATGACCATGGCGGTAACCCGTGCCGTGGAAGAGGGCAGCCGGGCCATTATCTGTGCCTCCACCGGCAACACTTCGGCAGCGGCAGCGGCCTATGCCGCACGCGCAGGCATTACCGCCTTTGTCCTGATCCCGGAAGGCAAGATCGCGCTGGGCAAGCTGGCACAGGCAATGATCCACGGTGCGGTAGTGATCCAGATACGGGGTAATTTTGATGCCGGCATGGCGCTGGTCAAGGAAGTCGCCGACCATGCGCCGGTCACGATTGTGAATTCCATAAACCCGTACCGGCTGCAGGGACAGAAGACCGCTGCGTTCGAGATTGTCGATGAACTGGGTCGTGCCCCGGACTTCCATTGCCTGCCGGTCGGTAATGCCGGCAATATCACGGCCCACTGGATTGGTTACAGCGAGTATGCACAGCACGACAGCAGCTGTGTCACCGAGGCCTGTGGTTTCTGTGCAGGCCAGTGTAAATTTGGCGGCAAGGCCGTGACCGACAAACGGCCGGTCATGGTCGGCTATCAGGCGTCCGGTGCCGCGCCGTTTATGCGCGGCGAGATGGTTGATCACCCGGAAACGGTCGCCACGGCCATTCGCATCGGACATCCGCAGTCCTGGGACTATGCCTGGAAGGTCAATGAAGAATCCGGCGGCTGGTTTGACGAATGTACCGACGAGGAAATCCTGGCTGCACAGAAGTTGCTGACATCAAAAGAGGGTATCTTCTGTGAACCGGCTTCTGCTACCTCGGTCGCCGGCGCTCTGCGGGATATCAGCTCAGGCAAGATCCCGGAAGGCAGCAGCGTTGTCTGCACCCTGACCGGTCACGGCCTGAAAGACCCGGATACGGCAATCAAACAGTGTGAGGACACCATGCTGACGGTCGATGCCGAACTCGGTGCAGTAAAAGAAGCTATTCTGAACAATATGTCCTGACAATCAGCTCTTGTCTGCAAGTGATCGACACATTGCGTTGCTGGTTCCGGGATTGTGTGGCCCGGTTTCAGATCCAGCTGTCTCCGATTACCTTGTGCCGCGCCCGGTAGCCGCTGACCGGTTGCTGTCGCGTTGCACGGTGTGGCCGGCCGATGGCGTGGACCTTGAATCGACGCTGGGTCACTGTTTTGGTCTGGAAAGCGGACATGACGCTCCGTTAGCGGTTGCCCCCCTGACATATTTATCCGACACGGGGGAGCAGAACCCCGATTACCTGTTACGGGCAGACCCGGTGCATCTGCGTGCGGACCAGAGCAGCCTGCGCCTGTTTGACAGCCACAGTTTTTCTGTCACTCAGGAAGAGGCCGATGCGCTGGTCGCTGCATTCAATGAATTCTACGTCGAGCGTGGCTGGCGGCTGGAAGCGCCACGACCACAGCGCTGGTACCTGTCGCTGCCATCTGATCCGGGAGTCAGCACCATCCCCATTGGCGATGTTGTCGGGCAATCAGTTGACACCTGTCTGCCACAGGGTGATGCAGCGGCTGACTGGCATGCACTGCTGAATGAAATCCAGATGCTGTTTCATGAACACCCGGTTAACCATGCGCGTGAGCAGCGTGGCGAGCCTGCGATTAACAGCCTGTGGTTCTGGGGCGGCGGGGTGCTGCCGCAGACATTGCAGACCCGTGCTGACCGGGTTGTGACTGATCACCCGTTCGGGATGGGACTGGCACAACAGGCAGGCATCACAAGGGTTGATGTGCCGGAGAATGCAGACGAGTTGCTGGCGCAGACGGGTGGTGGCCTGTCGCTGCTGGTGATTGATACGCTGGACGGACCGACACAGTACGGCGATATTGACAGCTGGGTTGCCGGGTTGCAGCAACTGGAACAGTACTGGTTTGCCCCGTTGCTTGCAGCTGTCAGGGACGGGGGATTGGCTTCGCTGGTCATCTATCCCTGTAACGGTCATCGCTATATGACAAACAGGCAGCAGCAGCGCCGTTTCTGGAAGCGCAGCCATCCTTTCGAGGCGGTGTGTACACATGGCTAGCCGCATCGTTCAGCGCAGCCGTTCGTCTGCGGGCGTATTTCCTGCAGAACTGCACCCGGTGCTGCAGCGGGTCTATGCTGCACGGTCCGTCGAAACGGCGGATGATCTCGATACCTCACTGGAGCGGTTAATCCCGCCTGCACAACTGGGTGGACTCCCGGAGGCGGTGAGCCTGTTGCAGGATGCGATAGCAAATCGCCAGCGCATCGTGGTGGTCGGCGATTTTGATGCGGACGGCGCCACCAGTTGCGCCCTGTGTCTGCGAGCATTGCGCGCCATGGGAGCAAGGGAAGTTCATTATCTGGTTCCCAACCGCTTTGAGTACGGCTATGGCCTGACACCCGAGATCGTGGCAGTGGCCGCCGGGCTGCAACCGGACCTGATCGTGACAGTGGACAACGGTATTTCCAGTATCGAGGGCGTAGCGGCCGCGAAGCAGCAGGGCATCAGGGTGCTGATTACCGACCATCATCTCCCCGGTGAACAGCTGCCGGCAGCCGATGCGATCGTCAATCCGAACCTCGCCGGTGATCCCTTTCCGAGCAAGTCGCTTGCCGGTGTGGGCGTGGCCTTCTACGTCATGCTGGCGCTGCGGGCTCGCTTGCGTGAGCAGGGCTGGTTTGAACAGGAAGGGATTCCCGAACCCAATCTTGCGCAGTATCTCGATCTGGTGGCACTGGGAACGGTGGCGGATGTGGTGCCACTGGACCGTAATAACCGCATCCTGGTACAGCAGGGAGTACAACGCATGCGTGCGGGCCACTGCATACCGGGTATACGTGCCTTGCTGGAGGCCAGTGGCCGCAGCCTGTCGCGCATGGTTGCCACCGACCTTGGTTTTGCCGTGGGTCCCCGTCTGAATGCAGCCGGGCGTCTCGAAGATATGTCGGTCGGTATCGAGTGC
>JBDLJX010000164.1:0-3496 GCA_039714155.1 Pseudomonadota bacterium | reverse complement strand
CGGCAACAGGCAATTTCGTCCTTGTAGAAATCCTGTTCTGTGAACCACGGGCCCTTTTCCAGCACCACCACCGAATAGCCGGCCTCGGCCAGGGTCAGGGCCACCGGTCCGCCACCCGCACCGCTGCCAATCACGCAGACATCGATATCAGTGCTCATAGTTTTCCGTAGATCTTGTCAGCCGGCGGTCGTGGAAAGCCCGGCGGATGTTCCAGCCACTGCCAGCCAATGCCCTCCGGGTTGCCGCCGTAGGCCGGGTCGCCCAGCAGCGCCTCGAAGATATACATCAGGATGGTGGCCAGCCAGTTTTCGCCGGCCCGGCTTTGTTCGATCCGGCGCAGCATCTGTTCACGCTGCGTGGTATTCAGTTCGGCAAAGGACTTCCCCGATTCGTCTTTGACAAGTTCCTCCAGCCAGCCAATACCGTTGCTGATAAAGGCCTTCTCCTCCCCGTCCATCTTTGGGTCGGCCAGTACATTGTTGAGATAAGCCAGTGCATTGATCTCGCTGGCACCGGGAATATCCGGCTCGGATGGAAACAGGTGTTGCTGGACCGCGGCCAGCACGGCTTGCTGATCATCCGACAGTGCAGTGTGACTCTTTGGCGCAAATGCGACACCACCGGCCGCCAGCGGGAACAGCGTCGCGACCGAAACGCCGGCCATGCGTGCAAGGAAAGCGCGCCGGCTGACCAGTTCCTCCCGCCATTCCCTGAGGAAACCGCTATCAGCTTCAATCCGGGCAGTCCGCTCTCGTTGAACTCTCATTGCCCTACCCGTTACAGATACAGGACCCTTTCCAGTTAACCGGTTATGCCGTTGCAATCATCTTCGCTCCGGCAATGGCCAGCATGACGGATCTCGTTAAAATTCAGCCAGTGTGCCGGTTGTTCAAAACTCCTGAACCGCTTTGGCAGACAATAAAAACAGCGCAGGTTGCATTTATCCGTGACAGACAGCCGCAGGTACTCGATCCTGCGATTGAATGGATCAATCAAACCCGATTGATTGTGTTCTGCCGGAATATTCACTTTAGTCATACCGTTACGTCGGGCTGTCCACATTATCATTCATGGACTTCACACTGATGGCCTTCGGCTCGACGATACAGGCCTCGCGGCACAGGGCACAACCCGTGCATGCCATTTGATTGATCCGTGGTTTCTCCATCTCCCATTCCAGGGCACCGGGCACCGGGCAACTGGATGCGCAGGCGCCGCATTCAGGGCCACTGTAGGGCAGGCATCGATCAGTATCAATCCAGGCAAGCGCCATGCTCGGCAAGGACGGCGGATCATTATCACTGGTTTCAGGAAGTTTCAGGGCATGGTGCTCACAGGCACTGACACAGGGCCAGTCCTCACACAGGTGACAGCTCCTGTTCAACAGATCCATTGCAGGTGTACCGGCCACCTGCGCCCCGAGTCTGGCCGGCAGCGGAAAAACAACCTGGTAGGTACAGGCCTCGAAACAATCGCTGCAACGCGTACATGCCAGCAGGAACTCCAGCTCATCCAGCGCAAAAGGCGGGCGAATCCAGTGCGCAGCCCGCCGCCTGGCCTGTGCATCAGCATGTTGCACAACCGTCTCGCCGGTCTTGCGCAGGGCCTTGCGGAAAAATCCCCTGCGGTCCATGGATTCAGGTATCTGCCGTCCCATCACATCCTCATAACCATCGGCTGCATCAGCAACCACATATGGAAAACCGTCATTCCGGCAACAAATAACAGCATGGGAGCCAGTCGCCAGCCGGAATGATCTGTTGTATTCGCAAGCACCTTGCGGCCACGGTGACGCACAATCTGCACGGCAATCAAGAAGCCGAAAATCATCAATCCGGCCTGCAGGGTAAACAGTACTTCCGGTGCGACCAGCATATCCAGGTGCCGTGCATGTTTTTCCGCCATGCTGAGCGGCACAACATCGATGCCCAGGGGATTCCGGAATACGGCTCCCGTTCCCACAGTCTCCCGCAACATATGATTCAGGTTATGGGCCATGTGATAGGCAAATGCCAGCGGCAGCGTGATAAATGCAAACACGGGAAAGAACCGCTTCAGTGGCAAATCAGAGTGCGTCCAGTAACGGGTAACCGTAACCAGTACTGTGTAGATTGCAGCGACCGCAACCAGGCAGACCACGAGGCCGATGGTAAAACTCCATAGCAGTCGCCCGGAGTCTCCGATGACCCAGGCCAGGTTATTCATCCAGGTTTCCCAGAACGGCATCATTGTAAGGCCGTGGAATGCAGTCAAGGCCAGCAGGCCCACCATAAACCATGCCTCGTCCCAATGGGGTCGTGCGCCGTACACCGCCTCCACACTGGGAGAACGGAAGCGCCAGGCAATATTGGCATGCGGGCAACTCTGCGAACAATTACCACAGGACGTGCAATAACTGTTCTGCGTCAACCGTCCCATTACCAGCCAGGTCGGACAGGGTTCAACCGTTGCATTACCATGGTAGCAGTCGAGGGTTTTACAGCTGGCACACACGTCCGGGTCAATC
This sequence comes from Pseudomonadota bacterium, assembly GCA_039714155.1. Lineage (GTDB taxonomy): Bacteria > Pseudomonadota > Gammaproteobacteria > UBA9214 > UBA9214 > SZUA-186. The sequence continues at coordinate 990 of JBDLJX010000164.1, read as the reverse complement.
GGTCGCAGTTCAACCGGCGCGAGTTGTGAATAGAATCCCACCGTACGTCCGACCGGACAAAAGTAACGGCAAAAAGCCTTGCGCTGGTAAACAGCCAGTGAAACGGTTGCCAGCACCACCATCAACAGGGCAATTAATGAAGTGGCATAGGGGTTGGCCGTGATATCCGCCCCCAGCTCCAGCCAGGTAAAGACGATGAACATGAACAGTGCCGGCCAGACATTCTGCAACAGGCGCGGTACACGCAGATTCAGACTGTTGGCCTTGTCGGCGCGCTTCCAGAGACGGCGCTTTACCAGCCACTGTGCCAGCGTATCCCACGGACAGACAGCACACCACGCCGAACCCAGGAAAAATATTGAAAATACCAGACCTGCCCACCACAGGTTCCAGGTAAGCACGGTGGCAAGGTTGCGTTCAGGGATCGGAGTGCCGAACAAGCCTGCGGCAATGATCAGCAGGAACAGTGCAACCATCAGTATCTTTAGCGACAGCAACAGCCAACGGCTGGCGGCAAGCCGGCGCACACCCTCCCCGATAACCGGCAAACGGGCCAGACTGAAGACGCTGCTTGCTGTTTTTGCGGGGGCCGGGGCAAATAATGCCCACAGGCTGGTGAGCACCACGACGGCCAGAATAACCAGACCCCACAAAACCGGCAGGCCGGGATGCGTCATGGTCATGATCTCGACTCCTCGTGTGCACGGCGAATACGGGCGCTGGTCAGGCGCCTGCGCTGCACGACATTGACCCCGACAAGCACCAGTACAATGACACCAACGGCCAGCCCCAATGGGCCGATCGAAACAGGCGCGCCGATACGCAGCGGGAAGTCGATGGTATAGGGTTCATCATTGGCGACGAACCCGGCCGTGATGATATAGGCGCCCTCTTCACTGAAGACAAAACCCTGCCGGTACACGCCATCGTCGATCGCCTGCACCCCCAGCAATTCCGACTTGTTGCCAAACCAGCCGTCATCACGCACCC
>JBDLJX010000163.1:0-3559 GCA_039714155.1 Pseudomonadota bacterium | reverse complement strand
CTTCGGACGTCAGAAGGGCCACACGGAACTTTATCGGGGTGCGGAATATGTCGTTGATTTTCTGCCCAAGGTAAAAATCGAGGCAGCCGTGGCAGCGGATATGGTCGACAAGGTCATTGAAGCCATTGCCAAGGCGGCTAACACCGGCAAGATCGGCGACGGCAAGATTTTCGTCTCCGGCCTTGAACAGACAGTTCGTATTCGTACCGGTGAAACCGGTCCGGACGCGCTCTGATCACGCAGACGGAGGAATAAACTGTGGAAGCATTAACTGAACTGAGTTATGCCCTCGATACCTTTTATTTTCTGGTATCAGGCGTACTCGTAATGTGGATGGCTGCGGGCTTCTCGATGCTCGAGGCCGGTATGGTGCGTGCCAAAAACACCGCCGAAATTTTAACCAAGAACATTTCCCTGTTTGCCGTGGCCAGTATCATGTACATGCTGTATGGCTACAGCATCATGTACCCGGCCGAGGCTGTGAGTCCCTGGTGGCCCGGTCTTGGCAGTATCCTCGGCAGCAGTGATAATACTGCGGCTGACGTGATTGCCAGCGGGGGTGAAACCTACTATTCCGGCCTGTCCGATTTCTTTTTCCAGGTGGTATTCGTGGCAACCGCCATGTCAATTGTCTCGGGTGCCGTGGCTGAACGCATGAAGCTGTGGGCATTCCTGATCTTTGCGGTTGTCATGACCGGTTTCATCTATCCCCTGCAGGGTTACTGGAAGTGGGGCGGCGGCGGTCTCGACGCACTCGGCTTCCTGGACTTTGCCGGTTCCGGCGTCGTGCATCTGTGTGGTGCAACGGCAGCCTTTGCCGGTGTGCTCCTGCTTGGCGCACGTAAAGGCAAGTACCGTGCGGATGGTTCGATCAACCCGATCCCGGGTTGTAACATGCCGCTGGCGACACTGGGTACCTTCATCCTGTGGATGGGCTGGTTTGGATTCAATGGTGGCTCCGAGCTGGTTATTTCCAACGTGGAAGAAGCCAACGCGGTTGCCCTGGTATTCGTGAACACCAACATGGCTGCAGCCGGCGGTGTCATCGCTGCGATGCTGACGGCCCGCCTGCTGTTCGGCAAGACGGATCTCACCATGGCGCTTAACGGTGCCCTGGCTGGCCTGGTCGCGATTACGGCAGAGCCGCTGACACCGACGCCACTGCTGGCATGCGTTATCGGTGCCGTGGGTGGCGTGATCGTGGTGTTCTCCATCCTGACGCTCGACAAGATGCGGATTGATGATCCGGTCGGTGCCATCTCCGTGCACGGTATCGTCGGCATGTGGGGCCTGCTGGCCGTGGTGCTTTCCAATGGAGACGCAACCATCGGTGCGCAGCTGGCGGGCCTGGGTGTCATTTTTGCCTGGACCTTCGTTGCCAGCATGGTGACCTGGTTCATCATCAAGATGATCATCGGTATTCGCGTCAGCGAGGAGGAAGAGTACGCGGGTGTCGACCTCTCCGAGTGCGGTCTGGAGGCCTATCCGGAATTTGTGGGCTCACAGGGTTCCGGCAAGTAATCCTCTATAAAACATGATGTTGTTAATTGACGGGCGCTGCGGCGCCCGTTTTTTTGGAAAATTGGGGACAGACCCCGTTTCTTGTTTGATGTCCTGCGGGAAAAATATAATAAAAACACAAGAAACGGGGTCTGTCCCCAATTTTCCTTTGGTATGATGCTCACCCGAATCAGGGGTCCGTTTAACCGGAGGAAAACAATGAAATTGATTACCGCAATTATAAAGCCCTTCAAGCTCGAGGATGTCCGTGAGGCATTGCACGATATCGGGGTGCAGGGGATTACCGTGACCGAGGTAAAGGGCTTTGGTCGCCAGAAAGGGCATACCGAACTGTATCGTGGTGCCGAGTACGTGGTGGACTTCCTGCCCAAGGTCAAGATTGAAATCGGTATCGCGGCTGACATGGCTGACAAGGTCATCGACGCCATTTCCAATGCGGCGAACACCGGCAAGATCGGCGATGGCAAGATCTTTGTTTCTAACCTTGAACAGACCATCCGCATCCGCACTGGCGAGACTGGCCCGGACGCACTTTAAAAAGAAAGAAAATCCTGGGAGGAATCAAATGAAATTTCTCAAAGAGAAGGGGGCGCTCGCTACCCTGTCTGTGGCAATCTGCCTGTTGCCGTCCCAGGCCATGGCGGATGAACTCAACGGTGCCGACACGGCGTGGATTCTGACGTCCACGGCACTGGTACTGTTTATGACCATTCCGGGACTGTCAATGTTTTACGCCGGCCTGGTGCGTGCAAAGAATGTACTGTCGGTGTTGATGCACTGTTTTGCCGTTACCTGCCTGGTCTCGGTGCTGTGGCTGGTGTTCGTCTACGGTCTGGCCTTTGGCGACGGCGGTGACATGAACAGGTGGATTGGCAGCCTTGACCAGTTGATGCATGGCGGGATCAACCGTGACAGCATGAGCGGCACCATCCCGGAAACCGTGTTTTCCATGTTCCAGATGACGTTTGCCATCATTACCCCGGCGCTGATTGTCGGTGCCTTTGCCGAACGCATGAAGTTTTCCGCCATGTTGTGGTTCTCGGCCATCTGGCTGGTGGTGGTGTATGCCCCGGTGACCCACTGGGTGTGGGGCGGTGGCTGGCTGGCTGACATGGGCCTGCTGGATTTCGCCGGCGGTACCGTGGTGCACGTCAACGCCGGTGTCGCGGCGCTGGTTGCCGCGATGGTGCTGGGTCCGCGCAAGGGTTTCGGCAGGACACCGATGCCGCCGCACAACCTCACCATGACCGTGGCCGGTGCCGGCATGCTGTGGGTGGGCTGGTTCGGTTTCAATGCCGGCAGTGCGCTGGCTGCCAACGGTGATGCCGGCATGGCGATGCTGGTGACGCACATCAGCGCCGCCGCCGGTTCGCTGGCGTGGATGGCGATGGAGTGGATCCGTCATGGCAAGCCGAGTGTGCTGGGTATTGTCACCGGCATGGTGGCCGGCCTTGGCACCATTACCCCGGCATCGGGTTTTGTCGGTCCGGTCGGCGCACTGATTATCGGTCTTACTGCCGGTGTGGTCTGCTACAGCGCTACGGCGTTTCTGAAGCACACGCTGAAGATCGACGACTCGCTCGATGTATTCCCGGTCCACGGCATGGGCGGAATACTGGGTACCATGCTGGCCGGTGTGTTTGTTGCCATCCTCGGTGGTGCCGGTCTTGCCGAGGGCATGACCATGGGTGGCCAGGTATGGGTGCAGTTTGTCGGTGTTGCCGCGACCTTTGTGTATTGCGGGGTCCTCAGCTGGATTATTCTGAAACTGGTTGATGCGGTTATCGGGCTGCGTGTAACCGCCGATGAAGAGACCCAGGGTCTGGATATCGTGCTGCATGATGAGACGGGGTATAACCTGTAGGGGTTATTTCTCTATGTGGTTTGGGAACGGGCGCTGCGGCGCCCGTTTTTTTGTTTACAGGTTGGTTTTCGTCCCTTTCGGGCGAGGTACTTTTCTTTGCTCCGCCAAAGAAAAGTACCCAAAAGAAAGGCGGCCCGGCGGCTTGCCCGCTACGCGGGTATCCTGCGCTTCTCG
>JBDLJX010000162.1:0-3581 GCA_039714155.1 Pseudomonadota bacterium | reverse complement strand
CGCGATATCTATTTTTCATCCAAGGGGCATGACGCGCCCGCCTACTATGCCGTGCTGTATTCACTGGGGATTATTTCCCGGGAGCAGTTTATCAACCTGCGGCGGCTTGGCGGGACTGACGGCCATCCGGATATTGGTATCGACGGTGTCGAAACCAACTCGGGTTCACTCGGAATGGGCATCTCCAAGGCCAAGGGCATGGCGCTGGCGAGAAGGCTGCAGGGCTCGGCAGGGCATGTCTTCGTGATGACCGGCGATGGTGAACTGCAGGAGGGACAGATCTGGGAATCGTTGCAGACCACGGCCCACCAGTCGGTCAGCAACATCACCGCAATTGTTGATTGCAACAAGATCCAGTCTGACAAGCCGGTGGCGGAAATTATCGATCTGGGTGACCTGGCGAAAAAATTCGACGTCTTCGGCTGGCACGTGGCGCGTTGCGACGGGCACGATTTTGCACAGCTGGAACGGGCATTCAATGAACTTCGGCAGATACAGGACCGGCCAAAGATACTGATTGCCGACACCATCAAGGGCAAGGGGGTTTCCTTTATGCAAGGCCCGGCCGCCCTGAAAGAAGGTGGAGGTCTGTATGCATGGCATTCCGGCGCACCCGGTGATGAGGCATTTGCAGCCGGCTATGCGGAAATCACCGGGCGACTGTCGGAACGGTTCGGGGAACTCGGGCTTGATCCGCTGCACACGGAAGTCATCGAGACCCGTGAGCAACACCGCCCCCGGCTCAGGGACATCGCCGAAAAGGTGGTGGATGCCTACGGCCAGGCGCTGCTTGAACTGGGTGCCAGCAGGGAGGACATCATTGTCCTGGATGCCGACCTGTCTGCCGATTGTGGTTTGCGTGCGTTTGAAGAGGCCTTTCCCGAACGTTTCATTGAAAACGGCATTGCCGAGCAGGACATGGTGTCCACGGCCGGCGGGCTGGCCCTGCAGGGTTACCTGCCGATTGTGAATTCCTTCGGTGTATTTCTTGCCTCACGGTCCAATGAGCAGATCTATAACAATGCAACGGAACAGTCGAAAATCATCTACGTTTGTCATTATGCCGGACTTATTCCGGCCGGTCCCGGCAAGTCTCATCAGAGCCTGCGTGACATCTCCCTGTTTGGTGCTCTGCCGGACTGCGTAATCATTGAGCCCTGCAACAGTGCAGAAACAAAACAGGCGCTGGAATGGTGTGTAAACACAGCCAGACATACCTGCATGCTGCGGTTGGTCATTTCACCATCCCCCGGGACAATCCCCATGGCAGCAGGGGCTCAACTCAGTTTCGGCAAGGGCAGCGTGTTAAGCGAGGGCAGGGATGCGGTGCTGTTCAGTTACGGCCCGGTCATGCTGCATGAGGCCCTTACGGCCGCCGGCCTGCTGCAAGACGAGGGCTTTTCCCTGAAGGTTGTAAACCTGCCGTGGCTGAACCGTGTCGATGGTCAGTGGCTCGAGGAAACTGTCGGTGCCTGTGACACCCTGATCGTTCTGGATGACCACTCGCAATACGGCGGTCTCGGTGACTGCCTGCTGAATGCCTGTATGTCCTCCGGGACCCTGCGCGGCAAGCAACTGCTGAAGTTTGCCATCGAGGACCATCCGGCCTGTGGCACACCGCAGGAAGTGCTTGATTACCACAATGTCAGTGGCCGGCGCCTGGTGCCCCGGATCCTGGAAGCGGTGCGTGCTCAACAGGGCCAACTGCTGGAAGCCGCTTCTTGAATAAACAGCGCTCCGGCCAGCAGGCAGACTGGAAACCGGCATGAGCACAGCAAATGCACTCCTGCTGATCCCGGTCGAAAACCAGGTGCGCGAGCTTGATCCCAAGCTGCTGCTCGCCTGTATCGCGGCACGGCACGGCTTTGCCTCGGTCATTGGATCACGCCGGGAAATGGAATTGAGCATTGATTCCTTTCCCCGCGCTATCTACCTGTCCAAAAGCATGACCATCCGCAGCCTGCTGTTTTTCCGGATTGCGCGCCGGTTGGGCCATAAAATCGTCGCATGGGATGAAGAGGCCCTGGTCCACCTGCCGCCCGAAACCTATTTCTCGCGCCGGCTGAATGCGCTGTCCATCAAGTATGTGTCGAGTCTGTTTGCCTGGGGGCAGGACAATGTCGAGCTGTGGCGCCAGTACCCGCACCTCCCCGCAGACACGCCGATACACGCCATTGGTAACCCGCGCGGTGACATGCTCCGGTCGGAAATCCGCTCTTTCTACCAGCAGGATGCCGAGGCATTGCGCAACACCCACGGGAATTTCATCCTGGTGAACACCAATTTCAATCATGTGAATGCCTTCGGGCCGGACATGAATCTGTTCAGGCCCGTGAACAAGCCGGGCAGGAAGGCAAGGTTTGGCCGTTCCGCGCGGGGTATGAGCCGGGAATATGCCAGCGGACTGGCAGTCCACAAGCAGGCTGTGTTTGGTTACTTCAGGAAGCTCATCCCGGAACTGGAACAGGCCTTTCCGGACTACCGGATCGTGGTACGACCACATCCGACGGAAAACCACGAGGTCTATCACCGAATTGCCGCCGACTGCCCGCGGGTGCAGGTAAGCAACGAGGGGAATATCGTGCCCTGGCTGATGGCGACCAGGGCACTCATTCACAATGGTTGTACCACCGGGGTTGAAGCCTATGTCATGGGTGTCCCGGCCATCAGCTACCGGGCCACGATCAATGAGGATATCGACGATGACTTCTACCGCCTGCCCAACCGGCTGAGTCATGAATGCTTCGGCTTCGAGGAACTGCAGGCAACACTACGGAAAATCCTCGACGGTGACCTCGGCGTTGCCAACACCTGTGAGCGCCAGACCCTGATTGACCGCTATCTGTCGGCACAGGATGGCCCGCTTGCCTGCGAGCGGCTGATCGACGTGTTGAAGGGCATGAAGGTCAACCAGGCCGTTGCATCCGGACAAGCCGAATTCAGACAACTGGAGCGTTGGCTGTTGACGAAGGGTCTGCAAGTGGTGCGGCGGTTTAAATCAAGCCTGCCAGGCACACATAACCGTCCGGAATTCCAGCGCCACCGCTACCCGGAAATTCCCGTCGAGGACATCCGCACGCGGATAGCGCGGTTGCAGGGACTGCTTGGCGACAGCGGTGACCTGACCGTCGAGCGGTTGTCCGAAGTCAGCTTCCGGGTCAGTGCCTGATGACCGCACAGGTGCCATTGATCATTCCGGTGGAGAACCAGGTGCGGGAACTGGATCCCAAGCTGTTGCTTGCCTGCATTGCGGCCCGGCGTGGTTTTTCCTCGATTATCGGTTCGCACCGGAAAATCGACTTCCGCATCGCCTCGTTTCCGAGAAGCCTGTACCTTTGCAAGAGCTTTACGGTGATGAACCTGAAGATGTTCCAGATCATGTCCCGGCTGGGTCATGAAATTGTTTCCTGGGATGAGGAGGCGCTGGTGCACCTGCCGGCTGATATGTATTTTTCGCGGCGGTTGTCACCCCGGTCGCTGAAATACGTCTCGCATTTATTTGCCTGGGGTGATGACAACGCAACACTGTGGCGTCAGTACCCCGGGATGCGCAAGGCGATGCCGATCCATGTGACCGGGAA
>JBDLJX010000161.1:0-3662 GCA_039714155.1 Pseudomonadota bacterium | reverse complement strand
TGCTGCACAGTTGCCGTTCGCAAGTCATCCGGGAAGGGCAAGTTGTGGCCGTAGTTACTCGTTCGCAACAACGCCAGGTTGTGATTCTGTCCTCGCTGTGAACGGCAAGTTACCGGTCAATGCCGGACCTTGGGACTGATTCTAAATAAGAATTCTCTAAACAGCGGGAGACGCCCCGATGCTGTCATTCCGACATAATCCCTGAATGGCAACTGTGCAGAGGGAAATGGTCATTCCCCTGAGCGTTCGTTTCACCGGTGCCCCGAAAAATACCATGGAGTGTCATAGATCAAGTAACGGCAATCGACGATTCAGACGAAAAACCTGGCCCTGCTGTGTTTTTATTGTGTTTCATGCGCCAGGCAACCAGTCGCGGTACTCTTCCGTACTGAGACTGCATTCCGGTTCTGAATTGACGCAGGCCACAAATTTTTTCGACCTGTCGACAAGAACCGGATCACACTCTTTGCCAGTCGCACAGATGTCCAGGTAAGTCTGGAATGCGGCCGGTGCGCGCGAGTCCTTTTTGTTGTACAACAATGTCGCAAATTCGTGCCATGCCCAGTTACTGCTAGGCTCCAGTGCGAGCGCCCGTATGTAGCTGCGTTCCGCTGCCTCTATATCAATGATTTTGCGCTGTTTGATATAGGCAATTCGCCGCCAGTCCCAGGCAGTCGCTGACCCGACTTCGACCAGGGTTTCGTAAACGGCCAGCGCGGCTGCATAATCTTCCATTTTGTAGAGAATATTTGCCCTGGTACGAAGAAAATCTGTGTTATCAGGCTCGGCCGCTAATGCTGTTTCTATATCTGCAAGCGCTTCCTCGAAACGTCCTGCATCGGAATATACCCGTGCACGACGCTTATAGAGGTAATAGGAATCACGCACTTCCATTGCACGCGTCAACGCGTTAATGGCGAGATCGTTCTCACCCATTGCCGAATACGAGGCAGCCAGCGAGATCAGCGGATTGCCCCAAACATAGAACTCAAGGCTTTTGCTATAGGAAGTGATCGCCTTCAGGTAATCATCATTTCTGGAATGCTGATTGCCAATATTATCATGCGCATCACTGATCAAACGGACCAGCATGGGATTGCTGTCAGCATGTCGCTGCGCTTGTTCCGCAAAGGCGAGCATCTCCTCGTTTGACCCACCGTGACGCGGTGACAACAACGACTGGTAGGCACTGCGCACAAAATACGACTCAGGCAGGACAGACAGGCCGCGCCGTAACCAGCGATCGGCCTCCTTGCGCTCCTTGTTCATACGTGCAGCCTTGACCAACCGGCCATAGGCATAGGGCGCTTTCGGATTCAGTTTGATGGCATGGCCACAATGCAGCCTCAGGTCCACCAGGTTGCGTATCCTGTCATTGCCACGGGTTTGCGATGCAAGACCGTAACTGTAGCTGCACATCGCCATATAGGGCGCAAACGATTCCACCGAGTGGTGCTCCCACTCTTCAAGGCGGGCCTCTATCACGTTCCTCTTGTCTTTCAGATATGCGGCATCAATAAACTGCCGATATGGGACAACGGCATGCAGCTCGCGAGCCGGGTCCGCTTCATAGACAGCCTGGTAGTCCTCGATTATTCCGTTGATGCTGCCAAAATCACCTTCCATCAGAAGGGCAACCAGGTCCGGGGTATCGATTACCTCATCCCTGGGTGGCTCCCTGCTCTCACCAACTGCAGAAAAAGCGAATAAGCAGAGAGAAATCAATAGACAATTACGCATCATTACCTCCTGTAACGATCAGCCAGCGATGCTGCCCGGCGCCTGCATAGCGACCAAAATGCAGGGGCAGAATCTCCGACAGCATGACAGTGCCACACACGCTATAGCGGACCGGAATCAAGGCTTCTTGAGGAAAAATGGCTAATATTGAAGGGGCGGTCATCGACCGCGATACGCTACTCCTTCTCCAGCGACGGCACCACCCACGTGATCTTCGAGCCTGTGGATTTATAGCTGTAATTGAATAACCGATTACAGTATCAACTTGCCGTTCATTGCTCGCCCGTGAAGGGCAAGAGTTGGCCGATCCCGGTCTTAACCGTGTTAACTGACGACGCCGGCAACGGACAATATGAATGACGCTTTCACGGCCATACTCGGCCGGGCGGGTGCTGCCCGGTGCATCGCAGGTATTCCGATACCCTGCAGAAATCCCTTATGCTATATGCCATGAGCGTACCGTATGATTTGAACGAGCCAGACAGTACCTATAAGTTACCGGAGCGCTACGTAGAGATCTCCGGTATCTGGTCGTTACCAGGCGAAGACGCCCTGGTGTTCGTCCAGGACGAAGCACTGCAAGTCCATCACCTGGATCTGTCCTCGGGAGCCGTGACGGAGTACAAAGCCCACGGTTTCCATGATTCGGAGGACATCGTTGCCGTCAACGATACCACCTTCATCCTCACGGCAGGCGAGAAGCCGATGCTACATGAGATTATCGGTTACTCAGGTGAGGCGCCGGTCAATCGAGACTACGATCTGCGACTGGACCACCTATATGATCCGGAGGGACTCTGTCTAGATGTGGTGAGAAAACGGTTGTTGATAGCCTGCAAGGGCTCGCCGCTTGACGGGGATAGGACAAGAAAGGTTTTCGACTTCGATCTGCAGTCGAAACAACGATCAGAGACCCCGGTGCTGGTTATCGACTCCTCGGATTTTCTGGACGGGGAGGGTATCTTTCATCCGTCAGGTATTGCAATTCATCCCCTGACGGGCGAAGTGTACGTAATCAGCACCCACTCTATCAAAATGGTCGTGCGCTATTCCCCTGAAGGTTGTTACCTGGGTAAAGCGGAGTTACGCAAGAAATACTTTCCACAGCCGGAGGGCATCACCTTTGCTGAGAGCGGGGATCTTTTTATCGCCAGTGAAGGGAAGAAGAGCAAGAAGGCCAGGATCTACCGTTTCCTGTACGAGGGTTCGTAACGACGCGTCTCTCAGAGCCAGAGTGGAGGGAGTCCAGAGCCCCCTCAGAGGGATTTTCTGTATCTGCCGGAGGTCCGATCTGGCCGGTAGTTGCCTGACAGGAAAACTGCATCAGCGGGTTTCCTGTGTATGACGAATGACTGCTTTATGGTTGGTGATTTTTGAAGGTATTGAATAACGGTCTGGTACGCTGAATATGGCGAAATGGATAATGATTGCCGGTGCTGTGCTGCTGGTCGTTGGGGCGATACTACAGTTCGCACCCTGGGCCTTCAGCTGGTTTGGCCGCTTGCCGGGTGATATACGCATCGAGACTGAGCGCGGGATGGTATTCATACCCATAACGTCCATGGTGATCATCAGTGTGGTTTTGACACTGCTGATTAACCTGTTCAGGCGATGATTGGTCATGCTCAATATCAATGGGCCACGCAGTGGTGAAGCAACTATGTCAAAGAACATCATGAAGGGCGACTGAGATGGTTTTATCCCTCCACCGCTACCAACAGAGTAATAGATTCTAGAAAATCTACAGCAGGTCAACGACTGGTTTTGCTGCATTGCTGTCCTACAGATGGCGCTGGGGAACGGCAAGTCTAGGTCGGTTTCCTGACCTTCCTGGGCGAATACCTGAGTAATTTGGTCGGATGACTGGTATAGACTCCAAAGCGGAAGTACAGATAATTGTCTTAAATTACCGGAATGTACTG
>JBDLJX010000160.1:0-3745 GCA_039714155.1 Pseudomonadota bacterium | reverse complement strand
CATAAGTCAGCCGACAGGGTTATCCGTGGGTGTCGGCAGCAGGGACGCTGCCGTCAAGCCTACAGGGACGTATTCATGGCGTCCCACGGATAACCCTGTCGGCTGACTTACCTTGGTTCTCCCTGGTGAAAGGCATTTTTGCGTGTCCTTTCGTGGATTCCGAGGCAAAAAATAGCTGTCTTTTTCAGGAGGCGGCAGCAGATTTACCCGTCAGCATGCCCAGCAGGCTGGCGATGGTAGTACGCATTTCACGCCGGTCAACAATCATGTCGATGGTGCCATGCTCAAGCAGGAACTCACTGCGCTGAAAGCCATCCGGCAGGGTCTCGCGCACCGTCTGTTCGATAACCCGGGGGCCGGCAAAGCCGATCAGGGCCTTCGGTTCCGCAATATTGATATCACCAAGCATGGCAAAGCTGGCCGATACACCACCCATGGTAGGGTCGGTCAGTACCGAGATGAACGGCAATCCGGCAGCCGACATGCGCGCCAGGCCGGCACTGGTCTTGGCCATCTGCATCAGCGAAAACAGAGCTTCCTGCATACGGGCACCGCCACTGGCAGAGAAACACACCAGCGGCAGCTGGTCCTCCAGGCAGGTGTTGACGGCACGCATAAAACGTTCACCGACGACGGCGCCCATGGAACCCCCCATAAAACGGAATTCAAATGCCACGGCGACGACCGGCAGTTCCTGTACGCTGCCGCGCATGACGACCAGTGCATCTTTCTCGCCAGTGGACTTCTGGGCAGCAGTCAGGCGGTCACGGTATTTCTTGCTGTCCCTGAACTTCAGGACATCGACCGGTTCCAGGCCATCACCGATCTCCTGCAACGAGCCGTCATCCAGAAACATCTCCAGCCGGTGCCGCGCACCGATACGCATATGGTGGCTGCACTTGGGGCAGACATCGAAATTGCGTTCCAGCTCGGAGCGGTACAACACCGCGCTGCAACTGTCGCACTTGACCCACAGGCCTTCCGGTACTGTCCGCTTGTTGCCACTGGCAGTGCGGATCTTGGACGGCATCAGTTTTCTGAACCAGCTCATGCGGTGATTATATCCTGTTCAACTGTTGCCGGTCATTGTGTATCAGCCTGTCTGCCGGTCAATGGCCGAGCGCATGACTGACAGGGTTGCCGCCAGCGATGCCGGGATTTTTTCCGGCTGCCCGGCCAGTTCGGGTATCTTGCCAACCAGCGCACTGCCAACCACCACGGCATCGGCAATACGTGACACCTGTGCTGCCGATTCCGCATCACGAATACCAAAACCGACGCCCAGTGGCAGACTGATATGAGCACGCAACTCATCCAGCTTGCCGGCAACGGCATCGACATCCAGCCGGTTGGCGCCGGTGACGCCCTTGAATGATACGTAATAGACAAAACCACTGGCGGATTCGCTGACCTTGCGGATGCGCTCGTCACTGCTGGTGGGCGCCAGCAGGAAGATTACATCCAGCCCGACGGACTGCAGTGCAGCCGTCAGTGCCCCGGCCTCTTCCGGTGGCATGTCCACCGTCAGTACACCATCCACACCGGCTGCATTTGCGGCACTGGCAAACGCCTCGTAACCCCATGCCTCGATCGGGTTGAGATAACCCATCAGCACGACCGGTGTATCGGTATCCCGCGTGCGAAAGTCACGGATCATGTCGAGGACGTCATGCAGGCTGACATGATGTTGCAGCGCACGCTCACAGGCAGCCTGGATCACCGGGCCATCTGCCATCGGATCGGAAAACGGCACGCCGATTTCAATGAGATCGGCACCGGCATCAACCAGTGCATGCATAATCGGCACGGTCACACCGGGCTGTGGATCACCGGCGGTGACATAGGGAATCAGCGCCTTGCGCTGTTGTGCCTTCAACTGTTCAAAACGTTGCTGGATACGACTCATATCCTGATTCCTTCCAGCGTGGCAATCGTATGGACATCCTTGTCGCCGCGGCCGGACAGGTTCACGACAATGCTCTGATCGGGACGCATATCGGCGGCAAGCCCGGTGGTGTAGGCCAGCGCATGACTGGATTCCAGTGCCGGCAAAATACCCTCGGTGCGGGTCAGATGATGGAAGGCAGCCAGTGCCTCCTGGTCGGTAACGGCAACATACTTCGCCCGCCCGGTATCTTTCAGCCAGGCATGTTCCGGACCGACGCCGGGATAGTCCAGTCCCGCAGAGATGGAATGGGTTTCGAGGATCTGGCCGTCGTCATCTTCCATCAGGTAGGTGCGGTTGCCATGCAGGACTCCGGGCCTGCCATCACACAGCGGCGCTGCATGACGTCCCGTTTCAACGCCGTCACCACCACCCTCGACACCGTGCATGGCAACGTCGGCGTCATTGATAAAGGGATAGAACAGGCCAATGGCATTGGAGCCGCCACCGACACAGGCGACCAGCGCATCCGGCAGGCGGCCGGTCTGCTGCATGATCTGCTCGCGGGTCTCGCGGCCGATTATTGTCTGAAAATCCCTCACCATGGCGGGATACGGGTGTGGTCCGGCGACCGTGCCGATAATGTAGAAGGTATCATCAACGTTGGTGACCCAGTCACGCAGCGCCTCGTTGAGGGCGTCTTTAAGGGTCTTCGAACCGGATTCGACAGCAACCACCTTGGCACCCAGCAGCCGCATGCGATAGACATTGATCGCCTGCCGCTTGATGTCCTCGGACCCCATGTAGACGACGCAGTCCATGCCCAGCCGCGCGGCAACCGTCGCCGATGCGACGCCATGCTGGCCGGCGCCGGTCTCGGCAATAATCCGGCGCTTGCCCATGCGCTTCGCCAGCAATGCCTGGCCGACGGTGTTGTTGATCTTGTGTGCGCCGGTGTGATTCAGGTCTTCACGCTTGAGGTAAATCCGGGCGCCGCCGATTTCGTTACTCCAGCGCTCGGCCAGATAGAGTGGCGACGGACGGCCGACGAAATTGGCCAGGTCAGCATCCAGTTCCGCCAGAAAGTCCGGGTCCTTGAGATATTTCTCAAACGCAGCCGTCAGTTCATCCAGCGGGCGCATGAGTGTTTCAGCGACGAAGCGCCCACCATAGGGGCCGAAATGCCCGGTCTCATCCGGGAGCGACGCACTCATATCGGCTGCGTCAATCACTCGTGTCTGTTCCACAACTGCGTACTCCTTTCATAAAAGCTGCAATCCTGTCTGCCGACTTGATGCCCTTGTCGATTTCTACGCCGCTACTGACATCGACGGCATACGGCTGTACCTGCCGGATGGCAGCACTGACATTGTCAGGGGTCAGTCCGCCAGCCAGTATCAGCGGTACCATGACTTCTCCCGGCACCCTGTTCCAGTCAAATGCCACACCTCCACCGCCATGGGTCTCAGGCTGCCAGGTATCCAGCAGCAAACCGGCAGCATCCGGATAATCCCGGGCGGCAACCGCCAGTGAGGTCGCTTCCTGCATGGCAACGGACTTGATAAACGGCATGCCGTACTGCCGGCAATCTGCATTGCTTTCCTGGCCGTGAAACTGCAGCAGGCCCAGCGACACCGTCTCACACACGGCATGCACGACATCCGGTGCGGCATTGACGAACAGCCCTGTTACCGTAACAAAGGGTGCAACCTGGCGGGCAATCTCCGCCGCCGCCGCTGGTGCAATATAACGCGGACTGGGCTCGTAGAAGACCAGGCCAATGGCATCGGCGCCATGCGCTACCGCACAGACGGCATCTTCAATGCGGGTAATCCCGCAGATTTTAACGCGTGTCCGCAT
>JBDLJX010000159.1:0-3774 GCA_039714155.1 Pseudomonadota bacterium | reverse complement strand
TGCCGCCTGGCAGGTGCTGGAAGCCGGCAAGCACTGGTGCGAGGCCGATGCCGACGTCTGCGAAGCGGTGGACTTCCTGCATTACTACGCAGACCAGGCAGAGCGCCTGGCCGCCGGCAGCATCGTGGAAATAAATGGTGAACACAATACGGCAAGTTACCGTCCCCGTGGCGTTGGCCTGGTCATTGCGCCGTGGAATTTCCCGCTGGCGATTCTCACCGGCATGTTGTCAGCCACCATCGTGACCGGCAATACCGCCATCCTGAAACCGTCCTCGCTGACACCGGTGATTGCCGCCCGCTTCGTTGATCTGCTGCATGCAGCAGGACTGCCGCCTGGTGTGGTCAACTTCCTGCCCGGCCCCGGTGAACAGGTCGGCGCCTACCTTGCAGCCCGTCCCGACATCGACATCATTGCCTTTACCGGGTCACGGGCTGCAGGCACGCAGTTGCTCGCAACCGGCGCACAACTTGCGCCCGGTCAGAGACACATCAAACGTGTCATTGCCGAGATGGGTGGCAAGAACGCCATCATTATCGATGAGGATGCCAATCTCGACGATGCCATCCCGGGCGTGGTGCAGTCTGCCTTTGGCTACCAGGGACAGAAGTGCAGTGCTGCCTCGCGCGTGATTGTGGTGGGCGACATCCATGACGCCGTGGCGGGACGCCTGCGCGATGCCACGGCCAGCCTTGTCGCGGGTGATCCGCGGGAGCCCGGGAATATCATCGGCCCGGTCATTGATGCCACGGCACGGGAACGTATCCATGCCATCATCGAGCAGGGTGCACAGCGGGCACATTTGATCACGGAGACGCGTAATGATCTGCCAGACACCGGCCATTATCTGACACCGGCCATCTTTACCGACGTGCACCCGGATGACCCGCTCGCGCAGGAGGAAATTTTCGGACCGGTGATTGCGATACTGCGCGCCAGCGACTTCGAACATGCGCTTGAGATCGCCAACGGCACGCAGTACGCGTTGACCGGCGGGGTATATTCCCGCCAGCCTGCCCACCTGGAACGGGCACGCCACGCCTTTCATGTCGGCAACCTGTACCTCAATCGCAAGATCACCGGCGCCCTGGTATCACGCCAGCCTTTCGGCGGATTCAGGCTCAGTGGTGCGGGCAGCAAGGCAGGCGGGCCGGATTACCTGAAGCAGTTCATGGACCCGGTATGTATCACTGAAAATACCCTGCGCCGCGGCTTCGCCCCGGAGATCGATAACAACTGAAACGGAATCGCGCATGCAATGCGCTCCTACAAGTGTATCAATTGTCGCAGGAGCATATCGCATGCGCGATCATGCACCGTCCTATGAATCTGCTCCCTGTCCGAACATCCTGCCGATGCTGTCCAGCGGTAACGGGAACACGATGGTGGAACTCTTCTCCCCGGCAATCTCCGTCAGGGTCTGCAGGTAACGCAGCTGCAGTGACTGTGGCTGCTCATCCAATATCTTTGCCGCCTCGACCAGCTTTGTGGCCGCCTGCATCTCGCCCTCGGCGTGAATCACCTTGGCACGTCGTTCGCGCTCTGCTTCTGCCTGGCGGGCAATGGCACGCACCATGCTCTCGTCAATATCGACATGCTTGATCTCCACGTTCGCAACCTTGATACCCCAGGCATCGGTCTGCTGATCCAGCAGCATCTGGATATCGGAATTCAGTTTCTCCCGTTCCGCCAGCATGTCATCCAGCTCATGCTGTCCCAGCACCGAACGCAGGGTGGTCTGTGCCAGCTGGCTGGTCGCGACGAGGAAATCCTCCACCTGGATAATGGCCTTCTCGGCATCGATCACACGAAAGTAGATCACGGCATTGACCTTGACCGAAACATTGTCACGCGATATCACATCCTGGCTGGGAACGTCCATAACCACGGTGCGCAGATCCACCCTGACCATCTGTTGAATGAGCGGGACAACAATAATCAGGCCGGGACCCTTGACCTTCCAGAAGCGCCCCAGTGTAAAAATGACACCACGCTCGTATTCCCGCAGAATGCGGAACGTGTACAGCAGCAAGGCAACGAAAACAATTAAAGCGACAAAAATTCCCGGGATAGCCATCTCACACCTCCTGTTGTAGCGGTTGAACCTTCAGCACCAGCCCGTCGACGGCAACCACCTGCACCCTGTCTCCACGGTTTACCGGTGTTGCCGACTCTGCCAGCCAGATCTCGCCATGAATACGGATGCGCCCGCTTCCCTGAAAATCAGCCAGCACCTCGCCAACGGCATGCAGCAATTCCTCCTGACCGCTGACCACGGGGCGCTGGCGTGCCTTGATGGCCGCACCGATGATAAACAGAAAAAAAGCGGCACTGACGATGGACAGGGTAAAAATCAGTGGCAATGACACGGCGTAGCCGGTGCCCTCCTGGTCAAACAGGATGATGGAACCCGCCACAAACGCAATAACCCCGCCAATACCCAACGCCCCGAAACTGGGCGCGAAGGCTTCGGCCAGCATGAAGATGATCCCGAGTGACATCAGCGCCAGTCCCGCATAGTTCACTGGCAACACCTGGAATGCATACAGGGCCAGCAACAGGCTGATGGCACCGGCCACGCCCGGCAGCACAAAACCCGGATTGGCGAATTCGAAAAACAGTCCGTAGATGCCAATCAACATCAATATATAGGCAATATTCGGATCGGTGATCACCGCCAGCAGACGATTGCGCCAGTCAGGCTCGATCACCAGCAAGGGCAGATCCGCCACATCCAGCACCTGCTCGTTCCCGGCAACCGTCACGGTGCGCCCCTGTGCCTGGGACAGCAGGTCGCGAATATCCCCGGCAACCATATCTATGACGCCCAGTTCCAGGGCTTCAGCAGCCGGCAGACTGGCGGCCTCGCGAACGGCGAGTTCGGCCCATTCGACATTGCGTCCCCGCATCTGTGCCAGGCCGCGAATATAGGCAACAGCATCATTGATGCGCTTGCTTTCCATGGCATCCTTGCTGTCGGCAGGCTGCTCAGCCTCACCGTTCCCGGGTTTCTTTTTCAACAGATCATCGGCATCCGGGATACCACCGATCTCCACCGGTGTCGCCGCACCCAGGTTGGTGCCGGGTGACATCACCGAGAGATGACTGGCATAGAGAATATAGGTACCGGCACTGGCAGCGCGCGCACCACCGGGATGCACATAGGTAGCCACCGGGACCGTTGATACCAGAATCTCCTGGATAATATCGCGCATGGCCGTATCCAGCCCGCCCGGCGTATCCATGCGCAGGATTACCAGGCCAGCGCCCTGTTCACGCGCGCGCTCCAGTCCGCGGTGAATGTAATCTGTCGTCGCGGGACCGATTGCACCGTCAATATCCAGCACCACGGCAACCCGCTCGCTGGCCAGCGGATACCAGACCGGGGCCAGCGCCAGCAATACCAGCAGTGCGTACAATGGAAACCGGAGCTGCAGCTTTTTTTGCATGATACGCATACATTAGCACAAGCTGTCACTGCGACCATGAAAACTGCCCCGTACATGGCCCCATCCACCAAACCATGTTATAACTCCGGCATGAAAGCCATCCACATGACCGCTGCCGGACCGGCCGACGAGGTGCTGCAGGCAGTCGACATACCCGAGCCACATATCGGCACTGCAACCCGGATCAAGGTGCAACTCAGGGCCGCCGGTGTGAACCCCATCGACACCAAGCTGCGCAACAACGGTGTGTTTTACCCCGACGCCCTGCCGGCAATCCTTGGCTGCGACGGTGCCGGCACGGTCGTTGAGACAGGTACCGGTGTCA
>JBDLJX010000158.1:0-3852 GCA_039714155.1 Pseudomonadota bacterium | reverse complement strand
CTGCCGGATTCGCGTCGACAATGAAGTCTTCGGCTGGGAAGAAGGTAAATGCGTCGTCTTTGATGATTACTTTGAACACGAAGTATGGAACGACACAGACGAACAGCGGGTGGTGCTGTTTTTTGATGTCGACCGGCCGCTGCGGCCGCTCGGAAAGCTGCTCAACAGGCTGCTGATTGCCACCCTCAAGCGTACGGCCTATGTACAGGACGCCCGCAAAAACATGCTGGAGTGGGAGCGGCGTTACCAGGAACCGTGATGCCCTGCGCCAATCACTCAAGTTCGACATTATTGATCCGAGTAAAGGTCGCTACGCGTCGGTGGCAACACATTCCCTGCAATCATTGCCCGTTTCGTCGCGACAGTTTGATAGATACGCATCGCGCCAAGATCAAAGGTACGAGCAACCGCGGCAAGGTAGACGAGCCACATGCGATAGCGCTCGTAGCCAACCTGCTGGATGGCGGCCTCGCTTTGTGCGAGCAGCCGCTCGTACCACAGCCGGCACGTTTTCCCGTAGTGGGGACGCAGGTTCTCCGCGTCATAGACTTCCAGGCCACATCCTTCCATGACCTGAATCGTGTGACCGATGTCATCGAGCTCGGAGCCGGGAAAAATATATTTGAGCAGCACACCACGGGATGCACTGACCCGTCCGGCAGTCTTGGCGTTGAGCTTGCCCCGCCGCGTAATGCCATGATTGAGAAAAATGCCGTGATCGTCCAGCAGTGACAACACCTTCTTGAAGTAGACAGGATAGTTGGCAATGCCGACATGTTCGTACATACCGATGCTGGAGATCTTGTCGTAGACCCCTTCCAGGGTTAAATAGTCCCGCAGTGATACCGTAACGCAGTCCTGCAGGCCAAGCCTTGCAATCTTCTCGACCGTATAGTCGTGCTGTCGCTGCGATAGCGTGACACCCTCGGCCACTACACTATAGTGCTGTGCAGCGTGACACAGCAGGGCGCCCCAGCCGCTGCCGATATCGAGAAAACGATCGCCAGGCTTCAGGCGAAGCTTGCGGCAGATCAGATCGAGCTTGTCGTGCTGGGCCTGTTCCAGGGAATTTGTCCAGTCGGTAAAATATCCACAGGAATACAGCATCTCGGGATCCAGAAACAGCGCATAGAACTCGTTGCTGACATCGTAGTGAAACTGAATCAGCTCCTTGTTCTTCCGTTTTTCCTGCGAATAGCCGGTTTCGTCCCCGCCGTAACGATGGGAAAGATCAGCAGACGGCTCGGGGGCGGTAAGCAGCGGCAGGATGCTGAGCCACGGAAAACCTTTGCGCATTCGACGGCGAACCTCTTGTCCGCCAATTTTCTTGCGGTGTGCCTGAACAATCTCCAGAAAGGTCATGAAATCGGCACCATGGAAATCAAAGTATCCGCTGGCATACAGGCGATACAGGGTCTCGAGCGAAGGACGCCGCAGCAGGGCACCGAAAACTCCGGCACCGTCTACAGACAGAAAACGCTCCGGGTCCGCACTCTTGCCCAGCGGTACAATGGTGCCGTCCCAGAGTCGAATGGATATGGGAAGATCCAGCACCGTGGCGACATGCTGGATTATGAGTTTTGCCGCGCTTAGTCGTCGCTGATCAGAAAACATGTTGAACATCAATAGTACTCCGCTAAATTGGACTTCCCACGGTATCTTGAACGGGCCCGAACGGCATGCATGTGGTGTATTTGTTGACGACTATACAGATGACCTGGTTAATTCAAAACCAGCCCGCATTTCTCACCCGATTTCTATTGCGGCGGCAGAAACCGCGTCGGGGTGAATGACTGCAGATCATCGTGCAGCAACTCGCGCTTGCAGCCGTCGCGCAGGTAGTAGTCGCCCTTACGTGCCTTCAGGAACGAGAAGTCATCATAGGGCATGATCCGGATATCGAACCTGTCGTTGTGTTGCGAGTTGCGTCGCAAGGCATACTCGGCCACCAGTGCACCCAGCCACTGCTTCTCGTTGGCCTGGATAAATCCACAATGATCCATAACCCTCCCTGGTCACCTGCAGACGCTTTTATCGATCTGGCGTGACTCGCCGCCAGAGATTTTTGGGATTTAACACGGGATGCTGCACAATAGGCGCATGCACAACAGGTACCAAATCCACGACCGGTTCCCGGTCACAGCCCCTGACGCCCTGCTGGTGTCCTGACCATGGCCAGACTGTTCCTGGGTAGCTCCCTGAAGAAACTGGCAGACCGCTCACCGCTGCTGCGCCAAGTGCTGTGGGCCATCGAGGCCCTGCTGGTTGGCGTCCCGCTTGCTCTCACCCGGCTGCTACCACCGGGTACGGCCTCCACAGCAGGCCGGCGGCTGCTCCGTCTGATTGGCCCACACATTGACAAGACCCGAAAATTCCGACGCAACCTGACGCTGGCCTTCCCGGACAGGTCGCCGGCTGAAATCGAGGCACTGATCCGTGACAACTGGGGCAATGTCGGAGCAACCTTGGCGGAATTTTCCTTCCTCCCCGCGATGGCCCATGGCAAACACACCGGGCGGCTCGAGATTATCAATCACGGTAACAGCGACGTGTATCGGGAGGGCGGGAAACCTGCCATCTTCGTGGGGGCCCACCTGTCCAACTGGGAGATTCCGCCCGTTGCCGGGATTCAGCTCGGCATTCCGATGAGTATCTTCTACACCCCGCTGCAGAACCCGTGGCTGAACCGGATGCTGTACAAGGCGCGCGCCGACATCGGCTTCAGTCTGATACCACGTGCGGGCGGGATTCGTACCGTGGTAAAGGAAATCGGCAAGGGCCACTCGATCGGCCTGATAGTAGACCAGCGCGTCGATTCCGGTGAACCGGTCCCGTTTTTCGGGCGCGACATGCTGACCTCGACCACCCCGGCAATGCTGGCGCTGCGCTATGACTGTGACCTGATCCCGATTCGGGCGGAACGGACCGGTGCGGCCCGTTTCCGGGTCACCTTTTACCCACCGATCACGGCACCCACGGATATGGCGGACAGACACCGCAAGACCCTCATAATGACAAGAGAAATCAATAAGTTATTTGAAGAATGGATCACGGAGCAGCCGCATGAATGGTTGTGCACCAAGCGCCGCTGGGCAAAAGACGCCACCCCCGGCTGAATCTCCGCGGTACAGACCGCGGCAGCTCTTTATAATGCACCACTCTGACTGCCGACCGTGATACCCGCAAGATGAAGGCCGATTTGAAAAACCTGTTCCCGAATTTGGCGGATAAGCCGCTGCCGCTCAGTATCTAAGCCTGATTGGCCGCTTTCAGCATTCAAACGGACGTTCACTTGCATTTGGCAAATGACGTTTATTGGCCGGTAATCCCCCTTGCCGGCCCAGCAACAATCGGGGGCTCAAGGATCAGCGAACGGCAAGTCGCCGCCCGAAACACGACATTCCCGGCAACCCTCCATCCCCCTGGAACCAGTTGGGGAGAAGTGACAGAAAAATCTGAAATCCCGCGCCAACCCGACGCACCCGTCGCTTCCCCAGCGTTTCAACCGCTTGAAAACACAGGCGTGGCGTCGGGTGCGACAGGTGCGACGGGTGACACGGGTTTGCTCAGTCGGTGGCCCCCAGGATGGCCCTCACCTCCGGGTGCTCCACCATGTATGCCCGCAGCAGGTGATAATGCCGTGCGTACTCCCGGGCGATGTCACTCAGGGAACTTCCGGAATGGCCCCCAAAGCCGACGTTCGCTGGGCCGGTGGAGTGAGGGAGTCGCTGGGGTTGGCTACGGGGAAGAACGGCCACAAAAGGACATTTATCACCAAGGAAAACGGCTCCCGAAGAAGCCGTTGTTAAGGTTTATTCCGGAAAACTTTTAAGCTGCTTTCTTTCTCCTTGC
>JBDLJX010000157.1:0-3889 GCA_039714155.1 Pseudomonadota bacterium | reverse complement strand
TTTCTTGTTGCCCTGGTGCGGGCAAATTTCGATCTGGCCCGCCGGGTATTGGCGCCGTCGCTGCCGATTCGCCCGGCAATGGTCGAGGTGACGACTAAGCTGAAATCGCCACTGGGAAAGATGTTACTGGCGAATACGATTACCTTGACTCCCGGTACGCTCACCGTGGATGTCATTGGGGATCGCCTGCTGATCCACTGGGTTTATTGTCCGGAGGGTATGAGTACAGAGCAGGCGACCGTACAGATTGCCGCACGTTTCGAAAAGTCCCTGGGCAGGTTTTTGCTGTGATCCTGCCTGCCATGCATCTGCTTGCTGTGCTGCTGCTCGCTGTGGCGATCGGTTTCAGTGTCATCCGCCTGATCCTCGGACCAACGGCACCGGATCGAGTGGTGGCCGCCGATACACTGGCAGTGATTACCACGGCGGGTCTCGCCGGCCTGGCTGTCGTGTTCGATAATCCGATCTATCTGGATGTCGCACTGGTCTACGGCACGCTGGCCTTTGTCGGCACCGTGGCCATTGCCCGCGCCATCGAGGGGAATAACGGCTGAATGGAGTTGCTCGCGGACATCTTCCTGGTCACCGGTTGTGCCTTCATTGCCATTGGCAGTCTGGGGTTGCTGCGCATGCCCGATGTTTACAATCGTCTGCAGGCCGGCACCAAGGCCGCGACCCTGGGCGCCATGGCGCTGCTGCTGGGAATCGGTCTGCATCATCCGGATTGGTGGCCGAAGTTGCTGGTGATCGCCGGCTTTGTCCTGTTTACCAACCCGGTGGGTTCCTCGACCATTGCGCGTGCCGCACGCATTACGGGCATCAAGCCCTGGTCCGTGGACCAGAAGGGCGGAGACGCCTGATGGAATGGGTGGTGCTGATGATTGTTGTCGTGGTGCTGTTGTCGGCGGTGGCCGTATTGTGGATGAAGAATTTTATGGCGGCACTGGCGGCGATGTCGGTGGTGTCACTCGGAATGTCAGTGTTGTTCGTGATTCTGCGGGCGCCGGATGTCGCGATGACCGAAGCGGCGATCGGCGCCGGACTCAGCAGCCTGCTGTTTGCACTGGCGTTGCGGCGTCTTGGACTCTGGAAGGGTTAGCCGCCGATGCGCCGTTTCACTTCTGCACTGTTCCTGGTTGGGCTGGCCGTACTGGTCGCGGCGGTTTACCAGCAAATGAACCTTGCAGTCACGCCCCTGGCTGGCGATGCGATCAACGCCGGCGCCGGGCAACAGGTGGGCGCCGGCAACATTGTCACCGCCGTGGTGCTGGCCTTCCGCGGCTTCGACACGCTGCTGGAACTGACCATCCTGTTTACGGCTGCAACGGCGGGCGGGCTGGTGCTGGGCAAGCCACGTGCGGATGCGCCACGCGACCCGGATGCCGGTTTTATCCTGCAAGCGGGCGCCGATCTTTTCTTCCCGCTGCTGCTGGTAGTCGGCCTGTACATTATTTTGCACGGCCATTTAACACCGGGGGGCGGCTTTCAGGGGGGTGTCGTACTGGCGGCGGCCTTTTTTATCCCGGTGCTGGCACGGCCGGGAACCACGCTCGATCATCACACCATCAGCCTGATTGAAGGCCTGGCGGGTGCCGCGTTTATCTTTATTGGTCTGTTGGCGATGGTTGGTGGCAAAGCGTTTTTGACGCCGTTGCTGGATAAAGGCGAGTTGGGCGCGTTGTTGTCGGCGGGTACGTTGCCGCTGCTCTATCTGGCGGTTGGATTGAAGGTCGGCTCCGAACTTGCCGGTTTGCTGGCGCATCTCTCGGTGACGGAGGCCAGCGATTAACAGCAGAATGTTCAAGCAGCCTCTCCCTCTTGCACCGGAGCGTTTCGCGGGAGTGTTCGCGGCTAAAGCCGCTCCTGCAACTGGCTTCGATTCTCGCAGGAGCGGCTTTAGCCGCGAATGTGTCCCTTCGGTATGGCGAGGGGATAATGGATAGCACGCTAATCTTCTATATTGCGGCCATCGGCCTGATACTGATTGGCATCGCCGGTATCGTGCTGTCGGCGCACCTGGTACGGATTATTTTCGGTATCGTCATTCTGGAAGCCGGCGCCAACCTGTTGCTGTTATTGGCAACGTATCGAGAGGGCGCCGCGGCACCGATCATGGTCAGCGGTGAATTTCCGGCCTCCATGGCCGACCCGGTGCCCCAGGCGCTGGTGCTGACGGCCATCGTCATCGGTGTGGGTATCCTGGCGCTGACGCTGAGTCTGGCGCTGCGTGTACACCGGGCCTACGGTACGCTGGATATTCGCGAGATCCGTCAGCGTATGGAACAGGATATTGCGGCTGCGGCCGGTATTGACATGCCGACCAGCAGTGAAGCGCCGGTGCCGGTTTACAGCAGCGAGGAGGGCCGGTCATGAGCAAGGTGGTCCTGCTGGTTGCGCTGCCACTGATGACGGCATTTCTGTTACCGGTGGTTGATCGCGTCTCGCAGTTTGCCGGGCGGTGGGTGGGACCTGCAGTGTTGCTGCTGACCAGTGTGATCGGCATCATGCTGTGGGGCGAGCTTGCCGACGGTGCGATTGCCATCGAGCTTGGCGGTTTTCGGCCGCCACTGGGGATTACCTTATATGTAGATCAACTGGCGCTGCTGCTGGCCATTGCAGTCACGCTCGGCACGCTGTTGCTGTGGCCGGGTGGTGGTGAGGATCGGGTGCGGCTGTCGACACTGGCCCTGCTGTTGGCGGGTTCCGGCAGCGGTCTGGCCCTGTCCGGTGACCTGTTCAATATCTACGTGTTCTATGAACTGGTTGCCGTGGTGTCCTACGGCCTGATTGCAAGTCAGGGAACGGCTGCCGGTTTTGCCGCGACGACACGCTACGTGATCATCAGCAGTTTCGGCGCCGCCATGGCGCTGGCAGGTATCGCCCTGGTCTATCAGGCGACCGGCACGCTGAACCTGGCGCATCTGGCGCAACTCGCGCCGGAGAAGCTTGATAATATTCAGGGGCTGGCTGCGTTCGTGTTGCTGCTGGTCGGTTTCGGGGTCAAGGCCGAGCTGTTTCCGGTCAATGCCTGGGTGCCGGAGGTCTATGCCACGGCGTCTGGCCGTGTGTCCGCACTGCTGGCCGGTATCGTCTCGAAGCTGGCGCTGGTGATCATCGTGCGGCTGCTCATCCTGGTGTTCCATCAGCCCGAGGCGCTAACGGTGATGCTGGTGCTTGGCATCCTCGGCGTGGTGACCGGCGAACTGGCTGCCTGGCGGGCGCGGGATCTGCGCCGGATGCTGGCGTTCTCTTCCATCGGTCAGCTGGGCATCATGTTTATCGCATTTTCCATTCCGGGGCCGGCCGGCGTGTTTGCCGGGCTGGCGGTGGCGTTGCATCACATGATCGTCAAGCCGGCCCTGTTTCTGCTGGCGGCGCAATGGGGCGGCGGTACCGGACGGTTGGCGGGCGCGGCCAAAGTGTCCCCGCTGGGCGCGGGCCTGTTCGTGTTGCTGGCCTTGTCGTTGATCGGCGTGCCCCCGTTGCCTGGGTTCTGGGCCAAGTTGCTGGTGCTGCTGGAACTGGTGCAGCAGGCCGGTTCGCTGTATCTGCTCGGGGCCGGAATTATTCTGGCCGGCGCGGTACTGGAAGTGAACTACCTGTTTCGGGTCGCAGCAAACATGTATCAGGCTGACGGCCAGACACCCGGCGTATCCGCACCCCGCGGCAATGACCTGGCAGTGGCCAGTGGGCTGGGCATGGTCTTGCTGGCGGGCGTTGTGCTGATCGCGCCATTGGGTGCGACAGTCGAACACATCGCCAGCCAGGCGGCCGACTTGCCGCAGTATGTGCAAACCGTCAATCCGGAGGCGCTACCGTGAACGCCCTCGACACACTCCTCGTTGTCTCGCTGTTGACGGCGGTCGTCGCCTTCGTTATGGGTAACCGG
>JBDLJX010000156.1:0-3894 GCA_039714155.1 Pseudomonadota bacterium | reverse complement strand
TTCAGCCTTCTTCAAAAGGGTACCTTTCAGGCGCTAATACCCGATTTTAATATTGACACGGGTTTTGCAGCCAGCAGCCTGCTTTAGTGTTGTATCCACATTACACCGGGTGCGGAATATCCAACGAATAATATATGTGTCAACCCCCCTGTTTTTTGATAACACCCCGCTGCGACAATACATTGGCAAGCTGAAGCCGGATGGTTTCGCTATGTGGGCTGGCGTGATCGATAATCAGTCATTTGCCGCCGCCAGCTGACCAGGGACATTGATTTTGTGTTGCTTCACATCGATCATGAGTCACAGGCCGGGCTTCAAGGCAACTGCCAGATATCACCAACCGAACAGAACTAGCTATTGTGGTTAAAATCGTCGTCATCAAGGAACCAGGAGGGGATCGGGTACCGTTTCTGCGGGGGATCCTGGTGCAATCACTGCTTTCAGCGGGGCTGTCTTTCAGGGACGCCTATGGCACTGCCCTGGCAGTGCGCAAGGGCCTGTCAAACAACGATGCGGTAATCACTACCGCGGATCTTAGAGCGCGCGTGGCGAAGCAACTGGAAAGGGACTTCAGCCCGGAGCTCCGGCACGACTATGAGGCCGAGACCGAACGCCAGCAGAATATCATTGTCCGTAGCGACAGGGGTGACAGCCCTTTTTCGGTCGGTATCCTGACCCGCTCGCTGGAGGTCTGTGTTATTGACAGAAAGCCCGCACTCGAAGTCGCACTGCGGGTTCAGGAGGCCATACAGAAGAGCGGGCAATCCGAGATAGACCCCCCCGCATTGCGACGACTCATCTATCAGTCACTCAAGGAACATTGTTCAAAGGAAGCTGCAAACTACTACCTTTCCCGGCGCCAGTTCGAGATAAGGGGTAAGCCATTGATCATCCTGGTGGGCGGCGCAACTGGCACCGGCAAGAGTACGATCTGCTCCGAACTGGCCTACCGGCTGGATGTGGTGCGTACCCAGTCAACGGATATGATGCGGGAGATAATCCGGAGTTATCTGGCCCCGCACGTGATGCCGACGCTTGGTTTTTCAAGCTTTGATGCATGGCGCGGCCTTCCCGAGATAACGGCGCGGGATGGCCAGAGGAAAACCGATAACCCGGTTATTGCAGGATTTCTGGCCCAGTATTCCAATGTTAAATTGGCCCTGGAGGCAACCATTGCACGCGCGCTAAAGGAACGCCACGATATGATCGTCGATGGCGTCCATGTACTGCCCATGGAACTGGACCTTGACAAAGCCTGCGAGGCGGCAGTCGTTGTCTCCGTCATGCTGGCAGTAACCACCCGGCAACAACTGGCGAATCAGCTTTCATGGCGCAGTCGCGAACAGCCTGATCGCGGTTCATCCCGTTATCTGGAAGAACTGGATGCAATCTGGGAGTTGCAGTCTTATCTGCTTAACTTGGCAGACAAGGCGCATATACCGATAATCGCCAACTGGAGCATTGAGGATACCGTTCATGAGGTTCTGCTCGAAGTGAACCGTCGGATCAGTGAACACTACCCGCCAGACCCGGGAATTCTTGAGTGAGCGCAGAAATACTTATCACCCACCGACAACAGTGCAGATTCAAGCTTCGCGGGGCCTGTATGCGATGACGAACCGGAACTTTACCCCACCAGAACATGTGCGGGTGAATCCTGGCAATGCGTCTGCCAGGAAAACGCGCCCGTGGATGACTTATGTTCCGATTGCGCTTGTCGCACTGATTGGTGTGATGGTTACCTGGCATGCATTCAACGTGGTCACTGACTGGGAACGCCAACGGGTACAGCAGGCATTTCGTGCGGCTGCCAGCGACCGCGTCCTGATGGTTCAGCGTGAGATCGAACAAAGCCTTGGTGTAGTCCAGGACATTGGCAGCTTCTTCGATGCATCAAAGTGGGTCGGGCGACGTGAATTTCGCAAGTTCGTGGGGCCTGCACTGAAACGTTATGCGAGCATAGCGGCACTGCAATGGATTCCCCGGATAACCGGAATAGAGCGTGCCTCGTTTGAAGAAGAAGCCCGCCGCAGCTTCACAAAGTTCCGTATTAATGAAAGCAACCAGGCAGGTGATCTGGTCAGAGCTGAACAGCGTCCGGTACATTTTCCTGTTCTCTATGTGCAGCCCTATCAGCTCAACAAGGAAGCACTGGGTCTTGATCTGGCATCTGAACCGGCGATCCTAGACACGTTGCAGCAGACACGGGATGCCGGACAGATGCGGGCTTCACCACGCATTTCTCTGCAACGGGAGGGCCGCATCGAGTACGCTTTCGCGGCCCGTCTGCCGGTCTATAATAAGGTAGATGCCGACGAGGCTGAAGCTGAGGGTGAAGAGGAAGATGCGGCCCTGGACACCCTGGAGAAGCGGCAACCGCAGTTGCGTGGGTTTGCGGCCGGAATTTTCCGTATCGGCGAGATAGTTGAAAGTGCCCTGCAGAATCTCAGCCCGAGCGGCATTGACATGGTCATCTACGATGTATCTGACGAGGACGAAAGACACTATCTTTACCGGCATTCCTCCAGAAAACACTCTGCAGACACGGGCCAGCGCGATCCCGGGGACGGGGAGTTACGGAAAAACAGGGAGTTCATCCAGACTATAAGTGTCACGGATCGTCAATGGGAGGTGTTGTGCACCTCGATCCCCGGGTATTTCCAGCCAGACCCCTGGAGTGGATGGGCTACTCTTGCCGGTGGATTGCCATTCACGGCCTTGCTGACAATATACCTTTCCACGCTGGTAGGACGTGCAGCGAAGATAAAGCGTCTCGTGACCGAGCGCACGACGCAACTGGTGGAGGTCAACGAAGCGCTTAACAGCGAGATTAATGAACGTCTGAATGCCGAGAAGGAACTTCAGAGACTGAACGAAACCCTGGAACAACGTGTAGCGATACGCACTGCCGAAGCAGAACGGCATGTGGAAGAACTGGAACAGTTTGCCTATGTGACCTCGCATGACCTGAAGGCACCGCTACGAGGTATCGCAAATCTGGCCACCTGGCTGGAGGAAGATCTGAGCGACAAACTGAGCGAAGCTACCCGCGAACAACTGGGGCTGCTGCGTGACCGTGTGCAGCGCATGAATGCATTGATCGAAGGGTTGCTGAAATATTCACGTATTGGCCAGGCAGCACATTCCATGGTAAGCGTCGATACCGGTGAACTGCTGGCCGAGGTCATCGACTCGCTGTCGCCGCCAGACGGATTCATTGTCGATGTAGCCGCGAACATGCCCACTCTGTACACGGACCGTTTACACCTTTACCAGGTGTTCTCCAACCTGATCGGGAACAGCATCAAGCACGGCAAGGGCGAACAGGGCCATGTAGGGGTTACGGTGCATAATCGGGGTGAGTATTATGAATTCACAGTAACCGATAATGGACCCGGCATCGCGCCGGAATATCATGACAAGATATTTATGATGTTTCAGACGCTGGCGGCAAAGGACTATGGCAGCAATACCGGCATAGGTCTGGCGCTGGTAAAGAAGATTGTGCAGGAACATGGTGGCTCGATAACATTGGAATCAGAAGAAGGTAACGGCGCCACGTTTCGGTTTAGCTGGCCAAGGCATGGATGAATCACAATCAAACAGGTCAGATGCACTGTATAGTACCTGATAATTACCCGCCTCGGGAGGGCAGTGATGTCTAGTAATGACGCCGTAATATTGCTCGTGGAAGATGACCGCGTGGATATCATGACCGTACAGCGGGCATTGAAGAAAATCGATGTCAGCAACCCGCTCTATGTTGCACGTACTGGTGTTGAAGCACTGGGTGTGTTGCGTGGTGACGGGTTTCCCAGAATCGAGCCCACGCCGTCGCTGATTCTGCTGGACCTGAATCTCCCTAAAATGGGAGGTATTGAATTCCTGAAGGAG
>JBDLJX010000155.1:0-4206 GCA_039714155.1 Pseudomonadota bacterium | reverse complement strand
TGGAATTCCTAACACCGACGGCGACATTGTCCCACTGCCCGTACAAGGGTGACGCGTCGTACTGGAGTATACGTACTGCCCGGAAAGAGCTGATCGATGCTGCCTGGAGTTACCCTCACCCACTGAAGGAGTGTTCTTTAATTAAAGACCACATCGCGTTTTACGCTGACGAGATGTGTAATGGAGTCGGTGACAAGTGAGCATCCATCCAAATCTCTGCGCGATCATCTCGCCCCGCGGTGAGAGATGCGGGCTGGTGATGGGCCTGTTCACGGCTGTACTCATGTCCGCGACAGTGTGCGCAAATGAGTGTGATCCCACAATGACGATGTTCAAGGGCACCCATTTCAAGCCCATCACACAGGAACAGGTGGACATCGGCAAGGGGTTGGTCGTACAGGGCCGGGTGCTGGCCGCACCGGACTGCCGCCCGGTGCCGGGCGCGATGATTGCCCACTGGCAGGCGGGTGAAAAGGGGAGGTATGTCGATCACCTGCGCGCCTGGCTGATCAGCGGCGAGGACGGCGGCTACCGCTTCGAGACCGAATGGCCGGCACTGCCCACGCCGCATATCCACTTTACCGTCACAGCAGAAGGCTATCGTCCACTGACCACGCAGTGGGTTGGCGATGGACCCGTCGATCGGGTAGTGTTCGACATCATCCTGTCGCCAAAATAACTGCACACCCGATGCTCGATACGCTGCTGAACCCGTTTTCCACTGCGCAGTTTTTTCCGACTACTGGCCGAGGTATTCTGAGGTGGCGGTCAGTTGCGGGTGCTTTCCCTTTGACGTGCAGCAACTTTACCACACGCTGATGATCTATATTTGTAGTTGAGTTCAGGTTGTATAACTGATCGGAAGAGGTGCTGTTTGTGGTTGCTGTAGTTCAGGAATCCGTTGTCCCCACGCGTTACTGGCACACGCTGGATGACGGACGTATCCAGTGTGACGTTTGTCCGCGGGCCTGTAAATTACGTGATGGAAACCGTGGTTTATGCTTTGTCCGGGCGAACCAGGGCGACCGGATTGTGCTGACGACCTATGGCCGTTCCAGCGGCTTCTGCATCGATCCCATTGAAAAGAAACCCCTGAATCATTTTTTACCCGGCACCCCGGTGCTGTCATTCGGGACGGCCGGCTGCAATCTGGCGTGCAAGTTCTGTCAGAACTGGGACATCAGCAAGTCCCGTGAAATTGATACCCTGGCGGATCAGGCATCGCCGGAAAAAATTGCCCGCGTGGCCCGGAAACTGGGCTGCCGGAGTACCGCCTATACCTACAATGATCCTGTTATTTTTATGGAGTATGCCATCGATGTGGCACAGGCATGCCATGAAGCCGGTATCAAGGCGGTGGCCGTGACGGCAGGGTATATCTGCCAGGAACCGCGTGCGGAGTTTTACCGCTACATGGATGCCGCCAATGTCGACCTGAAGGCCTTCACCGAACGCTTTTACTGGAAGATCACCGGCGGGCACCTGCAGCCGGTACTGGAAACGCTGGAATACCTGAAGCACGAAACCGATGTCTGGTTTGAGATTACCAACCTGCTGATCCCGGGCGAGAATGACGCCGACAGGGAAATCGATGCAATGACACAGTGGGTCGTCGAGCATCTTGGAGCGGATGTGCCCATGCACTTTACCGCCTTTCATCCGGACTGGAAGATGCTTGACAAGCCCCGAACACCGCCGCAGACACTGACGCGGGCACGCCGCATCGCCATGAATAATGGTATCCGTTATGCTTACACCGGGAATGTCCACGACGAGACAGGCGGTAGTACCTACTGTTACAACTGTGGCAGCAAGCTTATTGGCAGGGACTGGTATGAAATTACCGAATGGAATCTGACAGACAGCGGCCGTTGCCCCTCCTGCCACGCCGAATGCCCCGGTGTGCTGGAACCCGGGCATGGCCGCTGGGGCGCCAGGCGCTTCCCGGTACACCTGGCAAGCTGCGCCTGAGCGCGGCGTTCATAGTTGCCATGGAAAACCGGCCCCGGGTAGCGATCACCTACTGCACCCAGTGTCGCTGGTTGCTGCGGGCCGGCTGGATGGCGCAGGAACTGCTCACCACCTTTGACGCCGAGCTGGGCGAAGTGGCGCTGATTCCCGGTACCGGCGGTGTTTTCGAGGTACGCGTTGACGGTGAACTGGTTTGGTCACGAAAAGCACAGGGTCGCTTCCCGGAATCAAAGGAATTGAAGCAACTGGTGCGTGATCACGTGGCGCCGGACAAGGACCTGGGGCACTCGGATCGATAAGGGCAGGTAAGGAGACATGGTCTCTTCAGCGCCTGCTTATTCCTGTTTTCTGCCGGCACAGGCAGCGCACGTGATCCGCACTCCGACCGAGACTGCTACGCGCCTTCATCCGGGCTACCTCTTTCGGGAAATGCCAGGCTGACAATCCAGACCGTTAAAAAGGCCAGCAGGAAGGCCGGTACCAGTTCATACAGATAATCATGCAGTGTCTCCCGCCAGATAATGGCGGTGATAAAGCCAGTCGCCATGCCGGCGATCACGCCGGTGGCGCTGGTGCGCGGCCATAACAGAACCAGGATCAGTGCCGGGCCGAAGGCGGCACCGAGTCCGGCCCAGGCGTAGAGGACAAAATCGAAGATCACGCGCACTTCACCGAGTGCAACGAACATGCCGGTGAGACCGACCAGCAGTACCGCCAGCCGGTTGAACAGCACAACGACTCGGTTATCCGGGTGGCGGCCCAGGAGGCGGACGTAGAGGTCATGGCTGATGGATGAGGCGCTGACCAACAGTTGTGAATCCGCTGTCGAACAGATGGCGGCCAGTACCGCGGCGATCATCACGCCGGCGATGACACCCGGGAGCAGTTCGGTGGCGACCAGTGGCAGGACCGTTTCCGGGTCATCCAATGTACCGTAATAGGCGCGCGCGAACACACCAAGCAATACGGCGCCGGCAAACAGCAGGAACACCCAGGTGGTCGAAATAACCGTGCCGCGCCGTACGGCGGCGGCATCCCGTGTAGCCATAAAGCGGACCAGCACATGGGGTTGTCCGCAATAGCCAAGTGGTATACCCAGCCACACGGCCAGAAAACCGACCAGCGCCATACCGCCCTTGTTCGCCATCGGGTGGGTGAGTGTAGCCGCTTCTTCCAGCACGTTGAGTTTTTGCCAGAATGATTCCAGACCTCCGAGTTCGACGAGTAACACCAGCGGCAGAATCAACACGGCTCCAAGCATGAACAGCGCCTGGATCACATCAGTCCAGGCCACGGCACGAAAACCGCCACTGACGGTATAGATCAGCACAATCGCTGTGCCTGCCATGACACCTCGCTGGTAGGGCCAGTCCAGCAGACTATCGAACATCTTGCCGGCCGCATTGAACTGTGCCGCCACGTAGGCGCTCAGCATGCTCAGGATGATGAGCACGGCCAGCAGCCGGATGACGATGGCGCCTTTCCCGGAAAACCGGGCTACCAGTACATCGGGCAGGGTAACGGCGTCCTTGTCACGGGCGAAGTGCCGCAGGCGGTTGGCGATCACCAGCCAGTTGAACAAAAAGGCCAGCACGGTGCCGGGGATGATCCACAGTGCGCCGATACCGGTCTGGAAGGCCATGCCGACCAGTCCCAGTGTGACCCAGCCGCTTTCCGCCGAGGCCGACGAGGACAGGGCCGCCACCCAGGCGCCGATACCGCGACCGGCCAGAAAGAAATCCGCTGAGTTTGCCCGCCCGTACCGTGCACTGTAGACACCGACGCCCATAATCAGCAGTGTGTAGACCCAGAAGCTGAGCGTGGTGGCGGTCATTGCGAATGATCAGGATTGCTTGAAGGGCCGGCTGGTTTATCTCTGCGATTCAGGGGGCAGTATACTCAAGGTGATGCTGGTTGATTAAATTATTATGTTGTACAGACAGGAATGACTGAAACCCGGATGGACGGATGGCATGATTAAACTTTTGCCGGATATATTTCATACGGACTCGGACAGGCCGTTTGCAAACACGGTGGAAACCCGTGCTTGTCTGCTGACGTTGGCGGCAGGGGGAGCATATGATGGATCGCATGTCCGGTGCGGGTTGCTACCAATTCCGGGCGGGCTTTCCCAGCGTCCGGGATGGCGACGTCGGGCTGGTCTGCACTGGTTATATCGGCGACAAAGCGGGCATGCAGGTCGACAACAAGCAGGGTTATGCCGGCCGTTGCCAA
>JBDLJX010000154.1:0-4225 GCA_039714155.1 Pseudomonadota bacterium | reverse complement strand
ACGTACCGCATGCACCGTGTAGCGTCCCGGCAATACCATCTGACGCTCGCCGATCGTGACTGGTGGCGGAAATCCCTGCAATGACTGTGAATCGGGTGCCGGTGTCACGGTGATGGCGACCGGTGTCGCCAGCAACACAAAGGCCGCTGCCAGTACCAGCACAACAAACAGCCCGACGATCAGCCGTCCCGTCTTGCTGCGTCGAGTCTGCGCCGGTGCGGCATTATCGACCACGGGCAATGCGCGGTTGCTGCTAACCGCGCCCGGTGGTGGTGTTGCCGGTGGCGTAATCTCCGCTACCGGGACATGTTGCTGTACAGCGATGCTGACCTGATCACCCTGCACCGTCCAGCTAACGACACTGTCGTTAACCTGCACCCGGTCGCCGGACTTGAGCCAGCGGGAGCCAATGAATTGTTCATGGTTATGATACAGCGATTGTGAGGTATCGGCGGGTTGTATATAGGCATGCCCATCCGCCATTGCGATATGCGCCACGATGGCATCAGCCGCAACGCCGGGCAGCACGATATCAGCATTATCCGCACCACCCAGCGCCAGTGGCAGCTCGGCCCCGGTCAGTTGCCTTTCACCACGCGCATCACGAATGTAGTACACCCGGCTCATACCGGTTCCTCACAGCGAATCACCAGTGTCGCAACCGGCCTGCCAGGGCGCACATTCAGCAGCTTGCGTACATCCCGATATCCCGGCCGCGAGCCAACCACGGTGTAATCGCCCGGCCGCAACTGCATCTGACGGGATTCAAACTGCCCCAGATCGCCAACATGATAAATCACCACGCGGGTCTCGCCGTCCGACCGCAGGCTAACCGCCAGTGGCGTTTGAGCCTCATTGACGAGCTTTCGCAGCCGGGCAATCTTGCCTGCCAGCTTCGGCTCGTCAGCCGGCGCCGTGGCGGCAGTTTTGATCAGCTCCCCGGCATTGGCCAGGGGTTCAACCGAGTACAAGCGCGCCGGTTTCTCAAGATAGTGATCAATTTGTTCATGCAAGCTGACGCGGCGTTGCGCCTGCACCAGTCCTTCACTGGCAAAGCCGACATTCGCATCGATCTTGAGCGCCTGCTTGTAGAGGCTGACGGCTTTCTGCCAGTCTTCAGCCTTCACCCTGGCTGCCGCCTTGTGACGCAGGTTCTGCAACTGTGACTGCCGGCTCGTCGCAGCCAGTCTGCGGCGGGCATCACGCACGGCACTATCACCCGGCCTGAGTTGTTCAGCTTCATTCAATGCCTTGCGTGCCGTTGTCAGTCTGCCGGCGTCGAGTGCAGCAAGCGCGCGCGTCATGGCATCACGCCAGGCGATATCGTCAAGTTGTCCATTGACACGTGCAAGTGCCGCTTCTGCCGGCTGGTACTCTCCATCCAGCGTCATTGCCTGCAGGTAAGCGGATTTTGCGGCGGCGAGATCACCCGCCGATTCCACCTGTGCGCCGGTTGTCATCAGTTGCACAATGTCAGGTCGTACTTTCGCTCGCGCCAGCCCCTGCAAGGCGGTCGTATTATCCGTCGTTATGGCCAGTGCCAGCTCAAACCGCGCAATCGCAGTCGTGCTGTCATCGGCGGCAAGCGCCTGCTGTCCTTCGGCAAGCGCGGTAGTGAGTCGCTGCTCGCGGCCATCGATCAGTGCCTGCAGACCCTGCAAGGCATCGTGGTATGCGCTGGCCGCCGGCCCGAAGCGCCGTTGTGAGAACTGGCGATCACCGCTATCGGCCGCGGCCGCGCTGCGGCCCCACTCCGGCTCGCCCCAGGCAGTGACATTGTCGAGTTCCAGCCGGGCGCGCAACGCCAGATAGGACTGCAGGGCCTGTTCCGCCTCGGTACGTACCGTACTGCTGTCTGCCGGGGTTTCCGGCAGTGAAGACTCCATGCCGGGTTCGGGCGGTTTGTTAACCACACCCGGCAACACAAAGATCACCAGCAAGCTGACGCCGGCGATAGCAGCCAGTAACCACCAGACCACTCGCATGGCCGGACCATTGACAGAATCCTGTCCGGACAATTGCCCGGGCGGTCTGAATTCGGGTTGATCGGTTTGATCAGTGGATCGAACGCCCGGATCCATACCCGTCTCAGTTGACCACGCCGGCGAGTCCGGTCTCGGACGAATAGATCTGTTTCAGCAAGGCACGCCACCTGGTGTACTGTTGCTCGGCGGAACCGGTCAGTTCATGGGTCTCGCCCTCGATGTCCACCACCATGGGCCCGGCCTCGGCGGAGAACGACGCATCCAGTTCCTCGATCGCGGCACTGTGAATTTCGGTTTCCGAGGCCTTGTCAAACCCGGTCTTGACTGCGTAGACACCACCGACCAGCATAACATCGCGCAACACCGATGACGTGTTGCCGTTACCCCTGCCGGATGCTTCAATGGCTATGGCGCCAATGATGGCAGCGGCCCCCAGCAACTTGCGCATATTCGCCTCATGGCGTATTTCTTCCAGCGCATGCGCCTCCTCGCTGCGGCTCCGGCGCCAGTCATCATAGGGTTGTTGCATGTCGCGATAGAAATTATCGAAATGTCCGTTCAGCGTGTCGATCAGCAGGAAGTCACGCTCGCGGATGGCCATTACCCGCCGCAGCATGGGGTCATCTTTCGATGGCAACCGTGCAACGATGTATCGATCCCGGTAGTCCTGCTTGAGATAGCCACTGAAGGCGTCCGGCGCCAGCTCGGCCGCAAAGCGCAGCTCGGCTACCTGACGGATAGTCATGATTTCTTCCGCATCGACCGAGCGGCGATATTTCGCCAGATCATTGGCAATGCGGTTATATAATGGCTGGAATACTTCTTTACGGCTCTGCTGGTTACGCTGGTAGGCCAGATAGGAAATCTCCGACGCATAACTGCGGTTGAACCACTGCTTGCCGGTCGCATCCAGTGCGGTAATGTTGAGCGACAGGCGCAGTCCGTCAGATTCCAGTATCCTGCCGCGCACCGTGATTTCACCACCCTCGGTCCCCTGCGGCACGACCCGTACGGCACCCCAGTAACCGGTGTCCTCCAGGGTGTTACGCAGATGCTGTGGTATATAACGGGACTCGGCATCGCGTATTTCCAGCGACAGCCCCATGGACTCATCCTTGTCGGTCGGCAGCTCGCCAGGCTCAAACAGCTCGATCCAGACATCAAGCAGTTCGGCTTCGGGGATTTCAACAACGGCCTTGTCCAGTGGTTCAGCGCCGTCAACCGTCTGTTTGAGCCCAATCGAACTGCAACCCGACAGCAGCATCAGGCCGACTGCAATAATCAGACTGCGGGTGCCGTTTAATTGTAAGTGCATCATTTCCACAAACTATCGCGTTCCCTGTTTGTATCTCCGGTATTCCTCCCAGAGCTTCTTCTTTAATTCCGGATCCGTCTCCTTTTCGGCCGCCTCGCGCAGCTGCCGTGCCACGATGTCATCATCACTGCCATCCGGAATGTCATCCGGTGCACTGCCGGACGTGGCAGACTTATTCCACGAGCCGGGGGTTGTCGCGCCGCCTTTACGCGTTGCACCGCTACCGCTGCCACCACCGGTTTGCTGCACTGTGGCACTGCCGCCGGCACTCAACTCATCACCTTCATCAGCGGCACTGCCTGCAGCCCCGGAGCCAGATCCTGATCCTCCACCGCTGCCACTCCCACCGCCACCACCGGCATCAGTCCGCGGCGCAGTCGCCTTGACACGTTCCTGCTCCCGCAACAGCATTTCATCAAAGTCACCCAGACCGGCCATGAGCTCGGCATCCAGCACAGCGGTTTTTTCACTCAGGGTCTGTTCTGCACCCAGGTTGATATCGGCCGGTTCGGGTAACGCCGGCAGACTCGGACACACCACATCATCCGGCAGATCGATACCGGCCTCCATGACCGCCAGACAGTCTACTGCCACCCGCCGGTGCAGGCGGGCGATATACGCCGCATAGTCAGAGGCTTCGGCTCCATTGAGCGCCCCCTGTTCACGCTGGCTCCGGTAATGACTATCGGCAGTGATCAGCGCCGCATATACCGAGCGTAACTGATCGACCAGACTTGCCTCGACCGCCAGCGACAACCCAGGCAGCAGCATAGCAACCGCCAGCATCAATACGATATGATCGCGCATCCGTTCAAACACCAACATGTTTTTGTGAAAGATAAGTAGACTCATATGTATTGCTGCCCCACATAATTACAACAGCAACCGCAGGAGCGACCGTTGGAACGACCGTTGGAACGACCGT
>JBDLJX010000153.1:0-4304 GCA_039714155.1 Pseudomonadota bacterium | reverse complement strand
ATCTGGCGGGCAGTTATTTTCGTACTTTATCCCGGTGGCGGAAGCGCGTATCATCTTCCGTCCTGCTGTTCCGGAATCATAAAGATTCACTATAAATCCGGTGAAAATAGGACCCTACAAACTTCCGAATAATCTGGTGCTGGCGCCCATGGCCGGTGTCACCGACCGCCCGTTCCGGCAGTTGTGCCGTGCGCAGGGGGCAGGCCTGGCGGTGTCCGAGATGGTGTCCTCCAATGCCCTGTTATGGGGCAGCGAGAAGACCCGCCGTCGCATTGATCACAGCGGTGAAAGTGCGCCGGTCGCGGTACAGATTGCAGGTGCTGATCCGGTGATGATGGCAGAGGCGGCCCGCTTCAATGTGGGGCACGGTGCGCAGATCATTGATATCAATATGGGTTGTCCGGCAAAGAAGGTCTGTAATGTGATGGCGGGCTCCGCCCTGCTGCAGGACGAGAGGCTGGTTGGCCGGATTCTGGATGCGGTTGTCGCTGTTGTTGATGTCCCCGTTACGCTGAAAATTCGTACCGGCTGGGACCCGGAACACAGAAACGGCCTTGCTGTAGCGAAAATTGCAGAGCAGGCCGGTATCCAGGCGCTGTCCGTGCATGGCCGTACCCGCGCCTGTGCCTACCGGGGGGAGGCCGAGCATGACACGGTACGTACCATCAAGCGTGAAATTGCTATCCCGGTGATCGCCAATGGCGATATCACCACCCCCGAAAAGGCCGTCGAAGTGTTACAGCATACCGGCGCCGATGCCATCATGATTGGACGTGCTGCCCAGGGCCGTCCCTGGATCTTCCGGGAAATTACCCATTTTATGCAGACTGGCACGCATTTACCGGCACCGACGCCCATGGAGATTTGCAGCATCCTGACCGGACATCTACAGAATCTGTACGAGTTTTACGGTGAATACACCGGCGTACGTGTCGCACGCAAGCACATTGCCTGGTACAGCAAGGGACAGCGAGATGGCAATGCCTTCCGTCAGCACATCAACCGGCTTGAGACGGCCGGGGCGCAGCTGGATTATGTGCAGACTTTCTTTACCCGCCTGACGGAACAGCAGGTACTGGCCGCATGAATGTGCCCACCAGGCGAGAACGTCGCAAGCAGCCGATCCGTCGCAGCGTGACATCGGCAATCGAACTCTACCTGGATGATATGAACGGTCATGACATCACTGACCTCTACCATGTGGTTCTGAGCGAGGTCGAGCCGGCCATTCTGGATGTGGTCATGCAGTACGTTGAGGGAAACCAGACCGAGGCTGCCGAGATGCTGGGCATCAGTCGCGGGACCCTGCGGAAGAAGCTGAAGCTGTACGGGTTGTGAAATAGATTTACCACACATGATGGGCACGTCACTTTGTTCCTTTGCCCATCCTGCGTCTATACCATAAATGCAGGACGGGTAAAGCGCAGCGTACCCGTAAGTCTTAAACATCGAAGGATTCTATGAATAACATACAACGCGCGCTGATCAGCGTTTCTGACAAAACCGGGATTACAGATTTTGCACAGTCCCTGCACGCACTGGGTGTTGAAATACTGTCAACGGGCGGTACGGCAAAACTGCTTGCAGATACAGGTATTCCCGTTACCGAGGTGTCTGACTTTACCGGTTTCCCTGAAATGATGGACGGGCGTGTCAAGACGCTTCATCCGAAGATCCACGGCGGCATCCTGGCGCGCCGGGGCACCGATGAAGCGGTGATGGAGGCAAACGGCATCGCACCGATAGACCTGGTGGTGGTTAATCTCTATCCCTTTGAACAAACAGTGGCGCGTGATGACTGTGAGCTGCCGATGGCGATCGAGAACATTGATATCGGTGGACCGACCATGCTGCGCGCGGCGGCAAAGAATCATGCTGCGGTCACGGTGATCGTTGACAGTGCTGATTACGCGCCGGTGCTGGCCGAAATGCAGCAGCACGACAACTGCACATCGATTGAAACACGCTATTCGCTGGCAGTGAAAACATTTGAACATACGGCGCGTTACGACGGTGCCATTGCCAACTATCTCGGTGCGGTCAGTCTGTCCGGTGAGCAGGCGGATTTTCCTGACACCATCAACCTGCAGTACCGGCAGGTACAGACCATGCGTTATGGCGAGAATCCCCATCAGCGGGCCGCCTTCTTTGTTGAACACGCTGTGTCGGAGGCCTCTGTTGCCACGGCGCGCCAGATACAGGGCAAGGAATTGTCATACAACAACGTGGCCGACACCGATGCCGCACTGGAATGTGTGAAGTCTTTTCCGGAAGCGCCGGCCTGTGTGATCGTGAAGCACGCCAACCCCTGTGGCGTGGCGCTGGGTGCCAACCAGCTGGAGGCCTATGACCGTGCCTTCAGGACCGATCCGACATCGGCCTTCGGCGGCATCATCGCCTTTAATCGCCCGCTGGATGAGGCGACGGCAAGCGAGATTGTTGCACGGCAGTTTGTCGAGGTCATCATTGCGCCGGGGGTGGAGCAAGCGGCATTGCCGGTGCTGGCGACGAAGAAGAATGTCCGGGTGCTGGAGTGTGGCAACTGGTCTGAGGAGCCTGCCGCCACGCTGGACTTCAAGCGCGTCAATGGCGGTCTGCTGGTGCAGGACCGTGATATGGGGAAGGTTTCGGAGTCGGACCTGAAGGTGGTGACGAAGCGTGCCCCCACGGCACAGGAACTGCAGGACCTGCTGTTTGCCTGGCGGGTTGGCAAGTTTGTCAAATCCAATGCCATTGTCTATTGCAGGGATGGTATGACCATTGGGGTCGGGGCCGGTCAGATGAGTCGCGTCTACAGCGCCCGGGTCGCTGCACTCAAGGCAGCTGATGAGGGCCTGGAAGTCAAAGGGTCGGTGATGGCCTCGGATGCCTTCTTTCCGTTTCGCGACGGGATTGACCAGGCGGCCGAGGCAGGCATCAGGGCGGTCATCGAACCCGGCGGGTCCATGCGTGATGACGAAGTCATAGCAGCAGCCGATGAGCATGATATCGCGATGGTGTTTACAGGAATGCGACACTTCCGGCATTGATGACTGAATGAATACCGTAAGCAGGTAAACAAAGTCCGTCATTCCCGCGAAGGCGGGAATCCAGTTTTTCGGTTATTTCTGTGCCTTGTCCTGGATTCCCGCCTTCGCGGGAATGACGAGTTTTTTATTCCGGGAGCTCTAAATTGTGAGGCAGCACAAGGTATGAACATTCTCATTATCGGCGGTGGTGGCAGGGAACACGCCCTGGCCTGGAAGGCTGCGCAGTCGCCACAGGCGGATACTGTATTTGTCGCACCCGGCAACGCCGGTACTGCACTGGAGCCGGGGATCGAGAATGTCGCCATCGATGCCGGTGACATCGATGCCCTGCTCGGCTTTGCACAGGACAGGAATATTGGCCTGACCATTGTCGGGCCGGAACTGCCGCTGGTGGCCGGCATCGTGGATCGTTTTACTGCCGCCGGCCTGCCTTGTTTTGGCCCTGGCGCAGACGCATCCCGTCTGGAAGGTTCCAAAACGTTTGCCAAGGACTTTCTGCAGCGCCACAACATCCCCACAGCAAGCTATGCGACCTTCACGGATATCGGGGAGGCCACCGCCTGTATACGCGAGCAGGGGGCGCCGATCGTGATCAAGGCCGATGGCCTGGCAGCCGGTAAAGGTGTCATCCTCGCGCAGACGGAAGCAGAGGCCATCACCGCCGTTGAGGACATGCTCAGTGGCAATGTCTTTGGTGAAGCCGGCAGCCGGGTCGTTGTGGAAGAATATCTGGAGGGTGAGGAAGCCAGTTTCATCGTGATGGTCGATGGCAGCCATTGCCTGCCGCTGGCAACTTCACAGGATCACAAGGCACGCGACAATGGCGACACCGGTCCGAATACGGGGGGTATGGGTGCCTACTCGCCGGCCCCGGTCGTCACAGCGGCCATTTATCAGCGGGTAATGAATGAGGTAATACTGCCAACGGTGCAGGGTATGGCGGAGGAGGGCAATGCCTTCACCGGTTTCCTGTATGCAGGACTGATGATTGCCGCTGACGGCACACCGAAGGTCCTTGAGTACAACGTGCGTTTCGGGGATCCGGAGACCCAGCCAATCATGTGCCGGTTGCGCTCCGACCTGGTGGCGTTATGCCTGGCGGCGCTGGATGGTCATCTCGATACGGTTGAGGCCGAGTGGGATGAGCGCGCTGCCCTGGGTGTCGTGCTGGCGGCGGGTGGTTACCCGGACAGTTACCGGAAGGGCGATACCATTGAAGGACTCCCGGCCGTTGACGACAATGACTGCAAGGTTTTCCATGCGGGCACGCAGGAA
>JBDLJX010000152.1:0-4317 GCA_039714155.1 Pseudomonadota bacterium | reverse complement strand
GCCCGGTGATACGGATGCCCCTGCGTCACACTCCACGCCCGGTACAACTGCTCTGCCAGCACCACCCGCACCAGCGCATGCGGCAGAGTCAGTGCTGACAGCGACCAGCGCATGTCCGCCCGTGCCAGGCAGTCGTCCGCCAGTCCGTCCGGACCACCGACCAGCAGGGCAAGATCACGGCCGTCCTGCAACCAGCCGGTGAGTTTGCCGGCCAGTGTCTGCGTGTCCCACGATTTGCCCCTGACATCCAGTGCAATCACCGTGGCTTGCGACGGCATTGCCGCCAGCATCGCCTTGCCCTCCTCCGCCCGGTTTTTCTCTGCCGGGGTGGTCTTGCTGCGCTTGCTCAGCGGGATTTCGACCAGCCGCAAACTGCACTCATGCGGCAATCGCCGGGCATAGTCTTCATAACCCGCCGTCACCCAGGCCGGCATGCGGGTGCCAGCAGCAATCAGGTGTATTTGCATGCAAAGAGCGCCAGCCGGCAACCGGCCAGTCAGTTATCAGCTGGCTCGTCGCTGCCAACCGACCAGAGTTTTTCCAGGGCGTAGAACTTGCGCGTCTCCGGCAGCATGACATGAACAATCACGTCACCAAGATCAATCAGTATCCACTCACCCGTCTGTTCACCTTCAACACCCAGGGCCGGATTGCCCGCATGCTTGGCCTTGAGTGCCACGCTGTCTGCGAGCGCCTTGACATGCCGCGAGGACGTGCCGCTGACGATAATCATACGGTCGGTGATCGAGGTGAGGCCCATGACATCAAGGACATTGATATCGACGCCCTTCAGCTCTTCCAGGGCATCTATTGCCAGTGACTGCAACGCATCAACCGACAGCAGCTCATTGCTGTTGTCTACTTTCCGGATTCTGCTTTTCATGACAACCGGTACAAACCCTC
Source organism: Pseudomonadota bacterium (assembly GCA_039714155.1). Classification (GTDB taxonomy): domain Bacteria; phylum Pseudomonadota; class Gammaproteobacteria; order UBA9214; family UBA9214; genus SZUA-186. The sequence goes on along the minus strand of JBDLJX010000152.1, from coordinate 3,414 downwards.
TTGCTGAATAACATCAAGCACGGCCTGCGGCAGCAGGTAGCGTACACTCTTGCCCGTGGCCAGCAACGTGCGAATCGTGGTGCTGGATATTTCCAGCCGGGTCACCGGCAGGAACAGCAACCGGCCACTCGCCTGCTTTGCCAGCATGCCGGCCTCTGTCACCTTGTGCTGACTCACAAACCCGGCCAGTTCGCCGGTCTCCGGCAAGCTGCCCCCCGGCCGGGTCATGACAACCATGTGACAGTGGTCGATCAGTTCGTGCCAGCGGTGCCAGCTCGTCAAATCGCGGAAGGCATCCATCCCGATCAACAGGCACAGGCTGACGGAACCCAGTTCCTGGCGCAGCGACACCAGGGTATCAAATGTATAGGAGGGGCCATCACGTTCCAGCTCACGCTCATCAATAATGAAATGCGGCGTGTCGCCAATAGCGGCGCGCAACATGGCCAGCCGCTGGGTCGGTGATGCCAGCGGTGACGGGCGATGCGGCGGCACATTACTCGGGATCAGCCGCAGCTCCTCCAGCCCGAGCGCCTCGTACACCTCCAGCGCCGGCCGCAGGTGACCAAAATGAACCGGATCGAAAGTGCCGCCGAGGATGCCGATCATGGACTGAGGCCGCAGGCGACAGGCTGCAGGCTGCAGGCTAAATAAATACCTTCCCTGCGAGACAGGAATGACGTTTCATATGGCGGGTTTAGTAAAAACAGGGTTCTTTGCGTCCTTTGCGTCTTTGCGGTGAAACACACACTGGTTACGTACGAATGTGGCCATCACCGATGACAATATACTTCAACGTCGTCAGCCCCTCCAGCCCGACCGGGCCGCGCGCATGCAACTTGTCGGTACTGATGCCGATCTCGGCGCCAAGTCCGTACTCAAAGCCATCGGCGAAACGGCTGGACGCATTGACCATCACCGAGCTGGAATCGACCTCGCGCAGGAAGCGTTGTGCACGCGGCAGGGACTCGGTGATAATGACATCAGTATGACTGGAACCGTACTGTGCAATGTGATCGATGGCGGCATCCAGACCGTCGACAATCCGGACGGCCAGGATCGGTGCCAGGTACTCGGCCTCCCAGTCCCCTTCCGTCGCTGTATTGATATCCGGCAATATCTTGCGGGTCGCTTCGCAACCACGCAGTTCCACACCGGCGTCGGCGTAGCGTTGCCCCAGCTCCGGCAAGACACGCCCCGCAATGCCACCGGCAACCAGCAGCGTCTCCATGGTGTTGCAGGTGCCGTAACGCTGGGTCTTGGCATTGATTGATACCTTGACGGCCTTGTCGATGTCCGCGAGATCATCGATGTAGGTGTGGCAGACACCGTGCAGGTGCTTGATGACCGGTACGCGGGATTCCTTGCTGATACGCTCGATCAGACCCTTGCCGCCGCGCGGCACGATGACATCGACACAGTCCTCGTTCCGGATCAGCTCACCGACCGCGGCACGATCGGTGGTTTCGATCACCTGCACGACATCGGCCGGCAGGCCGGCGCTCGACAGGCCCTGATGAATACAGGCGGCGATTGCCTGGTTGGAATGAATGGCTTCCGAACCGCCACGCAGGATCGCGGCATTACCGGACTTCAGGCACAGACCGGCGGCGTCGGCGGTTACATTCGGGCGTGACTCGTAGATGATACCGATGACACCCAGCGGCACACGCATGCGGCCCACCTGGATGCCGGACGGCCGGTAGTTCATATCGGAAATACTGCCGACCGGGTCCGGTAGCGCGGCAATCTGGCGCAGGCCTTCTGCCATACCGGTAATGCGTTCGTCGTTAAGTTCCAGCCGGTCCAGCAGGGCGGCATCGAGACCGTGCTGCTTGCCGGTGGCGAGGTCTTTCTCGTTTTCGGTCCTGAGTTGACCGGCGGCCTGCTCGATGGCGTCGGCGATCGCATTCAACGCAGCATTCTTCATGCCGGTATCGGCGCGGCTGATCTCACGTGCCGCGGCACGCGCACGCGTGCCGACCTCCTGCATGTAGGCAGGCAGGTTGAAATCCATGGATTCTGCTTTAGCACTCATCAGATTGTCCCGAAGGCCGTAACCCAACATTACGAATTGCCGGGTTACGGCGCTATCGCGCCCGACCCAAGCTGCAAAAACCGGTACGCATGTCACATCCTACCCGGTTTCCCGTATGCCACTGGCAGGAATGCCTTGCACACCTGCCAGTGACAGGGTCAATTGTAACAGTTCATCCCACGCGTTTCCCGCAGCCTGCCCCTTGATGACGCGATCGATCAGGGCACAACGTCGCAACAGTCGGTTGCCGCCCTGCCCCTGCAAGCGCTGCAAGGCCTTGCCGACCACGGTCTTGCGGTTTGCCCAGACACGGTATTGCGCCAGCACCTTCGGGATTGTCTGGCCACCTGCCACGACTGCTGCCATGGCGGCCAGTTGCCGGATCTCTTTCGCCAGCGCCCACAACACCACAGGCGGCGCCATGCCTTCACCGCGTAATCCCTGCAGCATGCGCACACTGCGGGCAGCCTCGCCAGCCAGTGCAGCATCGACCATGTTGAAAACATCGAAACGGGCATTGTCGGCAACCGCGGCAGTAATGTCATCCGCATCGACCGGACCGGCGCTGCGCAACAGGTACAGTTTGTCGATTTCCTGCACGCAGGCCAGTAAATTGCCTTCGACGCGGTCGGCCAGCAGGGTGACAGCTGCCGGTGTCGGTTCCAGTCCCCGGCGCTGCATGCGCGTTCGTACCCAGGTATGGAACTGCTGACTATCAAGTGGCCAGACAAACACAACAACACCGGCCTTGTCGAGCGCCTGCACCCATTTACCCTTGCGTGCATTCGGATCGAGCTTGCCGGCAGTAATCAGCAACAGCGTGTCTTCCGGTGGCTGCTCAGTCCAGGCACGCAGTGCCTTCGAACCGGCATCACCCGGCTTGCCGGTCGGCAAGCGCAAATCCACCAGCCGGCGCTGCGAAAACAGCGACAGGCTGCCACCGGCTGAATCCAGCCGGCCCCAGTCAAAACCGGACTCGACCGTCAGCACTTCACGCTCGTCATAACCGTGCTCACGTGCCGCTGCCCGAATGGCATCGGCGGCCTCCATGACCCGCAGCGGCTCATCACCGCTGATGAAATACACCGGCGCCAGTTGCTTGCGCAGATGGGTATCGAGTTGTTCGGGTTTCAGTTGCATATATTGATTATTCCGGTCTTTTCAGTGCAACCCACAGGGGGCCAACCATCGCAGGTCGGCTCAGGCCAGAGGCCGTAATCCGACATCTAGCCCGCACTTCTCACCGCGGGGCGAGATGATCGCGCAGAGATTTGGATTCACAGCGCATTTTCTGAAGGAGCGGAATACGGACTGTATTTCCGACTGAAGAAAATGTGCTGTGGATTCAAAGATCAAGCGAGGGCTCGTCATCGTGG
>JBDLJX010000151.1:0-4319 GCA_039714155.1 Pseudomonadota bacterium | reverse complement strand
CACTGGAGGCTATTGTTTCCGACTACCCCGGTTCCACCGCGGCACGCCTTGCCGGTGACCGTTTAAAGAGAATGAAGAAAGAAGGGCATTGACCGGGAATGTAATCGTTCAGTAGTTGCAGGATGGGTAAGGCGCGGCGTACCCATCCTGCGGTTGAGTTAATCCCCCCCCCTGTCACCAGATCTCATGTCAGATACTCCCCGCCTGCGCATTACCGAGATTTTCTTCTCCCTGCAGGGCGAATCGACCCTGGTCGGGCTTCCGACCGTCTTCGTGCGCCTGACGGGTTGCCCGCTGCGTTGCGGCTATTGTGATACCGAATATGCCTTCCAGGGCGGTGAGTGGATGTCGCTGGATGCTATTCTGGAACAGGTGTCCGGCTATCAGACACGCTATGTCACGGTGACCGGCGGTGAGCCACTGGCGCAAAAGGCTTGCCTGGATTTGCTGGTAAAATTATGTGACGCGGAATACTTGGTCTCGCTGGAAACCAGTGGCGCACTGGCAGTTGCCGACGTTGATCCGCGCGTTATCAAGGTGATGGACCTGAAGACACCCGGGTCAGGTGAGGTTGAACGCAATCACTATGACAACCTGCAGCATCTCGGGAACAGGGACCAGGTGAAGTTCGTGATCTGCAGCCGCGATGATTACAACTGGGCCGTTGAGCAGGTACAGTCGCATGACTTGCCGGCACGCTGCGAAGTACTGTTCTCCCCGAGCCGGGGGCAACAGGATGCAACTGAACTCGCTGACTGGATTCTGCAAGACCGGTTGCCGGTACGGATGCAGATCCAGTTGCATAAATACCTGTGGGGCAATACTCCCGGGAGATAACGTCTTAACCTGTTGTACGAATGTTTATGCTGGAAATATGGATCAATAATAATCACCCCCCTCTCCCTCCGGGAGAGGGTCGGGGAGAGGGGATCTGCTAGATGCCCAAAGCCGTCGTCCTGTTATCCGGTGGACTCGATTCCATCACCGCCCTGGCACTGGCACAGGAACAGGGCTTCGACTGCTACGCCCTCAGCCTGGATTACGGTCAGCGCCATAATGCCGAGCTGAACGCGGCTAAACGGCTGGCCCAATCTGCCAACGTGCATGAGCACAAGGTCATCCAGCTGGGCCTGGGCGATTTCGGTGGCTCGGCCCTGACAGATGACGCCATTGCCGTTCCAGACCATGCAGTACAGGGCATCCCCGTGACCTACGTCCCTGCACGTAACACCGTGTTCCTGTCACTGGCACTGGGCTGGGCAGAAGTGCTGGGTGCATGGGACCTGTTTATCGGCGTGAATGCCGTGGATTACTCCGGCTACCCGGATTGCCGTCCGGAATTCATTGCCGCCTTCGAACAACTGGCGCGACTGGCAACCAAAGGCGGCGTCGAAGGCGGGCAGTTCAGCATCCATGCGCCGCTGATAGAATTCAGCAAGGCAGAGATTATCCGGGAAGGCATACGCCTGGGCATCGACTACGCCCAGACAGTGTCCTGCTACTCCGCCGATGCAGAGGGCCGGGCCTGCGGACAGTGTGATGCCTGCCGGCTGCGGGCGGAAGGCTTCCGTGCCGCCGGTATACCGGATCCCACCCGCTATTTCTGATCACTGGTGGATTTTCACCTGCTGCCCAATAGCTTACGTAAACCGGCTGCCATGCAGTTTTCGCGATTTAACCGTTTCATGCTTGCCATTTCAGGTCAGCAAAGTATGATTCCACCCTCCCGCTCGGGACGGTCATCTGGAAACATTTTCAGGACATTGGGTCGTTAGCTCAGTTGGTAGAGCACCGGACTTTTAATCCGATGGTCGAAGGTTCGAATCCTTCACGACCCACCATTAAATCAATAAGTTACAGATTTCAAATGCAATTACCGCATGCCATGTAGACGCTATGTAGACAGCCGCATGTGCTTATATGCATATATAATTGTCATTCGGAGTATGTGTGCGTGATTCTCATAATCCCTTGGTCGAAGGTTCGAGTCCTTCCGGGCCCACCATTAAAACAATAAGTTATAAATATCTTCGCCGAGCGGCACTAGCCGTGTAGGCACTGTGTAGGCAGTTCAACACCCAACCAACCTTTCCCATAAATATTAAAGTGCGCTAGTGAGTTGAGGCTACTTAAGGTCTGCAATCGGCTGCACAGCGGCCATTATTTAACCTGGCGGCCTGAAGTAATCCAACAAAAAGAAACAGCCGACAGAACTTGGCGTTCAAGCATCACAAACGAATATCTGTTTGGTACTGGGAATCGGCCATAGAGATACAGGACCTGATCGATGGCATGAACAATGCTCATGTGTTCACGTCCATTTGGTTTATAAGGGATTCCTCTCCATTAAAACCCGAGCACGGCTCTTGTAATCAATAACTGGTCAGCAACATTGATAGCGCCATCGGCATTCATATCGCCATGGGCGTACTGCCAGGCACCGGGGGTGCGCAGTCCCAGCACCAGTTGTTGTGCGATCAGCGCATCGGCGGCGTTAATCATACCGTCCGGGTTGTTCCAGGGGGCGAGATCACCATCCATATAGTGCACCACATCAACAATAAGCTCGCCGGTTACATACAATTGTGAAGTGTCCCATACCAACGGGGCGGGCAAAATGGCGGCACTGGTGTCAATCGTACCGAAGGTGCCGGTGATACTGCCCCAGTTCATGATGTCAAAGGCATCCCCGAACGCGGGTACGAATCCGTTGATCAGGATAATTTCCAGCGTGGCACTGTTGATGGTGAGTAGGTTGGCCACATCGATCTGGTCATGTTCGGTACACGGCGTGAGACCCGCGATCTCCATGCTCATGGTCGCTGAAAAGCTAAACGTGACATCACCACCAAAGGTGATACAGCCGGGGCTGTTGCCGGGCGCCAGTGCGCCCTCAATGATGAGGTGCGGTGTCCGGATGTGCCCGGTGCCGCTGATGCGCTCGCGTGCCACCAGCGCCCCGTCAGGCCGTTGTTGGGCCTGAGCCAGCCCCTGAATGTCTGGACTGGCCTGCGCCGGCAGGGCGTGTTTGTTGTTGGGTGACGTATCTGCCAGTAACGGTGCAGCGGTTACCAGCAGCAGGAATCCCAACGTTCGAGTGATGAATCGCCGCATGACCAAACCCCTTTGGGGCGGGACTCAGTGACGCTGCCGGCGACGGGCGATACCGATCAGCCCCAGCAAGCCAGAGCCGAACAACCATATGGCCGGAGGTACCGGCACGGCTGAGGCAACAACACTCAGGCGCACTACATCGGTCGAGCCGATTTCATCGGCCAGAAAATCCAGCTGCCAACCCAGATCGACGCCCAGGGTAGCCAGGGTCAACAGGTCAAACTCGCCCAGGATCGTGTCGGCCATGAACAAATCAAAGCTGTCACCCAGTCCCGGTGTGAACAGGCCGCTGCCCAGGTCATAAAGTGCTACATCGAGCTCACCATCCAGTGTCAGGATGCCGCCAATATCGAAGGCGTCGTACTCGTCTCCGCGCAGCAACCCACCCAGCTCCATCGTAGTATGACTGTTGAGGCCGAGACTCATGTCACCGCTGATATCGACCAGCGCCGGGCTGTTGCCCGGCATCAGATCGCCTTCAAAGAATAATGAACCGGTTCCGGTGTAGGAGCCGGCGCCGGAGACCGCACCGAAGAACACGGCGCTACTGCCGCTGCTGACCCGGATCTCGGTGCCGTTGTGTACGACATCATCATAGAAACTTGCAGTGGCATTACCCGAAACGATGATGCTGCCGCCGCTAACATTATTAATGTCGCCATGCAGATCGGTAAAACCACCGCTCAAACCAATGTTGCCCTGGTTGCTCAATCCGGCGTCTGCGTACAGCGTACCGCGTCCGCTAATCACGCCACCGGCCGTATTGGTCAGGTCCTGGTCAAAACGCGCGGTGCCACCGGCCAGAATAATTTCACCACTATTGGTGTTGCCCGCCGCAGTGAAACGCAGGGTATCGCCACTGGCAACCTGAACCTCACCGCCCACGTTGTTCGTCAATACTGCACTGATACGCCCGTCGCCATTGAGCAGGCCATTGTTGCTAATGGCACCACCGAGATTTGAAAGCGAGCCATCGAGTTCTACCTGACCGTTGTTGATGATATTACCTGACGCGAACGAACCGCCATTGAGATACAAAAACCCGGAGGCATCAACCGTCGTGGTATTGGTTACGTTAACCGTCTTGCCGTAACTGAGTGGCAACACAGCGCCCAGCAAGCCACCTGGGCCAATGCTCAGGTTGTCATTGGTCAGGTTGAAGGTGCCGCTGTTGAAAGTGAAGCCACCATTATTGACCAGTGATC
>JBDLJX010000150.1:0-4326 GCA_039714155.1 Pseudomonadota bacterium | reverse complement strand
TGCACCAACGGCATTCTGTTTAAACCAGTAAACGTTATTTGCCACAACATCGAAATTGGCAGGAATAACATTACAGACGTCGGGGCCTGCTTTACCGGTACATGCTGGAATAGACCCACTCAGCGTGGTCTGGTTGTTAGGTGACATGATGATAGTGCCTTTCAGATCATCAACATAACGGTTGCGAGTTACGCGAGTACCGTAAGCCCAGTCCCAGTTACCCATCACGAAACCGTCAATGCCGAGGGAGTTGAAAATCGGCATAATGGCATTACCCAGGGTGAACAATACTTCGCCACCACCGTGTGTCGCATCACCGACCATAAAGGTCAGGGTGTTTTCAACACCGACCCGTTCGCGGATCTCCTTGATGCCGGTCGCCAGTTTTGCAACGCCGCCGGCGTTCTCGCGGTTTCCGGAGGTGATGAAGTCTTCGTCGTGTGAACGTATGTGGCCGTGGACGTCGCTGACGTGAATCAGCGTGATTTCCTTGGCTTTGGCCGCCATGACCTGAGGACTCAGGCCCATTGTCAGGCCCGCCACGGCCAGGGTACACAGGCTATACAGGCGCAGTCGCCTGGAATATTGTCGTTTCATTGTTTTAACTCCTCACTTTGTGGATTAATGTTGTCGAATATTGCTGTATTCCTGGTTGTTGTTGATTTTTTGTCTATCGATGCATCCGTGTTCGGGAAAAGGCCTGCCCGCCCCCGCAGGCAGGCCTTCACCGGTAAGGACCGGAAGATCGTGCTAGGGCGTGAACTTCTCGATGACGAGATTGTCGTCCTCATCAATCGAGTAACGCTCACCCTGTTCAGTGCCGGTCAGTGCCGAGAATCCACCGTCGACATAGATCTCAACACCTTCGGGACTCAGCAGGAAATCGACCCACTTGCGGGCCAGTTTCTGATGGTCGTCGTCCATGGTGGCCAGGAAGGCGACCGAGTAGACAACGGGGAAGTTGACGTCATCGGCCGGCTGATAACCGCTCACAGCATCGCCGTTGTTGACCGCCAGCTGCAGCTCGGATACCCATACCGGACCCACATCGGAAGTACCTGCCAGGATGCGCGAAGGTGTCTCTACGTGGTGCACGCGGGTTTCGTGGGTGTTGGCCTTGTTGAGGATGGCAAATTCGCACATGCGCAGCGTACCTTCCAGAATGGTTGCGTGACCTGAATAGAAACACTGTGCATTGGTGGCCAGATTGAAGTTGGTGGTGATGCCTTCTTCAATGGTTCGGGTCTCGGCAGGCGAACCAGCCTGTGGATCGGCCACATCAGCCAGCAACTCATCCAGGGCGGCAATCTCGCCAGCTGTGCCGTTCAGACGGGTGTATTCGTCCATCCGGCGATACAGGTTATTGATGCCGCGATGGACACCCTCGTTGATGTGATCCACCTCAGAAACCCGGATGCCCGGATCCAGCAGATCGAGGGTTGCATCGACGATCGGATCGGCACCGTCACCAATTCCCGGGGTGTTGAGCTCGTCGGTCATCAGTGTCAGCTGGTTGCGGATATAGGGTACCGCTTCCGTGACAAACCCGCTGGCAGCCAGATCGCGCATCAGGTTGAAGTTGGTACTGGTGAACACGTCGAAATTGACCTGGATGCTGGTGGGCAGGAAGTTACGATCGTCTTCGTTGCCAAGCAGCATGCAGCCCGACTTGATCTGGTTACGTTCCTGGCCCGGCGGGATCAACTCGATGAAATAGTCGGCACCTCTTTTCTGCAGCCCGGCAAAGGTTCGCGGCTGGTTACCGATTGCAGTGAGATCGACTTTCTTGTCAGTCTTGGCACGCAGTTCATTGAACGCCTGCATGAAATGATCGAACACCACCCACTGGTTACCTGCCATGGCCAGATTGAGGTTGCTGGTCATGGGGTTGCCGTGGAACTCGGTGGTACGGTCTGCAGGCAACTGTGCACAGTTGCCCTGTAGCGTGAAGCCGTCCTGGTCCGGTGGGTTGGCCAGTGCCGCGCCGGTCGTACCGAGGAACAAAAGGCCGCAGACAGATGCTGCAATGCTGGATTTTTTGAATTTGAACATGTGGGTGTAACCTCCGGTATTATCTTGTGGTGAGAATATGTGTGGCCCCGAATGTCTACAGATATTGTTGTATTCCCTGATGTTGCCCCGCCTTTGTTGATATGCTGGTTTCAGGATGCAGGCAGGATTTATTTCTCTCAGGTTATTCGCCTGCAATAAGTCAGATAATAGGTAATGAAAATGTGTTTAAAATAGGGAAAATCCTCATTCTTACTAGGCAGAATTTTGATTAGCATAGAATCATGCAAGCTCACACTCATGGATCTGCCAGGTACCGGCTAATGACGTTCTATCGGGTAATACTGCTGTCGGTTGCCGGTCTGCTTGTGCTGCTCCCCGGTGTTTCCAGGGCGGATCCCAGGGAAATTTGCTCTATTGGTGTGCTTGCCCATCGCGGCCCGGAAACGGCAATCCGCATGTGGACGCCCACGATTGACTACCTGTCCAGCCAGATCGCAGGATACGAATTTCGCCTGGTACCGCTAACACTGGAAGGCATGCATGAGGCCGAGGAACGGGGTGAACTTGACTTTATTCTTACCAACCCCGGCCATTATGTGGAACTGGAATCCCATCATGGCATCTCGCGCATTATCACGTTGCTGAATGATCGCCTTGGTGCGCCATCCAGGATGTTCGGTGCGGTCATCTTCACACGTGCGCATCGCAATGACATACGGTCACTTGCAGACCTCAAGGGCAAGGCCTTTGCTGCCGTCGCCGAGGCGGCGTTCGGTGGCTTTCAGATGGCGTGGCGGGAGCTCAAGGAGGCCGGTGTCGATCCTTTCACAGAACTGTCGGAACTTCGTTTCATGGGCTTCCCGCAGGACGAGATAGTCTATGCGGTCAGGGACGGACTCGTGGATGCCGGCACCGTACGTACCGGTATCCTGGAACGCCTTGCCGACCAGGGTGCTATCAATCTGGAAGATTTTAATGTACTGAATCCGCAAATGTCGGAAGACTTTCCGCTGCTCCGTAGCACGCGCCTGTACCCGGAATGGGCATTTGCCAAGACTACAACGGCACCCGATGCGCTTGCACGGGATGTTGCTATTGCACTCCTGCAGATGACCCGTGATGATCCTGCAACACAGGCAGGCAGGTATATCGGCTGGACCGTACCACTCGACTATCATCGGGTTCACGAACTGTTTCAGGAACTCGGCATTGGGCCCTATCAGGTATCCGGCGACATCAGTTTTGCAGAGGTGATGCGCAGGTACTGGTACTTGCTGGTTCTCCTGTTCGGAATCATACTCTTCAGCATGATTCTCAATATTCTCATCAAGCGCGAGGTTGACAAGCGTACCACCCAGCTTTCCGAGACAAACCGTGAACTTCGGGGCCAGATCCTGGAACGCAAGCGTGCTGAAAAAGAGGTCCACGAATTACTCGACGAGAACCGCATGCTGGTTGGTGAATCACTGGTGGTGCAGGAGAATGAACGTCGCCATCTGGCACGGGAACTACATGATGAAATGGGGCAATGCATCTCCGCTATACAGGCAGATGCGGAAATCATCAGCGAGTTCGCCGCCAGGTGCGACTGCCGGTTGGTAAACAGTGCGGCGGCCATCAAGGCTGTCTCGGCTCGTATCTATGAGTTTGTCCATTCCACGATGCTGCAGTTGCGACCGAGCTTGCTGGATAATCTGGGCCTGGGGGATGCCCTTCGCGAGGAAGTGGATTCGTGGAGATCCAGACATCCGGACACGGACTGCACACTCTTCATCAATACAGAGCTGGACGATCTGGGTGAACAGACAAATATCACGATCTACCGCATTGTTCAGGAATGCCTGACCAATATCGCGAAATACGCAAACGCCCGCAATGTCGCCATTGAAATTGATCGTATCGATGCCATCCTGCCTGACGATGCGGATACCATGCCGGTTACGTCGCTGAGGACATCCATTCAGGATGACGGTGTGGGTATGGACCCGAATACCCGCGGCTGGGGGATGGGGCTGATCGGGATGCGGGAGCGTGCCAGTGCCCTGGGTGGTATGCTGAATATACAGACCGCACCCGGGGAGGGGGTGACTGTGACTGTAACATTGCCACTGTACTGTGAACCACGGAGTTAATGATGTCTATCAGGGTGCTGCTGACAGATGACCATGAAGTCGTGCGCGCAGGATATGCACGGCTGCTGGAAAGTACTTCAGATATAGACGTGATCGCGGAGGCCAGCAGTGGTGAAGAGGCGTGCTCGGAATATTTCAATCGCCAGCCGGACGTGCTGGTTATGGACCTCACCATGCCCGG
>JBDLJX010000149.1:0-4463 GCA_039714155.1 Pseudomonadota bacterium | reverse complement strand
GGTGGTTATCCGGGTGGTGGTTATCCGGGTGGTGGTTATCCGGGTGGTGGTTATGGCTATGGTGGTGCCCCTGGCTATGGTTATGGTGGTGATCCCGGTTATGGTGGTGATCCCGGTTATGGTGGTGCCCCTGGCTATGGCTATGGTAGTGATCCCGGTTATGGTGGTGCCCCTGGCTATGGTTATGGTGGTGCTCCCGGTTATGGCGCAGCCCCTGGTTATGGTGGCGCTCCTGCATACGGTGCGCCGGCAGCCGGGTCCAATGAAGCAGAAATCAATCGCTTGAAAGAGCGCATCAGGAAACTCGAAGCTGAAACGAGATAGGCTTCTACTGCGTTTTAATCAGTCAATCAAGTAGTCGGTGGTAAATGTGTGCGCACACGTTGCCACCGACATTTTCAGACCAATATCCGATCATCCACTGGAAATCATCAGAGCTCCCCGTTCCAGCGCTCGCCATCGCCCTGCTGCAACGTGTTAAAGGTATCGACCTTGATGCCGCGCCAGACTTCCTTCGCCCCGTCCGGCCAGATGACAAGGACACCTGCCAGTGCCGTGTCTGCGCCAAGTCCGAAGTGTACCCGTGGATCACTGGCGCTGAGGTAGCTGCCATCGGTATGGACGCGGCGCCAGAGCGCTACCCGGTCCTTGCGCAATACCGCCACGCGTGCACCCATGGCATCGCGGTTGGCACGCGTGCCGACCAGTTTCAGGGTCAGCCAGTGATGACCGCCACCCGCCTGGTTGCGCAATAGCCGGGTCGGGCCGTTGTTGTTGGCCACCACGATGTCGAGGTCGCCATCGTTGTCGAGGTCGCCGAAGGCGGCGCCGCGGCTAACCTCGACAAGTTTCAGCGCCGGCCCGGCCAGGGCGGTCACATCGGTGAAGCCATCCGTGCCGTCGTTGCGCAGCAGCTGGTTGCGTTCCTGGTAGGGATACGGCTGGCCGCGCAGGGTCTCCACGATCTTCACGGCGCCATTGGCGATAAACAGGTCGAGATCGCCGTCGTTGTCGTAGTCGAACCACTCGGAGCCGAAGCCGGTATACGACACGCTGATACGGCCAAGCTTGCGCTGGTCCGTGACGTCGAGGAAGTTGCCGGCACCGTCATTCAGATAGAGCGTGTTGGTCTCACGGTTGAGGTGTGTCATGAACAGATCCTCGTCACCGTCATTATCGAAATCGCCGGCGGTCACGCCCATGCTCGCCTCCGCCTTGCCATAGGCATTGACGGCCACGCCGGCCATCAGCGCATTGTTCCCGAACGTGCCGTCGCCACGATTGAGCCACAGCTGGTTTTCCTTGCCGTCATTGGCAACGTAGATGTCCTGCCAGTCATCGCCGTTGAAATCCGCGCAGGTCACACCCAGCCCCGGCCCGAATGCATCCCCCAGCCCGGCCGCATCGCTGAAATCGGTGAAACGGTCATCACCGTCATTGCGGAATAGCCGGTCGCGCACCGGCTCGTAGGCCTGCGGCCCGCAATAGTCGAGCTTGCCGTCCGCGCCGGCACACTGCTTGTTGCCGGCCACCGTAAAGTGCACGTAATTGGTGACGAAGAGGTCGAGGTCACCGTCCCGGTCATAATCGAGGAATGCCGCACTGCTGCTCCAGCGCGATTCGTCCACACCGGCCTCGGTAGTGATATCCGTAAAGCTGCCATCGCCATTGTTGCGATAGAGGCTGTTGGGACCGAACCCGGTCACGTAGAGGTCGGCATCGCCGTCGTTGTCATAATCACCGACGGCCACGCCCTGGGAATAGCTCTGCCGACCGAGGCCGGCTTCGGCCGTGACATCGGTAAACTGCAGCGCACCACCGGGCTGCAGCTCATTGCGAAACAGACGGTCTCCCGGCGAGTGGCTTGCAGGCGGCGGGAACAGCGCCTGCTCCGGTTCGCGACCGGGATCCAGCATCGTGGCCTGTGGCAGGTAGATATCCAGATCACCGTCGGCATCGTAATCCAGCAAGGCCACACCGGGGCCGAAGACCTCGGGCTGGTAGTACGCCCCGGTTGCGCCACTGAAATGGGTGAATGCCAGGCCAGCGGCGTCAGTGACGTCCACAAACGGGTAGTTCGTCGCGGGTATCGCGGCTGTGGTGGCTGGCTGCTCCCGCTCACACCCGGCCAGCAGAAGCTGTGCGGTTACCGCTACGATTCTTATAATCTTTCGCGATGTTTTCATAACCCCCTATCCTCTTGCCATTGCCGTCCGGTTTGTGCAATCTGTTCCAGCAAGCCATGTTGGGCGCCTGCTGCCGCCACATCCCTCGCCTGTTGCAGGTAATCCCGCGCCGTGCCGGACTGGCCCGCGTCGGCGTAGACCAGCGCGACCTGATAAAGATAAAAGGCATAATTCCGGTCAGTCGCATCCAGTGTCTTTATCAGCAACGGCGTGGCTTCGTCGATGCGCCCGGTCCTGGCCAGGTGGCGAGCGAGCAGAATACTTGCCTGGTGGTTAAGCGGATCGCTGGCAAGGGCCAGCCGGTAGTGACGCTCGGCAGCGTCTGGTTTTTGCATTTCATCGTACGCCTGCCCCAGCAGGGTATGGGCCATGGTGTGATCCGGGCTGGTCTCAAGGACTCTTTCAAACGCTGCGGCCGCTTCTGTCAGCCGCCCCAGTCTGCCGAGAAACTCGCCGAACTGCAGATTCGCCATGGCGGCATTGGGCTGGATGGCCGTCACGGCGAGGTACTGCTGTTGCGCCCTGTCAAAATCGTTGAATGCAGCATACAGCCTGATCAGGTGGCTGCGGGCCTCGATGGATTCCGGCTCCATGGCAACCGCCTGCTCCAGCGCCTGCACGGCCTCGACCTGCAGACCAGCGGCCTGCAGGCGCTTGGCCCGGCGAATATGGGCGCTGGCGCTGATATCGAGTTCGGCCAGTGCTTCCAGCAGCGGGTCGACATGCGGCGGCTTGCTGTCCGGGTGCTGTTGATAGCGCGCCAGGTGGCGGGCGGCCTGCTCCGCCTCACCCCGGTCGCGGTAGGCCAGTGCCAGCGCGTAGTGTGCCGGTGCGAAGTTCTCGAACAGCTCAATGGCACGACGATTGTGGTCTATCGCTGCCTGCAGCTCACCTTGCGCGGCCAGCACCTGCGCCAGTTCGTGGTGTGCCCGGGGAGAGTCCGCATTACTTGCCAGCAAGGCCTCAAACAACGCGCGCGCCTCGTCCAGCCGGCCGGTCTTGAACAGCCGTTCGGCAAGGCGCAATCGCGCCGGCGCGTATCCCGGGTGCAATCGCAGCGCGGTGCGCAAGTTCACGATGGCGGCATCGTCTGCGCCTGCCTGCGCGCGGGCGATCCCGAGGTAATAGGCCGTGGCGTAATCGTCCGGCTCCAGCACACGTGCCCGTTCGTAGCAGCTGATGGCCCATGGCAGCAGCTTGTAGGCATGCAGTATTTTTCCAAGCTCGGCATTTGCCGCCGCATCCAGTGGATTTGCCTGCAGATGCGCATGGGCATTCATGATCTGCTGCTGCACCAGGACGGCGAAATCCGCTACGGCGAGTTCAGGAATTGCCGGTAACCCCTGCTCCGGATCGGCAGAACGGTCACAGGAGTAGCTCGCAAGCGTCAGCAGTGACAGCAGAACGAGCATACGTAACAGTGTAAAACCGGTTGAATATTGCATATCGCTGTTAACAGAAATTGTGTCCGGGCACATATCTCTTTATATTACGAAAAAATGTGCCCTGAGACCTTTTTCTGTTTATGACCTGGTTGTTGCCAGTGCTTGCCGTTCTGTTGTCCGCCTGTGCGGCGACGCAGCCGGCTGACGGCGACTCCTCGCCATTACAGGAGCAGATTCGCAACGGTGCGGTAATTGTCACAGGTGACCGGGTACGCATAACGACCAGTGATGGTGCTGAACGCGTCATTGATGTCAGTTCGGTAGATGGCAGGTCTGTTCAGGGGGTTGAGGAAGCCACGGGCACTGATACTCCCGTTATTAGCATTGCGATTGACGACATCGTCAGGGTTGAACCCGTGGAAACAGAGGCTGCTGCATTTACCCCAAAACCTGAGGAAGCGTTGTTTCTTGCTGTTTTTGGTATCTTGATGGTTATTGCCAACTTCATAACCTTTTAGAAGCTGTTGGCAGAATGTCATACGGGACACAGAAATGGTGCGGGGGCCGGAATCACACTACTTACATATCCTTATGATATTGATGGGTATATGAAAACGTCAATCCAGAATATACCTCCATGGATACCCCCCAATTGAATTGATTACCCCATCCTCCAGATCGGGATAGAACTCGTATTCAATCAATCCGGATCGGCGATGCTACCAGAAAACCCAGGCCGGGATGACATCTAGCGCGAGATCAATGCCCCGCCGCCCTTCCCCCCTCCACTCTCAGACGCAGAGCATCGCGACCAAAGGATACTGGCCAGAGAAGATGCCGGCAGGCCATTCCTGTGGCCCTGTCTCAACTGTAAATTTCCGACGCCCTGGCA
>JBDLJX010000148.1:0-4520 GCA_039714155.1 Pseudomonadota bacterium | reverse complement strand
GCCTTCAAATGCGTATACCGGCGCAGCATCCGTAAATCCTTGTGACCGGTAATACTGGCGACTTCCATGATGTTAAGACCCTTCTCGAACAGCCGGGTAGTGGCCTCGTGGCGTAGGTCGTGGAAGCGCAGGTTCTCGATGCCGGCCCGGCGCACGGCGCGGATGTAGGCGCGCTTGATGGCTTCGGTAGTGACACCGGGGAAGACTTGCCCATGCAGGCTGCGGGGCAGGATGCGCAGCACCCGGACGGCGGTCGTCGACAGGGGTACGGTACGTGACTCGCCGTTTTTGGTATCCGGCAAGTGGGCGGTACGGCGATTCAGATCGATGTGTTCCCACCGCAGGCGAATCAGTTCCCCCTGGCGCATGGCGGTCTCCAGTGCCAGTTGTACGACGGGCAGCAGCCAGGGGTTGCGTGCCTCCCGGCAGGTCTCAAGCAGGCGGGTTTCTTCACCTGCCTGCAGGCATCGGTCCCGTGGCCGGTTCTCTGATGGCAGTTTAATATCGCGTACCGGGTTGTGGAAGTGGATGCCCCATTCCTTGCGGGCGACTTCGAATGCATGGCCAAGGAGCACAAGATCTCTTTTGACGGTGGACGGAGTGACATTCTGCAGCCGCTCGTCCCGGAAGCGGGCGATGTCTACCCCGCGAATGCTGGCGACAAATCGATGTGCCAACGGCAGGCGCATCAGGGCGCGCAGGCGGTTGGTCTCGGACGCCGCGCCTTTTTTCAGAGGCGTTATCTCGTCCAGGTAGCGTTCCAGCAGTTCCTTGAGCGTGGTGGACTCGGCCTCGGCGCGGGAGACGAACACGCCCTTGTCCATTTCGACTTCAATAGAGCGTGCCCACTGCTCCGCCAGGGCGCGTGTCTCAAAGGTTTTGGTCTGAAGGGATTGGCCCTTTTTCCGGACCTGTGCCTGCCATTGGTAGGGACCGCGTTTTCTGAAGGTTGCCACTGTCACACTCCGTTCATTCGCGAACGAGTGTGACAACAGTGTGACAAATAATCAGTTGTTAACCCATACAGGGGGTGTCGTGGTTTTTAACTGATTGATTTGATTGGTGGGCGATACTGGGATTGAACCAGTGACCCCTGCCGTGTGAAGGCAGTGCTCTCCCGCTGAGCTAATCGCCCATATATTAAGGTGTGATGTTACGTTTCCGGCGCGGATGGGTCAATTATTCCGGGCTGTATTACAATCCTGTCGTTATCAATAATGGCGGGTGCGCATGAACGATTCATTAACGGGGGCAGACAGCGGTTGGCTGGCGGCAGATCGTGAGCATGTCTGGCACCCCTATAGCGCCATCGGCAGTGATCTTCCGCTGTACCCGGTAACGTCTGCCGACGGGGTGCGCATCACGCTGGCGGATGGTCGTGAACTGATCGATGGTATGGCTTCCTGGTGGTGCGCGATCCACGGCTATAACCACCCGGTACTCAATCAGGCCGTCACAGACCAGCTCAGGGATATGGCACACGTCATGTTTGGTGGGCTGACCCACCGACCAGCGGTTGAACTTGCCGAACAGCTGGTTGCACTGACGCCGGCACCCCTGCAGTCCGTATTTTTCTCTGACTCGGGTTCCGTGGCGGTGGAGGTGGCCATGAAAATGGCTATCCAGTACCGGGCTACAAAAGGCGCCAGCAGCAAACAGCGCTTTGTTACGATACGTCACGGCTACCATGGCGACACCCTCGGCGCCATGTCGGTATGTGATCCGGTCACCGGGATGCATGCGTTGTTTGCCGGCAGCCTGCCAAAACAGATCTTTGTCGATGCACCCGTCAGTTCGTTCGGTGCGCCCTGTACGGACGATGAAGTCCGGCCGATGCAGGCGGCACTGGCAGCGAACAGTGAACAGGTTGCCGCCGTGATCCTTGAGCCAATCGTGCAGGGTGCCGGCGGCATGCGGTTTTATTCCGCCGATTACCTGCGCCGGGTACGCGAACTGTGTGACCGGTACGATGTCCTGCTGATTGCTGACGAGATTGCAACGGGCTTTGGCCGCACAGGCAAACTGTTCGCCTGTGAACATGCCGGTATTGCACCGGACATCCTGTGTCTCGGTAAAGCATTGACGGGTGGCTACATGACACTGGCGGCGACCCTGACAACACGCGAGATCAGCGACGGCATTGCCCGGGGTGAGCCGGGCGTGTTCATGCACGGACCGACCTTCATGGCCAATCCACTGGCCTGCGCCACGGCATTGGCCAGCCTGCGGCTGTTGCTCGACTCAAGCTGGCAGGCACGCGTGCGGAGGATCGAGCAGGGTTTGCGGGAGGGACTGGCACCTTGCAAGTTCTTTGACCATGTCGAGGACGTGCGGGTGCTGGGCGCGATTGCTGTGGTTGAGTTGAAATCCCCGGTGGACATGCGGCAGGTGCAGCCGGCATTTGTGCAGCAGGGTGTGTGGGTCAGACCATTTGGCCGGCTGGTGTACCTGATGCCAGCGTTTGTTATTAGTGATGAAGATCTGGGCATACTGACAGCGGCGGTGGTGAAGGTCCTGGGAGATCATGGGATGCCATCAGTGGATAATCGTGACTAACAGCCGTATAAGTGAGTGAAATATATGCGTTATTACGGCTAATTTTCGGGTGACATTTACTCTATATAGAGTAAAATTGCCGCTCTGGCGCATGTGGTCCCGGGTATTGCGGGATCACCCGGATGGACCAATAACCAATCAACGACAAGGAACCTGAAATGTTGCCCGTGACCCGTTTACCTGCCCTGATTTTTTCACTGTTTGTATTTGTTGTTGGTACCGCCTTTGCACCTGCGGCCTGGTCCGGTTCAACACTGGCGAATATCCAGCAGAAGGGAGAGCTGGTGCTGGGCACCTCCGGCAACATGCCGCCGATGAGCCAGAAGCTCGACGATGGCAAACTCGTCGGTTTTGATATCGACCTGGCCCGCCTGATGGCATCCGGCATGGGTGTCAAACTGAACATCAAGACCCTGCCGTTTAACAAACTGCTACCGGCCCTGGAAAAGGGTGATGTCGATGTCGTGATTTCCAACGTTACCATGAATCCGCAGCGTAATATGACGGTTGCCTTCATTGGGCCTTACATGACCTCGGGCAAGTGCGTCATTACCAAGGAGGAGGGCCTTGCCAGGGCTGAGGAAGCGGAGAATCTCAATGTTCCCGCAACGCGTCTGGCTGCCCTGCAAGGTTCAACGAGTGAAGAATTCATCAAGGTCCTGTTACCAAAAGCCTCTCTGACCCTGATCGAAGATTATGAAGCCGGCGTGCGCATGATCAACGACAACAAGGTTGGCGGCATCCTGACCGATTACCCCATTTGTCTTGCCATGCTGAAGAAATACCCGGATGCCGGTTTTATTTCCCTGTTCTCGCTGCTCAGCTATGAACCGATTGGTATTGCCATCCAGGGGTCCGATCCGCTGTATATCAACTGGACCGGGAACTTCCTGAAACGGGTTGAAGGTACCGGACTGCTGGAGGAACTGGCGGTGCGCTGGTTCGGCAAGCCGGTCGAGGCATCAGACTAACAACAAGGTATTTTTTGTCTGGCGTTCTACCGAATTAAACACTATTTAATTAATGTACTGGAGATGATGATGAAACAAAGCAAACTGATTGCAGTCAGCGTGCTGCTGGGTAGTGCTGTTATGGCGACACCTGCCATGGCTTATGATGAAATGTCCGGCGTCGCCAGGAGCGGCGGAAAGGGTTTTATCGGTCTGGGTGGTGCTTACAAGCCTGACTACGAAGGTTCTGATGACTACGAGGGCAGGGTGGTGCCGTTTGGCAAGTACAACTGGGACAGTGGCCGTTATATCAGCCTGGGTGGTACTGCCGGCAGCGAAAGTGCCGGTCGCCTGAAGCTGAATGTTATGTCCAGGGACTACAGTGAAGTATTCGAGTTCGGTCCATTACTGCAATACCGTCTGAAACGCGATGATGATGTGGACAACAAAAAGGTTTCGAAAATGAAAGAAGTGGATGCCGCGACCGAGGCCGGTGCCTTTTTCGGTTTTAAGGCGGGTCCGTGGTCCGCCGAACTGGCATTTGCAACGGATGTCTCCAGTGAGCATGACGGCAGCCTGGCGTACTTCAAAGGTGGTTACAAGATACCCGTCAGTGACTCCTTTGAGCTGAAACTCGGTGCGCATGTCACCTGGGCAGATGATGATTATATGTCGAGCTATTTCGGCGTCAGTGGCAAAGACTCTGCCCGTAGCGGCCTGAGCAAGTACCAGGCCAGTAGCGGTATCAAGGATGCCGGTCTGAGTGCTACCGGTCATTACAAGTTCAATGACAAATGGGGCCTGCTTGGCAACATCAACTATACCCGGATGCTGAACGATGCCGAGGACAGCCCGCTGGTGAATAATGTTGGTGATGAGAACCAGTACACTGCCGTTTTGGCGGTGACCTACGCGTTCTGATCCGGTTGCTTGCACGTAGTCCTGAAAAAGGCGGCCATCGGGCCGCCTTTTTTCTTCATTTCCTGTTTTGATGGAAGATATCGTATCCTGCCG
>JBDLJX010000147.1:0-4529 GCA_039714155.1 Pseudomonadota bacterium | reverse complement strand
GTATTTGTCAACGCGGCCGGTTGTATGACCCTGCTGGCCGTCTATCCGTTCACGCCGTTTCGTGGTTCATGGCTCTACACGGCCATGGCATCGGCACCGGCAGGTGCGCAGGGTATACGGGATGCCCTGGATATCCTCATTGAGCAAAAACGCCTGCCCGCCACGGAGGATCTGGATGTCGTGGTGCTGACCGGTGATGGTGCCGCCTACGGTATGGGACTCTCGGCCACCTCTGGCGCCATGGAGCGGGACCTGAATTTCCTCTACATCTGCTATGACAACGAGGGGTACGGCAACACCGGCCAGCAGTTCTCGGGCGCCACGCCCCACGCCGCCAGAACGGCAACCAGCAAGGGACCGCGCGGCTTTGCCGGTTACAAAAAGGACCTGTTTTCCATCTGGGCCGCGCACAAACCGGCCTATGTGGCGACTGTCATCGGCTCGGAGCCCCTGGACCTGGCTCGCAAGATTGAAAAGGCAAGGCAGCTCAAGGGCCCGCGGCTGATTATTGCACTGGCCCCCTGCCCGCCCGGCTGGGACTTCGACCCGCGCGACTCGGCCGATATCGGCAGGCTGGCGGTCGCGACCGGCGTCTGGCCGTTGAAGGAATACATCGATGGCGAGGTGGTGCACACAAAAATCCCGAAACAGCGCCAGCCCATCGAGGTCTATCTGGAGAAACAGGGTCGCTTCGATCATTTGTTCAAACCGTCTCGCAATGAACAGCTGCTGCAGGAACTGCAGAACAGCGTCGACCGCTACTGGGCAGACATCGAGCGTTGACCCGCGTGTCCTGCACAATGCCAAACCGGGAAAGGTGAATGTCAGCAAGACCGCTCAGCTATTGTCACCGCGGCAGTGAGGAATCCTTGCTCGGTGCCACGATCCCCGCGCACCTCGCCGGCATCACCGAATGTTTCCCGGATAACGAGGCGGTGGTATCGATCGCGCAGGATCGGCGCCTCAGTTATGCGCAGCTGGAGGCCGCGGTGGAGCCGCTGTCACGAGGACTGCTGGGTTGCGGGTTCAAGTGCGGCGAGCGCATTGGCATCTGGTCGACCAACAATATCGAATGGCTGCTGCTGCAACTCGCCACGGCGCGTATTGGTGTCATCCTGGTCAATATCAATCCCGCCTACCGGCCAGGAGAACTGGCCTATGCACTGCAGCGCTCGGCGGTCAACGGCCTGTTTATCATCCCGGGGTTTCGCAGCAGCGATTATGTCGCGATGCTCACTGAACTCATGCCGGAACTCAGGGACAGCGAGCCCGGGGATATCGGCAACGGAGACTTTCCTGCACTGCGGCGGGTGGTGATTTATGATCCGGCGGCACCGGAACAGAGTGAACGCCCCTTCCCCGGCTTTACGACCTGGGCGGACGTACTGGCTGCCGGTGATGCCATCACCCCGCAGCAACTGGCAGATCTCAGCGATTCCCTGGACAGGGATGATCCCATTAACATTCAATATACCTCCGGGACGACCGGTTTTCCCAAGGCCGTACTGCTGACACACCACAACATCCTTAATAATGCCTGGTTCTCGGCCCGTGCCATGCATTTCACTGCCAGCGACCGCCTTGCCGTACCTGTGCCCTTCTATCACTGCTTTGGCATGGTGCTGGCTAACCTGCTGTGTCTTTCGGTGGGCGCCTGCATCGTTATTCCCGGCGAACATTTCGATGCCACTGAAACACTCAAGGCCGTGGATACCGAAGGTTGTACCGCCATCCACGGCGTACCCACCATGTTTATCGCCGAGCTCGAATTGCCGGCGTTCGGGATCTTCAATCTGACGACACTGCGCACCGGCATCATGGCGGGTGCCGCTTGCCCGCCGGCACTCATGAAACGCGTCATGCAGGACATGCACTGCAGAGAGATACTAATCGGCTATGGAGAAACCGAGGCCTCGCCCCTGACGCACCTGACAACACGTGAAGACACCCTGGAACGCCGGGTCGGGACCGTGGGAACCAATCTCCCGCACCAGGAAGTCAAGATCGTCGACGTGGAGTCTCGCCAGACCGTGCCGCTCGGCACGGTCGGGGAGATCTGTTTCCGTGGCTATCACATCATGCGCGGCTACTACGGTGATTCAGAGGCAACGGCAAAGGCGATCGATGACAGTGGCTGGCTGGCCTCCGGCGACCTGGGCACGATGGATGCCGAGGGTTATGTCAAAATCACCGGGCGGCTCAAGGAAATGATTATCCGCGGCGGCGAGAATATCTATCCGCGGGAGATCGAGGATTTTATCTTTACCCATCCCAAGGTCGCCGAAATCGCCGTCTTCGGCATCCCCGATGAATTTTACGGCGAGGAGATCATGGCATGGATCCAGTTGCACGAGGATATGACGGCCACAGAAGCTGAAATCCGGGATTTCTGCCAGGACAGGATCGCCCACTTCAAGATACCGAAACACATCTGGTTCGTTGACGCGTACCCAATGACGGTCACGGGCAAGCTGCAGAAATTCCGCATGCGTGAAATCGCCATCGAGAAACTGGGTCTGGCTGCAGAGTAACCAGGCGCCGCCAGCTGACATCATGTGGGAGCACTTCCATCACGAGGCCGATATCGGTGTACGGGGACGCGGCCGCCGACCGGAGGTGGCCTTTGAGGAAGCAGCGGTCGCGCTCACAGCAGTTATCACCGACCCGGATACGGTAAGCTGCCGGGAGACAGTGACCATCGAGTGTGAGGCACCCGATCTGGAATTGCTGTTCGTTGACTGGCTCAACGCGCTGGTCTACGAGATGGCGACCCGCCGCATGCTGTTCAGCCGGTTCAGTGTCGGGCTCGACGGCACCCGCCTGCACGCCACCGCTTGCGGGGAAGCCATCGAGGTCGCCCGCCACCAGCCCGCGACAGAGGTCAAGGGGGCAACCTATACGGAACTGCTCGTGCGCGAGGACCGGCCCGGAGAATGGCGCGCGCAATGCGTGGTCGACGTCTAGAATTAAACACAGGACTCGACGATGGATACTTCGACACTGACACGCATCTCGGACTACGAATGGCGCATTGAGCCGCAGGGTGACATGCGTGTGCCCGGCATTATCTTCGCCAGCCAGGCCCTGGTTGAGGCCATGGATGAAAAGGTCTGCGAGCAGGTCATCAATGTCGCTGCCCTGCCGGGAATTGTCAAGGCATCCTGCGCCATGCCCGATGCACACTGGGGTTACGGCTTTCCGATTGGCGGCGTGGCTGCTTTCGATGCCGACCAGGGTGGTGTTGTTTCAGCAGGCGGGGTCGGCTTCGATATCTCCTGCGGTGTGCGCACCCTGCTCACGGGCTTGCAGCGCGCCGACATCGAACCGGTAAAGACACGCCTGGCCGATGCGCTGTTCCATTCCATCCCCGTCGGCCTCGGCAGTACCGGCAACATCCACCTGGACGACAGGGGCATGACCGACATGCTCTCGGGTGGCGCCCGCTGGGCCGTGAAGCGCGGCTGGGGCTATCGCGAAGACCTGGAACGCATCGAGGAACAGGGATGCATGGCGGGCGCGCAACCCGAACAGGTATCGCTGCATGCCCGTAAACGCCAGCGCAACGAAATGGGTACGCTGGGCTCGGGCAACCACTACCTCGAGGTCCAGGAGATCAGTGATATCTATGACCCGGACACGGCCACCACCTTCGGGCTTGCCAGGGGGAACATTGTCATCAGCATCCACTGCGGCTCGCGTGGACTGGGGCATCAGATCGGCACGGAATTTCTCAAGTCCATGGCCATCAGCGCCCACCGCTATGGCATCAGGCTCCCGGACCGCGAACTGGCCTGTGCACCGATTGATTCGGACACCGGCCAGACCTACCTCGGCGCCATGCGTGCCGCCATCAACTGTGCGCTGGCCAACCGGCAGATCATCACGCACCTTACCCGCGAGGTCTTCGAACGCATTCTCCCGGAAGCAAATCTGGCACTGCTCTACGATGTCTCGCACAACACCTGCAAGGTAGAAGACCACCTCATCGATGGCCAGCCACGGCAACTGTACGTCCACCGCAAGGGCGCGACCCGCGCCTTCGGCCCTGGCCACCCGGATCTGCCCGAGGTATTCAGCGAAACCGGCCAGCCGGTGCTGATCGGCGGCTCCATGGGTACGGCCTCCCACATCCTGGCCGGCAATCGTGCAGGCAAGGGCGAGGCCCTGGCGTTCTCCTCGGCCTGCCACGGGGCCGGGCGCGCCATGAGCCGCCGCAAGGCCTATAAACTCTGGAAGGGACGCCAGGTCTCAGACAGCCTGTTTGAGCAGGGCATTGTCATCCGCAGTCCGTCCTCACGTGGCGTGGCCGAAGAGGCACCGGGCGCCTACAAGGATGTCGACGCCGTGGTCGATGCCGCGCATGCAGCGGGACTCGCGCGCAAGGTGGCGAAACTGAAGCCCGTGGTCTGCATCAAGGGTTGATCCCTTCCTGTGACCACAGCACGCGCACAGATCCATATCGGTACCTCCGGCTGGTCTTATGATCACTGGAAAGGACCGTTCTACCCGGAACATCTGCCTGGCAACCG
>JBDLJX010000146.1:0-4555 GCA_039714155.1 Pseudomonadota bacterium | reverse complement strand
CATTCATGACTGCACAACTGATCGATGGCAAGGCGATCGCCGCCGGGGTGCGACAATCCGTCAAATCCCGCATTGATGACCGTCTGGCCAGTGGCCAGCGCCCTCCCGGTCTGGCTGTCATTCTGGTTGGCGAGGATCCGGCCTCGGAAATCTACGTGCGTAACAAGCGCAGGGCGTGTGACGAGGCCGGTGTGCTCTCGCGTGCCTACGATCTGCCCTGCCAAACCCCGGAAGACGAACTGCTTGGCCTGATCGAGACCCTCAACAACGATGACGAAATCGATGGCATCCTGGTGCAGTTTCCCCTGCCGGAACAGATAGACCCGGACAAGGTGACCGAACACATCCGCCCGGACAAGGATGTTGACGGTTTCCACCCCTACAATATCGGCCGCCTCGCACTGCGCCGGCCATTGCTGCGTTCCTGCACGCCCCGCGGTATCATTACGCTGCTGGAATCCACCAAAGAGCCCTTCTACGGCCGCGAGGCCGTGATTGTCGGTGCCTCCAATATCGTTGGCCGGCCGATGATGCTGGAGTTGTTGCTGGCAGGCGCGACGGCAACAACCTGCCACCGGTTTACCCGTAACCTCGACCAGCATGTCGCCAGCGCCGATATCCTGGTTGTGGCCGTTGGCAAGCCCGATCTTGTGAAAGGCGAATGGGTCAAGCCGGGCGCAACGGTGATTGATGTTGGCATCAACCGGCTTGAGGATGGCAGCCTGACCGGTGATATCGGTTTTGCGGCGGCAAGGGAACGCGCTGCCTGGATTACCCCGGTTCCGGGCGGTGTTGGCCCGATGACGGTTGCGACCCTGCTGGAAAATACCCTGTTTGCAGCCGAACAGCTGCATGCGTGAACAGATGTTAGTTACGGCGCCAGCTCGTTCCGGAAGCACCATCTTCCAGCACCACGCCGGCGGCATCGAGTTCATCACGAATCCGGTCGGCTTCGGCCCAGTCCTTGTTCTGCCGGGCCAGTAATCGCCGGGCTATCAGCGCCTCGATTTCCACTGCGCTGATTGCATTCGGGTCACTGCCTTCGCGTAAATAGTGTTCGGGGTCATCCTGCAGCAGCCCCAGCGTTTCGCCCAGCTGCAACAGGCAGGCAGCAAGGTCAGCGGCCATACCCGGGTCGGCATCACGCTGGCGATTGATTCCCCTGGCAAGCTCGAACAGTACGGCAATGGCCTCCGGCGTATTGAAGTCGTCGTCCATGGCAGCCTTGAAAACATCGATGTAGCTGCCGCACCTGGCCAGGTCGACCTGGCCGGTCTGGATACCTCGCAGTGCCGTGTACAAACGGGCCAGTGCTGCCTTGCTCTGTTCCAGGTTCTCCTGCGAATAATTCAGCGGGCTGCGGTAATGACTGGCAAGGATGAAGTAACGCACCTCTTCTGCACGGTACTGCTTGAGGATTTCCCTGACGGTGAAAAAGTTGCCGAGTGACTTGGACATCTTCTCTTCGTCGACCTTGACGAAGCCATTGTGCATCCAGACATTGACAAAGGATTCGCCCGTTGCTGCCTCGGACTGGGCGATCTCGTTTTCATGGTGCGGGAATTTCAGGTCCATGCCGCCGCCATGGATGTCGAAGTGAGCGCCGAGACAGTTGGTGGACATGGCCGAACATTCGATATGCCAGCCGGGACGGCCCTCACCCCAGGGTGACGGCCAGCTTGGCTCCTCCGGCTTGGCCGCTTTCCACAGGACAAAATCGAGCGGATCGTCCTTGGATTCATCAACGGCCACGCGCTCACCGGCACGCAGGTCTTCCAGCTTCTTGCCCGATAGCTGTCCGTAGTTCTCAAAACGGCTGACATCATAATAAACATCGCCGTTATTACCCTGGTAGGCATAGCCCTTCTCTACCAGTGCCTCGATCATGGCAATGATTTCCTGCATCGAGGTGGTCGCGCGGGGTTCGATATCCGGCGGCAGAATGCCCAGCGCTTCGGCATCCTCGTGCATGATGCGGGTAAAACGGTTGGTCAGGTCCGTTATTGTTTCACCATTTTCGTTGGCCCGCTTGATGATCTTGTCATCAATATCGGTGATATTGCGGACATAGGTGACGTCATAGCCACGACTGCGCAGGTAGCGGACCACGACATCGAAAACCACCATGACGCGTGCATGGCCGAGATGACAATAATCGTAAATCGTCATGCCGCAAACGTACATGCGCACCTTGCCCGGTTCTATCGGGACAAAGATTTCCTTTTTGCCGCTAAGGCTGTTGTGGATTTTCAGGGTGTCCATATTGCGTGATCCCGGTTATGCGCCGCACATGGTAACGAAAACCCTGCCCTGAAACACCCCAGCCCGCTTGTAAAGCACGGCAAAGCCGATATTATTGGCGGACCTGGAAAAATACATGGGAATTTTCAATGAAAAATCTGCTTGATCTGTTACTGGTAGTGGCACTCGGCCTTGTCCCGGTGGCCGGCTACACACAAGACAAACAACCTGAAGGAGTCGGCATGGTCACCGTAAAAATGGAAACCACCAAGGGAATTATCACCCTGGAACTGGATGGCAACAAGGCGCCGGAGACCGTCGCCAATTTTGTTGAGTATGCAAAAGCCGGGTTTTACGATGGTACGGTTTTCCATCGTGTTATCCCCGGTTTCATGGTCCAGGGCGGTGGCTTTGATACAGACATGAAGCAGAAAAAGACCAATGCCCCGATCAAGAACGAGGCCGATAACGGACTGAAAAATGATACCGGTACGGTTGCCATGGCACGGACCAGTGATCCGAACTCCGCCACAGCGCAGTTTTTCATCAATGTAAAGGACAACGACTTCCTCAACCACAGTTCACCGACGCCGCAGGGCTGGGGCTATACCGTGTTTGGCAAGGTCACGGATGGCATGGATGCAGTACGCTCCATCGAAAAGGTCAAGACAACAACCAACCACGGTATGCAGGATGTGCCCATGATGGAAGTGGTCATACGCAAGGTAACCGTCGTCGAAGACTGACATGGCAGTTTGTGCGCATGTCGTGCACCCTGTTCATATCCGATTTGCATCTTGACGCGGACCGGCCTGCGTCGACACAACTGTTTACCGGCTTCCTTGCCGGACGTGCGGTGGACGCCGATGCACTGTATATACTCGGTGACCTGTTCGAGGCCTGGGTTGGTGATGATGACGACAGCCCGTTGGCCCGGACAGTGTGTGATGCCCTCAGGGGCTGCGTATCGACAGGTACTGCTATCTTCCTGATGCACGGCAACCGGGATTTCCTGCTGGGCAAGCGCTTTGCCGAACAGAGCGGTTGCAGCCTGTTAACGGATCCAAGCGTAATCGATCTGTATGGCAAGCCGGTGCTGCTCATGCATGGTGACACGCTGTGTACCGACGACACTGACTACCAGGCCTGGCGTAGACGTGTCAGAAATCTGCAATGGCAGCAGACGTTCCTGTCTCAATCACTGATTGAGCGTCGGCAGCAGGCCATGCAGTTGCGGGCGGCAAGTGAACAGGAAAAACAGCAAAAGGCCGAAGCGATTATGGATGTCTCGCCACAGGCAGTGCTTCGCAGCATGAGTGAACATGGCGTCACGCAACTCATCCATGGTCATACCCACCGTCCGGGAATTCACGAAATCAGCGTCAATGACACGCCGGCGCGACGCCTGGTACCGGGCGACTGGTATGAAGATGGCAGCGTCCTGGAGTGCGACGCCGGCGGCTGCCGCCTGCAATCACTCAGCGTCGCCGGTTGAGCGGTTTATCGAAAAGCTTGCATATTCCTGCGGCAATTCAAACAGCGAAGACGGCACAGATTCATCAGCCACCAACCTGAGCAGCAAGCGGCGGTTGCCTGCTGCATCCCATTCCTGCACCGGCAGTCCCTGTCGCATGTGCCTGGCCGGCGCAAAAATATAGCGAGCCAGGTAACAGGGTGTCCTGAACTGCGCCGGCGTGTTCTCAAGCGAGCCTGCCTGCTGCCCGGCCAGAAGCATTTCGTATTCAATCAGTCCGGCAACCGTGTCCTGCATGAGTCCGGGTACGACAACCGCCTCGTAGCACAGTTCGTCATTTGCATAATAGCGATACTGCTGCGGCTGTATGCCATCAATGGTCGGTGCATCATTGTCGGGTAATGCCTCATACCGAAGGCTGAGATCGGCTGGTATCGACATCGCCAGCGGCTGCTTGTTGATAACCAGAATATTACGATTTTCATGACTGACACTGTGGATGCTGCCGGTGTTGCGATTCAGCAAGACAAAATCGCCATCATCCTGATCATCATCGATGCGAAGGTAGTCAATGCCAACCAGGATGCGTACCGGGTAGGGTTCGATGCCAGGCTCCTGTTCTTCAAACAGCAGCAGGCTGACGACGACTGTCTCCGGTGCAGCTGCAGCATCTGTCCCGCTATCCGGAGCTGAACAAGCAGCCAGCACGGACAGCAGCAATGCCAGCAGCGGCATTGATTTGTGCAGTCGGGCGGTCATGGTACTCCTTCAAGATAATATTGCCGGGTTCAGCGCTCCTGTGGTGTTTCGCAGCAAGGCGCCGTGCGCAGGCAATGGCCT
>JBDLJX010000145.1:0-4669 GCA_039714155.1 Pseudomonadota bacterium | reverse complement strand
GCCGGCCAGCTGGTCCCAGGGTGCACGTAACAGCTTCCAGCGCAATTCGTAATAGCTGGCAAAGTCGGCAGCAGACCGGGGGGTGACTATCTGCATCCGCCGTATCCGGCTCAGGCAAAGACGGCCCAGGTGGTGGCGATATACTTGACGCCTTTTTGCAGCGTGACACCACGATGCTCATGGGTCCAGAACGGCGGGAACAGCAACAGCTTGCCGGCCTCCGGCTTGATGCTGACATCCTGGTAAGAAAACCCGGTTTCACCGCCCGGGCCATCAACCGTGTTCAGGTACCAGACGGCGACCAGTTGCCGCTGGCTGAATTCGTGACTGCCGCCATCGATATGCCAGTGGTAGTGCTCTCCCGGCCTGGTACGCTGAATGGCGTAACCGCTGTCCTTGAACGGCCCCTTGAAGAACGGGAAGGTCTCGCGGAATTCCCGGATAGCGATGCCAAGTGATCGAAACAGTTCAGCGTCGAGGTCCTGCCAGTGGGGTTTGCCGCTGATAACCAGGTCGGTGGATTTCTTTATGCTGCGGTCCATGCTGACGGTCTGGCCAATACGGCCCTCGTACTGCTCATCCTCGCTGTGTTCGAAGCGCCGGATTATTTCGTTGCAGATATCTATCGGCAGGGCATTATGCTTCTCGAAAATGAAGGTGTTTTCCCTGACCTCGGTAATGGTGCTGAGTGCCGGACGCCGGTCCGTTGCCTGATTCATATTATATTGGTGTGTTTTTGTTGCGGTTCACAGTGCACTGGCTTCGACGAGGGAAACGATGTCATCCTGGCACTGTTCGCCCCGATGTTTACAAAGATCGATGATACGTCTGGCCAGGTGCAGCCAGTGATCACGACCGGTGCTGATGATGCTGCTGAGCTTGCCGGCATTACCGGTGTTGTCCCATTCTTCGTAGGCACTTAGCAGACTCGGGAACAGGGTTTTGCGCATATTGCTCAGGTTGGCAATATAGAAATGCATGGAAGCCGGCTGCAGTTCATCGAGCAGGCCAGGGAGTGTCGACATGGCATCTGCCAGGTTGTCGCGTACGGCGCGCAGCATGATTTCTGCCTTGCTGTGTGGCATGACGGCCAGCAATTCTTCCCAGTCCTTGCCGAGCGCCTCGCCTGCCATAACTTCACCAATTTCGTGCAGTAAAACGGAGCGGACTTCATTATCCGTCATATTATCCAGTGCCTGGTCCGGCGTGGTCTCGAACCCGTAGCAATCGATGGCGCGTCGCATGGCATTCTCGGGACGGTTCCAGCGCCATTCCTCGACCTTTTCCCAGATCATGCGGCGCAGTGATTCATGGCGGATAAAGATGCTGTTGCCAAGGCTCATGGCTGGTGGCGCCGTCAGATCACGTGCATGTTCCCTGCCCGAAATGTACAGGGTATAGCCGTTGTACTGGCGCTGTTCAATGAGTTTACCAAGAAAGAAATGCGGCTTCATATTGCGGCCATAGCCGCTGCTGTATACATAACCCAGGTCATTGAGGTGGGTATTGATGGCTCCTGCATCAAACGGGTCGATAGTCTCGCCAGCCAGCGGGATGGCCTGGAAGGGTGCATCGCCAAGCGCTTCCCAGAGTGACTCGCGCTGGCTCAGCCAGTGGGTCAATTCCTCGTGTGGCAATGTCGTGCTGTAGGGGATGTTGCGCTCCCAGCGGAAGTACTCGCGCATCTTCAGCAGGTACACGCACATGGTGTAATCGGTGGCGTGCCGGGCATCGGTGATATGGCAGTTTGTGCGAATGGCGGACAAGGCCGGTGCCAGTTCGGCGTTGATGGCCTGCCATCCAGTGGTGATCGTTTTTGAGGAATCGGACATCTTGCATACCTTACCAAAACCCTCGGTATTTCTATGCTAGCATGCGTAAAAATTGTCTGCCATTGTTGCTAAAACCCCGGTATTTCTGGAGTAATCAGGTGCGCATCAAGAGCAAGTGGAATCTCAAGGAAAGACAGCGTTCGCTGTCCGAAACGGCAAGTGCCGTGGCTTTTATCCTCTGGCGTATCGGCCAGCAGGGCATACTGAACCTTGAGAACGAGGGTTTTCAGACCGATACCTATGCGCAACGTGTCGATATCATGGAGGAGTTCCTTGCTTTCCTGGTCCATGTTGTGGACCGGATGACCGCGGCAGGCCTGTCAGAGGAGGAGCGGCAGATATTTATCAGCGCGCTGGCAAAACATCTTGCCGACCGGGTGCAGGAGAACCGCGCGGATATCCAGGGCAAGGGTGATTACCGACAGCCCCTGATCCGCTTATTGAATGAACGCACAGCAGACTACGCCGGGTTCAGTTTTACGGGCAACGAACCGGGTTTTGCGTGTCGTCGTTACTTCGGTGAACACGTCCGTGCGGTAATGGGTGAAAAAGACAACAAGTGGATTACCGACCAGGTGATGGATATCGAAGTGCCCGAGGCATTGAAGCCGTTGGAGAAGGCCATGCGTGACCTGTTTCCGCCTGCCGGCGCTTCCTGAGCCGGGCATGAAAAAGGCGGGGAAACCCCGCCTTTTCACGAAAAGTCAGCCGGATTATTTTGTCCAGCTGGAGAAATTGTCCATATTGCGCGCCTTGCCATCTTCATAGCCGGCGGAATAGGCCTCGGTGACACGCTGCTCTTCGCGTTCCGGATTCAGCAGGTAGCCACCCTGCCAGCCCTGGATGTATTCCTGGTCGACTTTCATTTCTTCCATCTTGGTTACGGCATCGTAGTATTGCTGGTTCATTGACTTACTCCTCGTGTTGTCTCAATCGTTAACAGGTTAAGGGTTTGCCGCTGCCAGGTTCAGGCGGCGGTGCTGTCAGGCAGTATTTGCGCAGACATTTAGTTCAGCTATACCGTTGTTTCAATTAGGTTTCTCTATACTCACGGAGTATACAGGAGGCCAATTTTACCCCGTATATCCCTATGGGGAGAGAATTTGGGCGATTCCGGGAGGCATCTGCAAACACCATAGCCAGACTCATTCTCTCTTTCGGGGTATTCGAACGTCTGCGGCAAGTGGATAGCATAGGCTATTGTATAAAAAGCGCTTACCGCGTGAACGCCACTGGTAAACGAGGTAACCCATGTCCGAGATCATTGATCCGAATTACGCCAGTGGCGTTGCGGCGTTCGAGGCCAAGAATTTCTCCCTCGCCATGCAATTCCTGTCACCGCTGGCCGAAGCCGGCAATGCCGATGCCCGGCACCGGGTGGCCATCATGTGTCAGAACGGCCTTGGCGTAGTGCGCAATGAAACACGCGCCCTGGAGATGATGCGTGCAGCCGCCGAACAGGGTTTTGCCATCGCCCAGCACGGCCTCGGATTTATGTATCTTGAAGGCGATTGTGTCGGGCAGGACAGTGCCGAGGCGGCGAAGTGGTTCCGGAAGGGCGCCGACCAGGGGCTTGCCGGTTCACTGACGACGCTGGCCAGGATGTATGAAGATGGCAATGGTGTGGAGCAGGACCCGGAAGAAGCCAGGCGACTGTATACCGAGGCCGGCTTCGACTTCTGATAAAGCCCGGGTGGTTTTTTGCTCATGGAATTGTCCCCGGAAGATGCCCTGCGTATTAATGTTCTGCTGGCCAGTCCAATAGAAGCGGTGCGCATCGACGAGTCCAGCATGACAGTCCATGCACTGTCAAAGAAAGGCGAAGCCAAAGTCAAACTCAACCCGAATTGCCGGGACGAGGCCTACCTGAGAACCGTGCGTGAGACCCTGTCGAGTCATGTGCTGGGCTCACCGGGTGGTTACCCGGTGTACCTGAAACGCTGGACCCGGATGGGACAGGCGCGGGACGAAATTCTTGAGTCATTACTGCTGTTAGGCGAACCCGAGGCCGTGGTTGCGGTTGTCAATGCTGAAGGTATCACTGACGACATTGCCCGGCGCGCCTGGTGGACGATGCAAACGGCCGAGAATGCGAGGTGTATGCTCAGGCAAAAGCCGGTTGTCAAGGGGGGCATGGGGCCGATACTGGCTGAATTTCTGGTCGAGTTTCTGCCCTTCGAGGAGGAGGCCAGAGACATGATTGCGTCTGTGCGGCTGGTATTGCAGGAAAATCTGGTCAGTGCGGAGACATGGCAGAAACTCTGGGAGCGCGGTAAATCCCGCAATGCCTTCTATGTTGGTTTCCTGCAGGCACGGCCCGATGATCTGCCTGAACAAGTAGCACCGCATCCTGAATGGCAGGCAACTTGTGAAAGGCTGGCCATGTTACTTGAAGCGGATGATCCGCATGCGCGGCAATTGTGCCGGTTGTTATCGGCAGCAGGGCAGACATACCTGGAAACAATCAATGGTGTTTTAAATAAGCCGTCGAACCAGGATGTTATGGTGTCATTACTGCATGCGATCAGCGCCTATTTTTCCTGTGTGTGTCCGGTAACTGAGCCTGGTAACAGTATTGATGACATTCTTGCAGCAAGTGAATCGATGCTGGCAGCAGCCTGTGATGATGTACACACAGCCGGTTACCGGGAATTGCTGAAACATGTTCCTGAACAGGAAAACAGGATCAGGGCGATGCTGGCAATGGCCATGATTGATGAGCCGGTTGTGAATCCGATTTTTTCCCGAACGGATGCTGTCGGCAGTGTGATGCGCAAGAAACTGAAACCGGTTTCGGAACCTTTGCAGGAACTCATCCAGACGTTGACAGACAGATA
>JBDLJX010000144.1:0-4689 GCA_039714155.1 Pseudomonadota bacterium | reverse complement strand
AACCTAAGCGCCCTATCCTACTGTAATTCAATGCTTTTATACGACTTACACTGTCCAATAAAATTGGGCTATTTGGCCCTATTTGACGTTATCAGGGGTTATTTGGCGTTATCTATTGGACAAATAAATCCTGGCCACCCAACAGTTGTGCGTCCTGGCAGCTTTGCACTTACCCTGAATCTCAACCGCCGCTTACGCCGGTGTCACACCCCGCTGACTCGCACCAATCACTATTCCCAAAACACTCCCCAATAACGCCAGCATCCATACCACAGTGGGGCCCGCCGGCCAGTCAAACCACAGCGAACACAGCAGACCACTGGCGAAGGCCACCGCCCCCAGTCCATATCCTGTGGCAATTGCGGCGATGCCCTGTAAACGACGTATCGCTACCGCCGGAATGATCAAGCTGGAAAACACAAGGTAGACACCAACCAGTTGTACGGATGCCGTGACCGTCACCGCAAATAATAGATAAAAGCGTAAACGTCCCGGACCCAACCAATGCCACATCAGCAGAACAAGCAGATAAGCCATGGCAACGGTGATCAGTTGATCGACATCCACCCACAGCAGCTGACCCGCCAGCAAATCTGAAAGATGCTCTGCACCATGCGGGTTTCCTGCCAGCAACAACAAGCCTCCAGCCGCGGCCAGAACGAAGGTTATACCGATAAGGGCTTCCTGTATTTCGGGCCAAAATCGTTCGAAACCGCGAATTAGCGTCGCACCCAGTAACGCGCTGCCAGCCGCGATCACTTGTGTCTGCCAGCCTCCCACATCCCACCCAAATGCCAGAGCTGCAATCACGCCCAGACCAGCGATCTGTGCCACCGCCAGGTCAATAAAGATGATTCCACGGCGCAGTACTTCACGCCCGAGTGGAATGTGAGTGGAAACCACCAGCAAACCAGCCAGCAGGGGCACGCCGATGATATCGAGCTCCAGCTCGGTCGGCGTCATGGGGCCACCGCCAGCAATTTGTTCAGGGTGTCGTCGAACAGGCCGAACAGGTCTTGGGCCACCTCCGAACCACCCACCGTAAACGGCAGTTCAACGCCCACAATCCCCGTGTGTTCAGACAACCATGTCACCCCTCTGTCATCCTGGTAGGCAGCGTACAGTATGGCATCGGCGGGTTGTCGCTCCATTTGTGCGACTAACCTGGCCAGATCACCGCTGCCGGGAGGAATACCGGGCTTCGGCTCGATGGTTGCGACTCGTTCCAGCCCCAGCCAGTGACTCAGATAGACCCAGCTGCGGTGTTGCACAACCAAGGTCATTCCTTTGAGCGGTGCCGCTGCCTGCTCCCATCGGTCGATAGCTAATTGCCAGCGGGAGAGAAAGCCATCCAGGTTGGTCTGATACTGTCGTGCTTTGTCTGGATCAATGATCGACAACCGCTGTGCCAATAGCTTTGCCACTGCCGTCAGATTATTCGGGTTCATCTGGATATGCGGATTGCCCTGGGCATGAATGTCGCCTTCGGCACGATCGAGACGTTGTGGACGATCCAGTAACGAAACGGCCGATGCCGCTTCCAGATAACCCGGCTGGCCGGGTTGGACCTGCGGATTGTTCGCGCGGCGCAGTAACAGCGGCAACCACCCGGTTTCGAGTCCGGCGCCCGTGCAGATAACCAGATCCGCCCTCCGCATCCGGGCGATCAGGCTCGGCCGCGCCTGGATATGATGCGGATCCTGCATAGCGGTCGTGGCCGATGTCGCCTCGACCAGTTCCCTGCCGACTTCCTGCGCCAATGCAGCCCATTCCGGTTCACAGGCAAAAATGGAGACTACCGCTGCCGCAGGCGCTGAAGTGGCAACCATGATGCCCAATAATAAAATGCAACGAAACATCACAGCCTCCTCAGAACTGGTGTGCCCCGTGGGCACCCAGGCTCATAATGTATTGAAGATAGAAACGATCAACGGCCTTGACATCCGAATCATCCCGGCTGTACTGAAGGCGCAGCCGGCTGAACTCGCTGTGTGACCAGTCCAGCATGGCTGTGTAGATTTTCGGCGACACCCCCAGTGTGTCCAGTGACGTTCCAGTGAAGGCAGAACCCGGATCGTCGGTATCGACCCAGGCATAGCGCATACCCGCCCGCCACTGCGGCATGAATTGATAAACGCCCTTGAGGTATCCGCCCCACTGGTCCTCATCGTAGTCCAGTGCACCACCACTATCGGGTGTAAATACCCCGTCCTGGTTTTGCCAGAACAGTGCGCCTTCCAGTTTAAAATTATTCCGATACGGATTACCGCTGGGCGCCCATTTCCATACGCCGTCAAGTAATGCCAGATCGACATCCCCGTCAAAGTTATCACCGTCACCGGAGTCCCGGTCTTTTGCGCGTGCGGACAACCAGGACAAACCGGCTTGCCAGCTGTGGCTGACGCCAATATCGCCCCCGGCGCGCCCGAACAGGCTCCAGGCACCCTTGCCATCATGGCCGGAACCTCCAGCGGGGAATTTTGCGCCCCGCAGCCACTCCGCACCCACTTCCACAAACAAGTCGGTCGGTGCCAGCCAGCGCGCCTGGATACCATCATCGAGGTATTGGCCGTTCAGAAATACCCGGTATGGTAATGACCGATCGACAAAATCATCCGCATGGCGGTGGAATTGATTACGATATCCGATACCGGAGAAGAAGCGGCCTCCCCTTAACTTCAGGCCATGCGGCAACGCCAGCGTCTCGAACCAGGCCTCCTCCAGCTCGACCTCCGTCGACCCGTCCTCGTCGGCGACCGCGAGCGTAAAATTACCGAAAAACCTGTCATCAATATTTGCCTTGGCATTGATCTCGGACTCACCCACAGAAAAGCCATCTTCTCCCTGCCCGGCTTCTTCGCCGGGCATGAAACCCGGCACGGCAAATTCATTATCAGGTGAAAATCCTGCG
Source organism: Pseudomonadota bacterium (assembly GCA_039714155.1). GTDB lineage: Bacteria > Pseudomonadota > Gammaproteobacteria > UBA9214 > UBA9214 > SZUA-186. The sequence goes on along the minus strand of JBDLJX010000144.1, from coordinate 1,778 downwards.
GCGGTGCCTACCAATACGACACCAATCGATGGATTGAAATCACCGGGTTTTTCCTGGACAGCAGCTGCCTCCGGTATGGCAACATCAGTCACTGCCACTGATTTCTCTGGTGCATGCTGCAGAGACTCAATGCGATCTTCCAGTGCCTGTATCCGTGCCTCATAGGCTTGTCTTATTTCTGACAGCTCATCCCTGAGCAAATCGATTTCAGTCAACTCGCTGGCAGTTACAGTGGAACCAGATACTGCACCTAGCAATACAATCACGACCCTTCTGATATACATAGTTACCTCCCACAGAAACAACAGATAGCGCGGCGGAACCAGAGGGAACCACCACGTTGAAAAACAGGGTTGAATCAGAGAGAGATGCGGGGTGGTGCGCGGGACTGGAAAGGTAAAAGGCTTACTACAAAAAATTGCGGCTGTTGCAAATCAGAAACACAAACTGAGGTAAAACTGGTCAGCAATCCCAAAATGGACAATGGTAAGACAATGTCCGACTGTTGCGCATGCAGACACAGCAAACAAATTTCCGCGGAATTCTCGTCCGCGCCATGATCATGCCCCAGCGCAATTGACTGGCTCAGTATCAGCGCCAGGATCAACGCCCAGTGCGAAATGATACGAACAGACTTGTTTCCTGAAACAGACATGATCATGTGACCGAAACCATAAGTTCTCGCGGGATACCAGTCAACCCATCATTCTTTACGCAATAAGACACTCGTAGGGAATCTTCAGGCCTGCATGTAACTTTTTTATCATTGCCAGCGTCAAACTTCGCTTTTTACTCAGCACCTCGGATACACGCCCACTCGTCCCGATGTAGGGCTCCAGATCTTTACGAGACAAGCTGTTCTGCTCCATCAGAAACTTGATAGCCTCAATGGGGTCCGATGCGGGAATTGCATAATGCTCATCTTCATACTTTTCAACGATCAACATCAGAACATCCAGTTCATCGCCTCTTGGAGTATTGTGTTTTGCACCCCAAAGCTCATCGATGCGCTTTAACACACGATTCAGTTCACGGTCATTCTTAATGGGCTTCAGTTTCATCATGCACCTCAAATGTTCTCAATATCCTCAATCTCGTCGTATTCCTTGTGCGTCCCTACAAAGCGGATCAGCATCCCGTGCCGGATATAATCTACAAGCACCACAATTCTGTATTTGTTACCGCATAGATTAAAAACAACACGGTTGTTCTTTAATATACTTGCATTACGTAAATCCGCCTTTAGTTTATGCGGCGTACTCCATTTTGCCACTGCACAAAAGTTGTACCACTCTGTCATTTGCTTCCTTGCATCCCTGTATTTTGGACTACTCTCCCAGAATCTCCGCAGCATGGACTTTGCGATCACCCTCATTGGCATACCCTAGCATGCTCCCATTATGGGAGCAAGCAGAAATATCCCAAATTGGGAGGTACTGTAACGATATGGAAAGTGAACCCACAACTATGTCAGCACCTGCAACAGACCGTCACCACGCAGCCAAGACCCTCCACCCAGACGTGCAAAATTCAACAGTTCGTCATGAGGACCACGACACAGTGAGCTTTTCTAAAGCACAACGGATACTTGCGCAGGAATTAGCCTTTCAGGTGAAGGTGCAAAAAAGATGGCACCTGTCCAATAGAATGGGTGTTTTTATCTCTATTGGACAGCCATAAGAAAACCAGCCAAGAAGGATTCTTTAACCGGTTGATTTAAATAGTAAAATGGCGCGCCCGGAGAGATTCGAACTCCCGACCGCCTGGTTCGTAGCCAG
>JBDLJX010000143.1:0-4911 GCA_039714155.1 Pseudomonadota bacterium | reverse complement strand
GTAAGCGGTTAGCGAACGACAGGCTTGCTCATTCGTTTCTGATCTGATCCTTGTTGAGGCTGCCTGGCAGCAGTGCCTCGATTGCCTCAACTGTTTCTGCCTTTGGCAGTTCCGTGAACAGATGCCTGAGGTAAGCATAGGGCTCCAGGCCATTCGCCTTGGCGGTCTCAATCAATGAGTACAGGTTGGCGCTGGCCTTCACGCCCTTGACCGAGTCGCTGAACAGCCAGTTCTTGCGCCCAACCACAAACGGGCGAATGGCATTCTCTGCACCGTTGTTGTCGATCTCCAATCGGCCATCATTCAGGTAGCAGATTAGCTTGCACCATTCGCGGTTCAGGTAGTTCAGCGCCTTGCCTGTGGCGCTTGTCGGCGGCACCTGCAGCAGCACTTCATCAAGCCAGGCGCGTACTTCATCAAGAACCGGGCGCGCATGCCGCTGGCGGTGCTCATGGCGTGCCTTGGGCTTGAGCTTTCGGGCCTGTTTCTCAACCCGATACAGCTTCTGGATCAGTGCCAGACCCCGATGGGCTTTACCCCTTTTCTTGTTCTTGCCCTGCGCTTTCACCGCTTCACTGAACTTGCGCCGTGCGTGCGCCATACAACCCACATGCGTCAGCTTGTTTTTCGCAACGACCGCATTGTAGCCATCATAACCGTCCGTTTGCAGATATCCCTTGAAGTTATCCAGTAAGCGCTTGGGTACACCAGCACCACGCCCCGGATCATAGTCATAGAGGACAACCGGTTGATCCGGTGGCCCACCGCGCTGCAACCACAGGTAAGATTTTGATTGCGCCGCCTTGCCGTCTTCCTTGAGGACCTGCACGGTGGTCTCGTCCATCTGGATGATGTCATAAGCCAGTAATCGATCCTGCATCAGATTGATTAACGGCTGGATCAACGTCCCTGCCCGGATCATCCAGTTCGCCAGTGTTGCACGGGGGATGTCGACACCGATACGCTGCAGGATTGTCTCCTGCCGGTACAGCGGCAAGGCATCCTGATACTTCGAGACCGTAATGTGTGCCAGCAACCCGGGGGATGCCATGCTCCTGGGGATCGGCTGCGCCGGTAACGGTGCTGTCTTGATGCACTGGCCGCAGTTACAGACGTATTTCTTGCGAATGTGCCGGATTACCTGGATCTTCGCCGGGATAATGTCCAGTTGCTCGGAGATGACTTCGCCGATCTCAACCAGTAACTGGCCATCGTGATCACAGTATCGTGCGGACTCCGGGATCTCGTGGACCACATCTACCCGCGGCAGATTATCCGGCAGCGGCTTGCGGCCACGCTTCTTGCGTTTGTGCGCGGGAACGAGGATCTCATCCTCCGTATCGGGAACCACCTCAACATCGGTCTCGGCCTCGTCAAACATCAGGAGCTGATCCGGTGAGATCTTCTCGCTGCTGGCCGCATAACGCCTCGCCAGCGCGAGATTCAGTTGTTCGGTGAGGGTGAGAACCTGCGTCTTGTAATGTTGGTTCTCTGTGCTGAGTTGCTCGTTGCGAGCCGTAAAATGATCAAGTTTCGTGGCCTGATCAGCGACCAAAGACTTCAGTGCCTCAATGTCATCTGGCAACTGATTCAGTGCAATCGGCATGCATGGCATTGTACCAAGTGCGCAGACATAAGGCTCTACAAAACGCTGGAATAATGCAACCGTTCATGCGGTTGCATGCGCATCACATCATAACCATCCAGCAGCCAGTTCAGTTGCTGCCCGGTCAAGGTGATCACCTCATCATCAACCTTGCGCGGCCATTTGAAGCGGGCTCGCTCCAGGCGTTTCTGCCACAAGCAAAAACCGTTGCGCTCCCAATACAACATCTTGATCTTGTCACGCTTGCGGTTGCAAAACACGAACAGCTGTTCGGAAAACGGATCGTGTTGCAATGCCTCCTCCACCAGCACGGCCAGTCCGTTGATGCCTTTGCGGAAGTCGACAACGTCCCGGCACAGATAGACGACCGGCAACTCATTTGATGGCCGCATCACTCAACGGCTGCCGCCGTTGTTAGTACCGTGCTTAATGTCCTGGCGTCCACAGCACCGGAAAATGTGACCGATAAACCATTAGGCAACCGGATACGCCATGCGCTGTCTGACACCGGAGCCGTCACCTGGGCGCGCTGAAAGCGGCTCCGATGGGTGCTCGACAGGATGCCTTTCTTAACCAGCACCTTCTTCCCTGCATACATCGCCTTTACTTCAATCCCCTCACCCGTTGCATACTCGGCAACTGTCTTTCCCGACGCCTCGCAGGCTTGAATATGCTCAAGCCAGTAACGTTGACGATCTGTCAGTAAGGTTTCTTGTGCTGCATCCATTGGCGTACTCCGCTATCAGTGAAAACATATAGCGTGTACTGAATATTGTCAGATGGACAGGGTGGGGTTTATATTGCGCTTACGTTTCATTGACTACAGCTTGAGTTTACTCATGCACTGTATCAGTACTTTCTACTGTATTACGACTATGTTCAAACACAATCGGGAGATGATTATGAAATTGAAAAATATTACTTGTGCAATGGCTGCTCTTGGTATTTCAGTCTTTGCAACAGAAGCAGCTATGGCGGGCGCATCGGCAAAATTTGCCGCAACCTATACAGATACACCGGCACTCTCATCAGTGGCAGTAATCACTGATGCTACCGTAGATACCGTAGTGGTTGATAGCAAAGACGGTTATACCATGGCCACCATCAAGGTGCCGCAGGACAAAGAACTGCTGGTCGGTGTTTCTGCAGAAATCGGCCTCGGGACCTATGGCTCAGTCAAGGGCAAAAATGGCGGTAGCGCCAAGGCAATTGCTGATGCAGAAGCCTACGTCACGGTTTTTGCCATACCAAAAGCTGGAGGTGATACTTACACGGCAGCACCCGGACAGATTATGCTGTCCAAGCGTGTTCAAGAACTGTCTGCCACTTTAGGTGGAGTCATTCAGGAATGTACCGACGGCGATACCAATTTCGATGGCACTGCTGACACTGATCCTGACGGAACTATTGATATCGCAACAGAATGTGTCGTAACTGATGAAGAAATCGGTTTGCTCCAAGATACGACTGCTGCGCACCACTTCAACTTCGTGTTACCCAATATGAATCAAGGTGAATACGATATTAAGGCTGTCTTCACCACTGGTGCTCGTGCAGAGGTCGATATCTGCGATTCTGATACAGACTACTGCGGCGATCTCTATGATGCCCAGGGCACGGTTAGTGCCAGTGCAGAGGCAAAGGCAATCATTAACAAGACCATGGTAACAGTGCAGCAGGTGCGTGCGACCAAGGGTGGTGTTATCGACACTGATATTATCGAGTAGTAAATATCGGGGCTTCCATTTAGCCTGACATAAGACCGGCCTCTCAGGAGGCCGGTTTTTTATCGGATTGTCGCCTTCGAGTGGCTGATTGCCGATCAGCATCCAGTCCCTGAACTTCTGATTTCAGTTGCATCTCAGAAGTAGCTATTAATGCGTTCTAGGTCCGTTTAGGGCCCCATTCGAGACGTTAACTCATTGTTTATATAAGCACACCCTAAAGAACCGTGATCGGGCACTTTCAGGATTTTCCCCTCCCCGTCCATCCCCATCGGCAGAATTTCGGGGGCGGTAGAATGGGTGAAAACCTGAAATTCTGAAAACCTGGAATCCTGGCGATCTGGGCAAGTGGGCAGACGGTCAGTTTTTCAGATTTCCAGTTTTTCAGTTTCTCGGTCCGGATCGGTGTGATGAAAATCTGGCACCGACACGGCACACCCGACATCCCCCCTGCCCGACCCGGCGACACATGCGACTGCATGCAGAAACCCCGCCAGTGGCCCAGAGTGGCGCCCCGGCGCACCGCATTTGGCTCGAGTTTTCCGACCCATGGCTGCCCGGCCCCTCTCACACACGGCGACTGTGTCGTCGGCTCGGTAAAAGTTCGGCCGCCATAAAGACACAAACTCGTTGTGCTTCTTCAATTTTTGAATAATAAGTGCGCAATTTTCTGCATTGAATGTTCAGATAGGTTCGGTCTGAGGTCGGTCGCGACCGCCAAGAAATGGGGCCACCGGAAAAGCGTTTGGGATTCTTAAACTTTCTGGCCCATAAACAAAGTGAGTCTGGTACTGTTAATCACTAGGTCGGCGGTTCGAGCCCGTCCCGGGGAGCCATTTATATCAATAGCTTACAAACTTCCAGCTTCAGAAAAAACGCCCCGGGTGGGTAAACGGGTAGGTAAATTTTTCACCCCGTTTTTCATGCCATACTTAATACATAAAGACTACCCAGAAAGGTGGCTATAAGAACCAACGGAGGAGACAACCATGGCACAACCCGCTTACAAGCAGTACACACATGAGCAAATGGAATCAATCGACCAGGAAATCATCGATATGGTGCTTGAGGTTAACAAGCTCAGCGAGGCCGACCAGAAAGTTATGCAATCCCTGCTAAATGTGCTGTCAGGGAAGTGCAAAACCGAAAATAGGTGCACCCTCCCCCGATAATTCGGATCGCAGACAGTTGTCGCCTCGGGCGCAGAGAGATTATTGATTAACGTGGGTGGGGTGTCTGTCAGCCAATGCCGACAGTGGGGGTAGATTCTGAATTCTGGCGAAAGCCTGCTTCTGTACTAGTCTTATCCGTATGAGGAATTACTCAGCTAACACCCCAAAGGATCTCCTCGAACTGGAGGCGAGTTTCATCATGGAAAATATGATGCCTCGCTTTTACTGGCTACCAACGTCGATGGAAAACAAGGCGCACCGGGTCTGGCGACACCAATATCGTGGAGAACCCTATGTTGCACCTGTATTCAAGAAAACCGGTTAAGCGAAAAGGAAACTCATAATCCCCTGGTCCCAGGTTCGAGTCCTGGCGGGCCCACCACTTCCCATAAATTTCATGGCGTTATGG
>JBDLJX010000142.1:0-4919 GCA_039714155.1 Pseudomonadota bacterium | reverse complement strand
TGGTGGGTCGTGAAGGATTCGAACCTTCGACCATCGGATTAAAAGTCCGGTGCTCTACCAACTGAGCTAACGACCCGTATTCTGATTAACTGCCCAGAAGACCGTCCCGAACGGGACGTTGAAATCATACAGGGCTGGCTTGAAATGGCAAGCCCTGCCCTCTCTAAGCTACTGATTTACAACTAGCCTGCCAGTGACGGCGCATAGCGGGTCGGGTCGGGAATACCGGCATCATGGAAGCCCTGTGCCCGCAGCCGGCAGGCATCACACAGACCACAGGCACGGCCGGCGTCATCAGCTACATAGCAGGAAACCGTGTCAGCATAATCGACACCGAGGCGCATGCCTTCCCGGATGATGTCGGCCTTGCTGAATTCGATCAGGGGTGCATGGATAGTGAAGCTGCCGCCTTCCACTCCGCCCCGGGTTGCAAGGCCGGCAAGCTGCCCGAATGCTTCGATATATTCCGGACGACAGTCGGGATAACCGGAATAATCGACGGCATTGACACCAATAAACAGGTCCCATGCCCCCAGGGTTTCTGCCCAACCCAGTGCCAGTGACAGGAATACCGTATTACGTGCCGGTACGTAGGTGACCGGAATTCCCTCACTCGGTTGCCGGGGTACGTCGATATCCGGGTCGGTCAGCGCCGAGCCACCAATCTCGTCCAGGTTGAGCCGGATAATTTTATGCTCAACCACATTCGCTGTCTGCGCAATCCGTTTCGCCGCCTCCAGCTCGGCATTGTGCCGTTGCCCGTAATCAAGACTCAGCGCATAGCAGGCATAGCCCTGCTCTTTGGCAAGTGCCAGCATGGTGACGGAATCGAGTCCGCCGGAAAGCAGTACCACGGCTTTTTTCATATTCAAATCGGACTGATTGCCGGATTACGCCGCTTCGCAGCCAATCCTGCAGACTACCTTCCTGGCCCCTCCCCCCATAGATACTTGTGCAACTGGATCTGCAGGCGTACCGGCAGGCGGTCCTGCAGAATCCAGTCAGCCAGTTCGGTAGCGTCCTGCTGTTTATGGGCGGGGGAAAACAGTACGGTACAACGATCTTCAATGTGGTGCTGTCGCAGCTGGTCCAGCGCCCACTCGTAATCACCACGATCACAGATCACGAACTTGACCTGGTCAGCAGCTCCCAGTACCGCGAGATTTTCGTAACGGTTACGCTCCACCTCGCCGGATCCCGGTGTCTTCAGATCCATAACCCTGGAAACGCGCGCATCCACAGCCGAGACATCAAGCGCGCCGCTGGTCTCCAGCGACACCCGGTAACCGTCATCACATAACTTCGTCAGCAACGGCAGACAGTCTTTTTGCGCCAGCGGTTCACCACCGGTGACCGTGATATACGCTGTCTGGTATCCCTCAACAGCCGACATGATTGCATCCAGGGACATCCACTCGCCACCCTGAAATGCATAGCTGGTATCACAATAACCGCAGCGCAACGGGCAGCCGGTCAAGCGAATAAAGACGGTTGGACAACCGATTGTCAGCGACTCGCCCTGCAGGGAAAGAAATATCTCCGTGATTCGTAACCGTTCCTGTTCCGGGGAAGAGTCGCTGTTGTTCAATGCCCTTCCTGCGTCATGCGCTGCAGGCGTTCATTGGCAAGACGTGCGGCCGTGGTCCCCGGGTAGTCACTGACAACTGCCGACAGTTCCTGACGTGCCTGTGCCCATTCAACGTTTTCGTAGTGGATGTAGCCAATCTTGAGGCGCGCGTCCGGCACCTTCGGGCTGGCCGGGTACTCACTGACCAGGCGACTGAATGTTGCCAGTGCCTGGGGAAAATCACGTGTGACGTAATACGTCTCGCCGAGCCAGTAGGTCGAGTTGTCTGCATATTCACTGGCAGGGTAACTGGCAAGCAACCGCCTGAATGCGGCCGAAGCATCTGTATAACGGCCTTCCCGCAGGATACTCAGTGCCTGTTCGTACTCAGCCTGCCCACTGGCGCTGCTGGTTGCCGGCGCAGCAGTGACCGTACCGGCTGCCGGTGTCACTGCTGCAGGTGGTGGTGCTGTGACATCGCTTGAAGTAGCAGGCGTAATGGTCAGTGGTGATGTCGATGTTGCCGGTGTGGCAACCTGGCCGGCCTCCAGCTGTTGCAAACGCCGGTCAATATCGAGATAGAGCTCACGCTGGCGACGTGATATATCCTCTTGCCGGTGGGCCTGCAATTCCATTTCACCGCGCAGTTCCTGCATATCACGCTGCAACTGGTCAAGCCGGTTCAGAATGTCGACCAGGCCACGGCTGTCGAGTTGCCGCTCCAGTCGGTCAAGCCTTGCAGCCGTTGATTCAGCGGCAAGTACAGTCACGGGCATACTGCCTGCCAGCGCCATCAGCAGGCAGCCTGCTGCCAGGCGGGTACCGCTAACGCTCATATCAATACCCTGAGTAAATGATCTCGACGCGCCGGTTCAGACGCCATGCCGTCTCACTATGACCTTCTGCCGCCGGCTTTTCCTCGCCATAGCTCACCAGCGTGATCTGTTCCGGCGATACACCCTGAAGTTCCAGCACCCGGCGCACGGCCTGTGCGCGACGATCACCCAGGCCGATGTTGTATTCACGTGAGCCACGTTCGTCGGTATGCCCGTCCAGTGTCATACCTTGCCCGGGATTGGTGGTCAGGTACCCCGCATGTTGCGTCAGCAGGTCCTGGTCATCGGCCAGGATATTGCTGCTGTCGTATTCAAAATAGATCACCCGTCGGGACAATGGACTGTTCGGGTCATCAATCGACATACCCAGGTAGGTACCGGGACCGGCTGCGCCGGTCGCCACTGCGCCTTCACCCGCAGCAGTACTACGATCATCGACTGCCGCCATGCTGTCATCGGTCGTGCCGCCCTTGGTACTACAGCCGGCCAGGACCGCAACCATTAGCAGTCCACACAAGGTATACATATGATATTTCATTACATTTCTCCCGGGTTGGATAAACCCTCTGTCGTATAAATCAGTGTCATCATTGACTGTACGGGGACCACACCGGCTCCCTGACATCACCGGCCTGTATCGATAACCGTTGCCGGAAGCGCCCGTCTACCGACACCGCCGCCATCACACCCCGATTGCCGGCACCCGTGGCATAAATAATCATGCTGCCATTGGGTGAGAAACTCGGCGCCTCGTCCAGGCGCCCGTCCGTCAGTACGCGCATTACACCCGATGGCAGGTCCAGCACGGCAATTCGGTAGACGCCGTTCTCGCCGTGCACCATAGCAATTTTCTTGCCGTCCGGCGAGATGTCTGCACCGGCATTGTACTTGCCTTCAAACGTAATTCGCTTCGGCTGGCCGCCCCATGCGGGGATGCGATACAGCTGTGGCGAGCCGCCCCGGTCCGAGGTAAATATCAGTGACCGGCCATCCGGCGTCCAGACCGGTTCAGTATCAATCGCCGGGCTGGTGGTCAGGCGCTTGAGGGCGCGATTGTCGAGGTCCATGATATAGATTTCCGGGTTACCATCCTGTGACAGGGTTAACGCTAGGCGCTTGCCATCCGGCGACCAGGATGGCGCACCATTGACGCCCGGAAACGATGCCGCCTTGCGCCGTGAACCGGTGCCAATGTCCTGGATATAGATTTCCGCTGCCTTTTTCTCGAAAGTCACATAGGCAATCTGGCCGGCATCGGCCGACCAGGCCGGGGACATCAGCGGCTGGGTAGAACGCAGGATGGTCTGCGGGTCATAGCCATCCGAGTCAGCGACCAGCAAGGTGTAGGACTTGTTCTTGCCGCTGCCGGTTGTGGTCACGTAGGCAATCCGGGTATTGAATGCGCCCTTCTCGCCGGTCAGTTTTTCGTAAATCAGGTCGCTGATGTGGTGCGCGACCCGGCGCAGGTCCTGCTGGCTGGCCGGGAAACTGTAACCGAGTATCTGCTTGCCGCGATACACATCGAACAATTCAAAGCGAACCGTGTATTGTCCGGACGCAGCCGGCATTACCTGGCCAACGACGAGATTATCAACATTCAGCATGCGCCAGTTCTGGAACTTGACCTGGCTGGCACCGGTCGGGTGCGCCACCAGGTCCCGGTCCGGCAAAGGCTCGAAACGCCCGCTGCGGCTCAGGTCAGCGGAAATGATCGCGGCAATATTTTCCGGCGCCGCACCGCCACCGGTCCAGCCAAACGGTACGATGGCAATCGGTATGGCGCCCTCTACACCCTGGGTAATCTCGATAGTCAGCCCACTGTGCGCCAGCCCTGAATGAAGCAACAGAAAAAACAGCAACGACCTGAAGAATCCACGCATGAAAAACAGTCCTTTACCGGTATGGGTCAAAATTAAAATTAAAATCCCGAAAATGCTTCACTATTGCCGGGTCCTTCGGCACAGGCAACGGTGACGCCTTCAGCACGGCGTTTTCAGCCGAGCGGTCGAATACCGGGTCACCACTGCTCTTTACTACCTTGACACTGACAACATCACCACCCGGAATCAGCTTTACGTTCACCAGGCATTTCAGACCTGTTGCCGAGCCCGACGGCCGCAGCCAGTTGCGTTCCACCTTGTCGGCAATGTAGCCCGCATACTCCCCGAGTACGCTTTGTACCCGTACTTCATCGCGGGCTGCCTGCTCCGCCGCCAATTGCCGCTGCATATCCGCCTCGGCCTTTGCACGTGCGTCCGCCTCGGCCTTGCGTTTCTGTTCCGCCTCCGCCTTTTGCTTCGCGGCCTGCTCAGCCTTGAGTTTATGTTCCGCCTCCGCCATTTGCTTCGCGGCCTGCTCGACCTTGCGCTTGCGTTCAGTCTCCGCCTTCTGTTTCGCCCCCAGCTTGATGGTTCCGCCCACCGGGGTGAACTTGAGCGTGTTGTTTAGCAGATTGCCTACGATCTGCTCGACGCGGGTGGCATCCGCTCTCACGAGAGGCAGAGACAGGGGCAGTG
>JBDLJX010000141.1:0-4940 GCA_039714155.1 Pseudomonadota bacterium | reverse complement strand
GGTCTGTCTGGCAATTGCCTCCCGGGCATCCAGTGTATTGCCGGCCTCCTGTACTTCATAGCCGCCACTTGTCAGCGCCAGCCTGATCATCTCGCGAATGGCGGGGTCGTCATCAACGACAAGGATTGTTGGCATTATTAGAAGATACAAGATACAAGAGACATTACTTTTATCCTGTATCTTTAGTCTTGTATCTGAATTTAACCATAACGCCCTTCAATATAGTCGGCGGTTTCCTGTTTTTCCGGGGTGACGAACATGTCCTCGGTCGCGGTATGCTCCACGACCTTGCCCATCAGCATGAAGATGCACTCTTCACTGGCGCGACGTGCCTGGGCCATGTTGTGGGTCACGATGAGGATGGTGTAGTTGCCGCGCAGTTCCCAGATCAGCTCTTCCACGGCCTCGGTGCCCTTGGGGTCGAGCGCGGAGCAGGGTTCATCCATCAGCAGCAGGCCGGGCTTGACCGGCAACAGGCGGGCGATACACAGTTTCTGTTGTTCCTCCAGCGAGAGTTCGGTGGCCTTGCTGTCAAGCCGGTCCTTGACCTTGTCCCATAACAGTACCTGGCGCAGCGCGTCCTCGGCGATACCATCCTGTTCACTGCGCGATGCGCGTTTGCCTTCCGAATGCAGGTTGTAGCCGAACAGTACGTTGTCACGAATGGAAATCGGCAGCGGGTTAGGACGCTGGAAGACCATGCCTACCTGTTTGCGGACCTGCACCAGTTCGACGGCCGGGTCGTAGATGTTATGGTCGAAGACATTGATCGACCCCTCGATGCGCACATAACCGAGCCGTTCGTTAATACGGTTGACGCTGCGCAGGAAAGTGGATTTACCGCAACCGGAGGGACCAATAAGTGAGGTTATGATTCCCCGCTTGATATCGAGGTCGATATCGAACAGTGCCTGGAATGTTCCATACCAGAGATTCAGCTTCTCTGTCTGGATGGCATATTCCACTGGGTTATCAATGACTGCCTGGCTGCTCGTATTCATCATTATATCCAATCAGGTTTTTTACCCGAAGCGCCCCTCGATGTAATCCCGGGTGCGCGGGTCCTTGACCTCGCCGGTAAACAGGTCCTCGGTCTCGCCGATCTCCACGCATTCGCCACCGAGGAAAAATGCGGTCCTGCTGGCGAGCCGTCGTGCCTGCTGTACCAGGTTGGTGACCAGGATGATGGTCATTTCGGCTTTCAGTTCCTTCAGGACATCCTCGATGCGCATGGTGGTGACCGGATCGACGGCAATGGAGAATTCATCCAGCATCAGCAGTTCCGGTTCCTGGGACAGGGCGCGGGCGATGGTCAGCCGCTGCTGCTGTCCTCCGGAGAGCAGGCTGCCGAGGGAATTCAGCCGGTCCTTGACCTCGTCCCACAGGGCGGCGCGGGTCAGGCAGCGCTCGACGATGACGTCGAGGTCGGCCTTGTTCTTCATGCCGGATAAACGCGGCGCCAGTGCGACATTGTCGTAGACGGTCATGGGCAGACCGACCGGCAGCGGGAATACGACGCCGATGCGGGAGCGCAGGGCGTAGATATTCCTGAGCTTGCGGATATTCAGCCCGTTGAACAGGACCTCACCCTTGACGCGCATGTCCGAGTTGAACATGTCCATGCGGTTGAGCGACTTGAGGAACGAGGTCTTGCCGGCGTTGGCGGGCCCGATGATGCCGAAGATCTCATGTTCCCGGATCTCCAGGCTGACATTGCCGAGCGCCGTGTCGTGGCCGTAGCTGATCGACAGGTCGCGCACTGCCAGTTTGATGTTCGCCGCTTCCACCTGTGCGCCGGGTTCGTTCGCGGGCGGCTGCATGCCGGCTACCATTTTTTCTTGCCCCGCAGCCAGGCCCGGAAGGCGATGGAAAGGGCGTTCATGAACAGCACCAGGGCGATGAGCATCAGGGCCACGCCGTAGGGCAGGTCGTCCGGGACGCCCGGCACCTGGGTGGCGACCACGAACAGGTGCAGTGGCATGGCCATGGTCTGGTCGAAGATCCCCTGTGGCAGGAACGGGGTGAAGAAAACGGCACCGGTGAACATGATGGGGGCGGTCTCGCCGGCGGTGCGCGATATCTCGAGAATGAGGCCGGTAAGGATGCCGGGGATGGCATTCGGCAGTACCACGCGGCGGATGGTCTGCCAGCGGGTGGCGCCCATGTTCCAGCTGGCCTCGCGAAAGGCTTGCGGTACCGCTTGCAACGACTCCTTGGATGCCACGATGACCAACGGCAGGGTCATGATGGCCAGCGTCAGACTGGCGGCCAGGATGCTGGTGCCGAAACCGAAGAACAGTACGAAGGCACCGAGGCCAAACAGGGCATGCACAATCGACGGCACGCCGGCCAGGTTGATGATGGCGAGGTTGATGACGCGGGTGAGCCAGTTGTTGCCGGCATACTCGCTGAGATAGATGGCGGCCGAGATGCCAATCGGTATGGCAATCACCAGGTCCACCGCGACCAGGAAGACGGTGCCCAGCAGGGCCGGGAAGATGCCGCCCGCCGTCATGCCCTCGGTCGGACTGGTAAACAGGAAATCGATCGAGATAACCGAACTGCCTTTAACTACCAGGGTGCCGAGGATGATCAGTACCGGGACAATCAGAAACAGGGTCATCATCAGAAACAGAATCCTGACGAGTCGCTGGACCTGCTGATTCCTGGCATTGAGCGTGGATGTCTCGAACATGATGAGTACCTACTTCTTGGCAACGTCGCGGACGATCAGGTCGGCGCTGAGATTAATAACGAAGGTGACCAAGAACAGGAAGATGCCGAGGGTGAACAGCGCCTGGTAATGCTCGGAACCCACGGCGGTTTCACCCAGTTCCGCGGCAATGGTGGCCGGCAGGGCGCGCACCGAGTCGAACACACTGCCCGGGATATTGATCGAGTGACCGGTCGCCATCAGCACCGCCATGGTTTCCCCGAAAGCCCGTCCAACACCGAGCAGCACGGCACCCAGCAGGCCATTTCTGGCTGCCGGCAATACCGTCTTTTGGATGACTTGCCAGCGGGTGGCGCCCATGGCCTCGGCCGCCTCGCGGTAGCGGTCGGGGACGGCCTTGAGGGCGTCTTCCGCGATGGAGGTCATGATGGGGGCCGCCATCAGCCCGAGGATGATGCCGGCATTGAGAACATTCAGCCCGACCGGGACGTCGAAAACGTCAATGATAAGCGGGTTCATGATGCTCAGCCCGATGAAGCCCCATACCACCGAGGGGATCGCAGCCAGCAGTTCCACCAGGATCTTGAGCGTCTCACGGGTCTTGCCGGTCGCAAACTCTGCGATATAAATCGCCGTGCCCAGTGAAAACGGGATGGCCACCAGCATGGCCAGGACGGTGACACTGGCCGTACCTGCGATCATCGCCAGGATACCGTACTCCGGGTCCTCCTCCTCGGCGGGGTACCAGTATTCGGAGGTAAAGAATTCCACGAAGTCGAAGCGGTCGAGGATAAAGCCAAGGCCTTCCTTGGTGATGAAGACGAAGATCCCGGCGACGAAGATGATGGCCGATATGCCGCCGATGAAGATCAGCGCTTGCATCAGCTTGTCGATATACCAGTCGGCATTGCGGCGGTCGAATGACGCCAGATCAGCTGTCTGCGTGAGTTGCTGACCAGACATCTCAGGGGGCTCCCTCGCCGCGCAGGATTTCCATCAGGTCGCGGACCTGCATGGCCGTATCCCGGTAGATCTCCTCCAGCCGCTTGATGCCGGCTTCATCGTCGCTATCCGGGGCTGGCCCAATGTCCCACTCCAGGGGGGTGGTGTGGAAGGGGATTTGTTCGAAGTAGGCCTTGACCGGGCCCTGCAGACTGACAATGACATGCTGTGAAGACAGTTCCAGTGGCGTCATATCCAGCGCGTCGGGTCTGGCATCTACAGCCAGGCCGGTGCCGCGGCTGTCGAGAAATTTCACCATGGCCGGGTTCAGTGCGGCGGCGGGCTGTCGCCCGGCGCTTTTGTAATTGCCGCTCTCGGGAAAGTTCTTGCGGGCAATGGCCTCGGCGATCTGGCTCTGGCAACTGTTGTCCTCATCGACGAACAGGATGTTATAGACCTTGGGTGCCTTGGTATCGCCGGTGGTGGCGAATACCGTTTCCTCGCACAGGTTCTTGGCCTGGTCGGCGACCCGTTTCAGCTGGGTGAAGACGGCAAATATCGCCAGCGCGTTTTTGACCGTATCCCGGTCATTATTGGTCATCAGCTCAGAATAAATGATGTCCAGGTCATTCTCCATCTGCTCTTCCATGACCATGGTGGCCTTCGCCATTTCCGGGTTGAGCTCGTTGAAGGCCTTGATGGACTGGCTCAGCATGAGCTGTGTCTCGTTACTGACCCGTTCCAGTTCATGGGTCATCGGACCTGACGGGGGTGCTGACAGCTGTAATGCCTCGCGGGCGATGGTGGCTGCGTAATCGCCGATTCGTTCCAGTTCGATGTTTGCCCTGATTATTGAGGACAACAGCCGCAGATGACCCGCGCTCGGCAGGTGCAGGGCAATGAATTTATGACATGACAGGTCGATCCGCCGCATGGAGCGGTTGATTGGATGGTCTGCAAGTACGGTGGCGGATGCAAGCTTGCCGTTGCCGGTTTGCAGGGCGTGCATGGCGTTCCTGACCCCCGTTTTTACAAGGTCGGCCATGTCTGCCACCTGCTCGCGGATAGCGGCCAGATCTTTTTCCAGGCGTTCTTCGTAGTGACTCATTGTCTAGCGTCCCGTGGTTGCACCTTGAAAACTTTATACTCCCTCTCCCACAGGGAGAGGGTTGGGGAGAGGGGATAAATTACGGCTCAGTCGCACTTGACTGCACGTGTCGGTGCATAGCCCTTTTTCTGCAAGATACATTGACCGGCATCGCTCTGAATCCAGTCCATGTAGCTCTTGATCGCGCCCTGTGGCTCACCGTTGGTGTACATGAAC
>JBDLJX010000140.1:0-4951 GCA_039714155.1 Pseudomonadota bacterium | reverse complement strand
GGCCTGGAGCGAGGCCGAGATCGCCACCCTGCGCTCGCTATGGATCGGCTCTTTGCCGCCGTTGCCACCGGACCCCTCCAATGCAGTCGCTGATGATCCGGCGGCCGCTGCGCTGGGACAGCGAATGTTTTTTGATCCGCGCTTCAGCGCCAATGGCGAGATCGCCTGTGTCACCTGCCATCTGCCGGAAAAGGCCTTCACCGACGGTTTGGGGCGGGCGCAGGGGATGGGTATAACCCGACGCGGTGCGCCGACACTTATCGGTGCTGCCTACAACGCCTGGTTTTTCTGGGACGGCCGCAGTGACAGCCAGTGGTCGCAGGCACTGGGGCCACTGGAAAATGAACTGGAGCACGGCGGTTCACGTACCCGGTATGCCCACATACTGTACGCTGACCAAGCTTACCGGGAACAATACGAGTCGGTCTTTGGCGCTTTGCCGGATCTCTCCGATCGCAGCCGCTTTCCGGAGAAGGCCGGCCCGGTCAGTGACAAGGCCGCTGCCGCTGCCTGGCAGGCCATGACGGAGACTGACCAGGAGGCCGTTACCCGGATCTTTGTCAACATGGGCAAGGCCATTGCGGCTTATGAACGCTTGATCCTGCCCGGACCGGCGCCTTTCGATGCCTATGTCGAGGCATTGCTGGCCGGTGATGACGAGGCTATGCAGCAGGCGCTGACACCAGATGCCGTAGCCGGCCTGCGCGTGTTCATTGGCAATGGGACGTGCATTAATTGCCACAATGGCCCGCTGTTCACTAACCACGGGTTCCAGAATGTGGGTATCCCGATTGCAGAGGGACTGGGCATCGACGAGGGCCGCTATCGGGGGATTCTTCAGGCCAAAAGCAGTGAGTTTAACTGCTTGGGTAAATACAGTGATGCGGGAGAAAATGATTGTGCCGAATTGCGTTTTGCCCAGTTGTCGAGGGATGAGATTATTGGTGCCTTCAAGGTGCCAACCTTGCGTAATGTAGCCGATACCGCTCCCTATACGCACTCCGGTGAATATGCCACCCTGGCCGAGGCCATCGAACACTACGACAATATCCCGGTGGCGCCAATCGGATATACCGAACTGATTACCCTCAGGGTGACAGATAATGAACTGCAACAGCTCGAGGCCTTTCTGCGCAGCCTGAGCGGGCCACCAGCCATCGCGCCGGCACTTCTGTACCCGCCTGCGAAATAGACCATAAAAAAAGGCCCTACCGTCAGGCGGTAGGGCCTTTTACCCGTTACTTTCTAACTATCCTTTGGCAAGCCTGGCTTCAGGCTGCCAGCGGGTTAGTTTACATCTTTACTCGCCATTTTGCTGACAAGCAGCCTCACCGTCATCTCTTGCCAACCAGTCAGGTCCTGCGCCTTGAACAGGCTGTACCAGGGTTGGGTCACAATCAGAAACCGGGTGGCCATGCTTGGCATTGACCCGTCCCAGTTTACCAACGTACATATCGATAACGTTGGTTGCCAGGTACTCGCGCAGGATGTTGACCGGGTGCACGAAGTTATTGGGTGCTGCCTGCAGCACAACCGGCCGCGGTGGAGTCCGGGTCGCACCCAGCGGATCCAGGATGTCCTCATCGTTGATCGGATAGGCGTAACTGTACGGTCCGGTTACTACGCCATCTGCATCCTGATCACCAGTCATGAAGCGGAAGTCGAAGGCACCGGATGTACGGCAGGCCTCGTCGACCGGGTTACCGTGCGGATAGCACGAAACCAGAGTGATGGTCTTGCTGCGGTCGAATTTCGCACCATTGATGGTCAGGCCCGTGATACGACCGGGATAGCTGATCGACAACGGTAGGTCCACCAGGTCGATGTCGAACTTCAGATTCTCGGTGAAGCCGAGATTCCAGCCACCGCGCTGGCGGTAGGGGTTGCGATCGAACACGTGGCTCAGGATACCTTCCCAGTGGTCGAACAGGCGTCCACCGGAATAGCTGGCCAGTGCCAGTGCCGCACCAATCGGATAGTAGGCATAGAGGTCGCCGATGGAGATATCGCCAGAGGCTGTTGCCGGACCGTCACCGATGATTTCGCCTTGACCCAGGATGACATTGTCATAACGGAAGCCGTTAGTGGTAGACGCGGAGTTATCTGCGTTGAGGCTGGGATCAGCCTGGCGGCCGGCAGCCACAAAGGCATCGACCATGAAGTTGTTGGAAACATCTTCCAGTACGTCACGGCGTTCCAGGTTGACCATCGTCTTGCCGACCACGGTGTCGACACTGTCGCACAGGGTGTGACCCTGACCGTAGCTGAAACCACCCGGACCGAAGGTGTGGCAGGTGCCATCGAGGAAATTGGCACGGGCGGGGTCGACAAGCGCCACCATTGCGGAGTCTTCCGGCATGGCATCATCCAGCTCGATCAGTTCCCAGTCGAAACCTTTAACTTCACCGTCTTGGACGGTCAGTTCCAGACGACCGAGGTGGGTATCTTCACCGGCTTCAGTAACGATGGTCTCGTTGCCCTTGTGCTTGACGAGGAGGGCCTCGTGGGTGCGCTCATGCGTATGACCACTGAACATCACGTCGACGCCCGGGATCTCCTTGACGATCTGCAGGTTCTTGGACAGCCCCAGCTCCGACTGCACCACGATAACCTCTGCGCCTGCAGCCTTGGCATCGGCGATGATCCCCGGCAGCTCGTTATGGCCCATGGTGAAACGGAAGCCAATGTTGAAGGTGGCCGCCTGCTGCGGGACCACGTCGGTGGTAATACCGATCACGGCAACCTTGACGCCATTGCTCTCCAGCATCTTGTACGGCGGCAGTACACGCCCGCCCATGACGCCAGCTGCCTCGTTATAGTTGTACAGGTTGATGGCCACGGTATCGAAAGTGGCCGCAGTCACGTTACAGGTGAAGCGCCCCGATCCCGGTCCATTACCCGGTGCGCCTGGACAGGTTTTACCGGGGAACCCCGTCAGCGTCGTGCGGTTGTTCGGCGGCAGGGGCAAAAGGTTGCCAGTGCCAGGAGCACCACCTGCAAAGCGGTTACGGAAGGCACGCGGTCCATGGCCGAAGTCCCAGTTGCCCGGGGTGAACGCATCGATATCCAGTGTGTTGAGGCCAGCCATTACAGACTCACCCATGGTGAACAGTGTTTCGGCTGAACCGTGCGTGGTATCACCCACCATCAACAGCAGGGCATCAGGATCATCTGCTCGAACCTGGCCGATCGCGGTCGCCATCTTGGTCAGACCGCCGCTGTAATTCTGGGCCCGATCGCCCTGGAATATCTCCTGGTGAGGAACCATCTTGCCATGCAGGTCCGAGAACTGCATGAGTGTAATTGTTTTTGCCGGTCCTGCTGTCGCGATCGTGCTGCCGAGCGACAGGGCGAGCGCAACACACGTGGACAGACTGCGTATGTTTCGTTTCATTATTTCCACCTCATTTGTAGAATGTAATTATCTGGAATGTAATAAACGGGATGGTTTCTTGATCAGGAGCCGGGCCCCGCTTGCCGGCTTGGTTCAGGAAATTGACATCGGGTTTTCACAGGGAAAACCCGGTGTCCTCAGGTTAAAACCTTTCTTGTTATACACGTGCAATGGACGTCAGTAGTCTTTCGCTACCTGTTTCTTATAAAGACCGGCCATTACTTCTGTGACAGGAATAGCCTAATGGGTAGACATGATTCCAAGAATAGGGGTTCTTGTGATTTTATATAGGGAAAATCCCTATGCCTGCAGGAGTTGATGGTTATTCCGCCAGGGCGGGCAAATCCGGGGTATGGGTTTTCCTCATGATTCTGACTGAATCGTGACGGATGTCAGTATGAGATGCCCGCCTGGGATTACCAGGGTGTTGTTCCTGTCGTGTCCGGATCTAAATGGATTCAACCTTCAAATACTTCCAGCCACCGGCTTGCAGGCGGCCGACGATGTGGTCGAAGGCAGTATCATCGGTGCCCACACCCTGGATGATAACGGGGGCAACGCCATTCTTCTGCTTATACATCTTGATGGCACCGGCGCAGGCGATGAAGTGCAGGTTGTCGTACTTGTCCATCATGGCGACAATCTGCTCCTTGATGGGTGAAACATCGGCGCGCATCATGTTGAGCCCGCCGGCATGTGCAACAACGTCTACCTGGTGGCCCTGTGCTTCGTGTTCTGCCAGGAATTTCTCTGCATAGTCCAGTGCCGCAGTAAACTGCTCGGGGTCCGATTTGCTGATATGCAGGATAATATTTTCACCCTGCGGCTGTTGAACTGCTGCCATGTTGATGGCTTCGTTCGAAGTGCCAAACTGCGGATACAGTGTCCACCCACCCAGTGTCCCGATAGCCAGTAATAACACGGCAGCGGCAGCATTCAGCCAGCTGCGGGTTTGGAAAACACTGCCCTGGTGTGATGCATCATGAGCGGATTCCGGTGGTTCACTGTAGGCGAGCCGCAGGGCATCTTTCAGCTGCATAAGCTCACAGACCCTGTTGGACAGGTCGTCGTCATTACTGACGGCTTCCATAAACTCGGCACGATCGCTGCTGTTCATTTCATCATCGACGAAGAGCTGCAGTTTTTCGTCGGAGTATTTGTCATGCATACTCATTTGATCCTCCTGATCTTCGCGCGAAGAATATCGTGTCGCGGGTCATAGTCAGCCAGTTTCACTCTTAACGCTTTTCTTGCCCGGCTGATCCGGCTCATCACCGTGCCAACCGGGATATCCAGAATATGCGAAATTTCCACATAGGAAAAACCGGCCAGATCCACCAGGGTAATCACCTGTCGCTGTCCTACGGGCAGTTCGGCAATCATGGCGCGTACCCGGCTGACAATGTCCTGTTGTTCATGTTCGTCTCCGGATGAGGCTGTTTCCTCGTAAGGCAGATTATCCAGATCTACTGTTTCGCGGGTGCGTCGCAAGTGGTCATACCAGCAATTCGCCAGGATCTTGCTCAGCCACCCCTTGATAGCCTCGGTATTCTTGAG
>JBDLJX010000139.1:0-4968 GCA_039714155.1 Pseudomonadota bacterium | reverse complement strand
CTTTATTCAGTATTTCCAATGGAAGCGGTTCGTCGACAAATACTAACTTGCTCTTCGACTTGTCCTTGTCGCTTTCCGGGGCCGGTTTCTCTTTAGCTTCCCCTTCACCGGCAGCGAACGGCGTCAGGTCCAGCCGCTTTGATTGCAGTTGCCCGCCGAGGGAAGTTTTATCTCCGAGGTTTGCCTCGAGCGCACCGGAGAGGTCACTCTCGCCAAATGTGGCATCAATGGAATCCAGCGCCAGGTGTCCGGTTGTCAGCCTGGCGATCAGCGCGGCTTTGAATGGAATGGTCGGTAATCCGGGTTCGAGGGATGCCAGGCTGGGGCCGGCAGCCTTGAGGGAGAGTTCAATGCCTGCATCCGGACCCTGTCCAACGCTTCCGTCAAGATTTATTTTGGAGTCTACAAACTGGATGGTCCACCCTTTTAACAGGTAGTCTTCTGCTGCCACTGCCAGAGTTCCATCGGCCTTGAGGCTGTACTTGCCGTAAGCCGGTGCCAGAGCAACGTTGATATCTGATCCCGATACCAGGGCCTGCTCGGGGCCAAGTCTGGCGGCCAGTTTTAGTGGTTGATCTTTTACCTGCCCGCTGGCATCGATGATAGTGTATTTTGCATCGTCGGTAGTGATGTCGAGTGACGCGAGCGATGCAATCAGGGGTTCGGCCTCCGGGTTCCGGTACGTTATATTGACGTTACGGACTTCCGCGAATTCGATGATAACCGGCAGCCCGGCACTGGCAGAACTCCCACTGCTGGATTCCCTGGTCTGCTCCGGTTCTGTGGTGGCCTCTCCACCCAATGCCCAGTTGCCTTTTTCCTGCTCGTTTGTCTCCAGCAACACATCGACGTCACGCAAGCGGAAATTCTGTATCCGCACGGGCCCGGACACCAGCGACCAAAGATCGACTTCGGTTGAGAAATGGCCGATTTCGGCCATCACGGGTTTCGAGCCCCACTCTGTATTGGAAAAGGTGATATTTTCGAGGGTGATGGATGAGGTGGGCAGGATATTGATATCGAAATTGCCGTTCATCTTCAGCTTGCGGCCCGTCGCTTCGGCTACGGCCGATTCAATTCGTGGCTTGATCCAGTTCAGGTCAGCAAAACTCAGGTAAAGAGTGCCCGCTATGAGCACGACTGCTACTGAGATCAGAATCCATTTCAGTGCCTGAATGATGAACATTTCCTTCCTCCCTGACTCCCATATATCAGTAAATGTTTATACCAATTTCGATCGAATGAAGTCCAGGCAAGGTGCCAAAATGCACGAAAAGCAAAGAGGGTGACGATTTTGCCTGTACACAGTATGTACCCAACGCAGTGATCCGCAAATGTGTACCAGATGTGTAGGGTATATCGAGGCAGTTTGTGGAAAAGTAGGGGTGCTGTAACTTATTGATTTAATGGTGCCGAGGAGAGGACTTGAACCTCCACGGGGTTACCCCCACTAGCACCTGAAGCTAGCGTGTCTACCAATTTCACCACCTCGGCGTGGCTGACGGAGCGGCTGATGCCGGTTCCGGGAGCCGCGAACTCTACCGCCTGATATATGTCTTGTCAATTTACCCCGGCTGACCGCACACTAGCGGGCTGTAAATAACTTTAGTTGACCTGCCAACTACCATCGTATGCAAAGAAAAAAGAAAAAAAGAACCAAATCATCCCGACGGCGTGACCCGCACGCACGGCGCGAATCTGCACGCTATGAGCAACCCATTGCCAGTCGTGAGCTGATTCTTGAGGTTATCACCGAGGCGGATCGCCCCGTTAACCGCAATGATCTTGAAACGTTGCTGGACATTCATGACGAGCAGGCTGTTGAAGCGCTGCGGCGACGCCTGAATGCCATGGTCAGGGACGGTCAGCTGGTGCGTAACCGCCGTGATTGTTATGCCCTGGCCGACCGGTTTGACCTGGTGCAGGGCCGGGTGATCGGCCATCAGGACGGTTTCGGTTTCCTGGTCACGGACGACGAGGGTGATGATGTATTCCTGTCGGCCCGGCAGATGCGCGCACTGTTTCACGGTGACCGGGTGCTGGTAAGGATAACCGGCATGGACCGGCGCGGGCGGCGCGAGGGCGATGTGGTCGAGGTCCTGAAGCGCAACACCCACACCGTGGTCGGGCGGTTCTACAGCGAGAACGGGGTGCAGTTCGTGACCCCGGACAACAAGCGCTTGCCGAATGACATTGCCGTGCCTGCCGGGGAATCCAATGACGCGAGCCATGGGCAGATCGTGTCTGTTGAAATCATCCAGCAACCGGCAAAGCGCTCACCGCCTGTGGGTCGCGTTATCGAAGTGCTGGGTGATCACATGGCGCCGGGTATGGAAATCGACATTGCCATACGCAGCCATGAAGTCCCCGAGGCGTGGCCGGCTGCCGTGCAGAAAGAGAGCGCTGTGTTTGGCAAGGACGTACCGTCCAGGGCCAAACGTGGTCGTGAAGACCTGCGTGACCTGCCGCTGGTGACCATCGATGGTGCCGATGCGCGTGACTTTGATGATGCTGTTTACTGCGAGGCAACAGCGGGTGGCTGGCGTCTGCTGGTGGCGATTGCGGATGTCTCGCATTACGTGCGCCCGGAGACCGCACTCGATACAGAAGCCCTTGAACGGGGTAATTCCGTCTATTTTCCGGAACGGGTGATACCCATGCTGCCGGAAGTGTTGTCCAACGGCCTGTGCTCGCTGAATCCTGAAGTGGATCGCCTGTGCATGGGCTGTGAAATGATCTTCAACAAGGAAGGGCGCATGATACGTTCGCGCTTCCTCAACGGCCTGATGCGCTCGCATGCCCGGCTCACTTACGGGGAAGCCGCCGCGATCATGGTCGATCACGACAAGCAGGCGCGCAAACGCCGCAAGGCACTGGCGCCGCATCTTGATGAGCTGTATCGCCTCTACAAGGCCCTGCGCAGGGGACGCAGCAAGCGCGGCGCTATTGATTTTGAAACCACGGAAACCCGCATCGTGTTCGGTGCAGAGCGCAAAATAGAGAAGATTGTGCCGCTGGTACGCAATGATGCGCACAAGGTGATTGAGGAATGCATGGTGGCGGCCAATGTCGCTGCTGCACGGTACCTGCAGCGTCACAAGATGCCGGCACTGTACCGCGTACATGCCACGCCTGCAGGAGACAAGGTCACCGATCTGCAGGAATTCCTGAATGAGCTGGGACTGGGGCTGCGCGGTGGCCGCAAGCCTGCCGCGCGCGACTATTCAGCTGTGCTGAAAATGGCGCAGGGGCGGCCGGACGAGCACCTCATCAACACGGTGCTGCTGCGTTCCATGCCGCGCGCCGAATACAGTCCGGACAACATCGGTCATTTCGGACTGGCGCACGAAAACTACACCCATTTTACCTCGCCGATCCGGCGTTACCCGGACCTGCTGGTGCACCGCGCCATTCGCCATGTGCTGGCCGGGAAAAAACCGAAAAGCTTCCACTATGCTGTGGATGTCATGCACGAGTTCGGTGAGCATTGCTCGGCCACCGAGCGGCGTGCGGATGATGCCACGCGCGATGCCATCGACTGGCTGAAGTGTGAATTCATGCTGGACAAGATTGGTGAGACCTACGCGGGGATTATCACGAGCACGACGTCTTTCGGGATTTTTGTTGAATTGCAGGATATTTATGTCGAGGGCCTGGTGCATGTTACTGCGCTCGGGAATGACTACTACCACTTTGATCCGACACGTCACTGGCTGATGGGCGAGCGTACCAACAAGATCTTCCGCCTGGGTGATCCGGTCCAGGTCAAGGTTGTGCAAGTGAATCTTGATGATCGCAAGATTGACTTCGAACTGAGTGACAAGCAGGTGAACAGGACTGGCAGGAAGCAGGGCAAGAAACGGGACAAGAAGCAGCGCAAGGGACGGCGCAAGAAAACGGCGTTGCGGAGAAAATCCCGATGATTGTCTGCTGCAAGTGATACCACGCGGACACTGATGCCATGAAATCAGCCGGACAGGTCTACGGACTGCATGCCGTTGCCGCACTGCTTGCAAGTCGTCCCGCCAGCATAAAAAAACTCATGGCAGCTGATGTTGCCGCTGACCGGCAACTGGCGCCGTTGCTGGAGCAGGCGGTCGCTGCCGGTATCTCCATCCAGAGGGTATCCCGCGGGGAGCTGGACCGGCAGGTTCCCGGTGGCCGCCATCAGGGCATACTTGCAGTGCTGCGTGAGACCGCAGGCGGCATGAGCGAGAAGCAGTTGCCGGAATTTCTGGCGGCATTAAGCGAGCCGGCATTTCTGCTGATCCTGGACGGGGTACAGGACCCGCATAACCTGGGCGCCTGTCTGCGGACGGCAGACGCTGCCGGTGTTCATGCGGTGCTCATGCCGCGCGATCGTGCCGTGGGTATTACACCGGTCGTACACAAGGTCGCCAGTGGTGCAGTGGAGTCGGTACCGATCTTCACGGTCACCAACCTTGCACGTACCCTGCGCCAGCTGCGTGATGCGGGCATCTGGATCTACGGGACCAGTGATGCGGCCGGGCAGGGGCTCTATGCCAGCGATCTGCAGGGGCCGATCGCGGTGGTGCTGGGCAGCGAAGGCAAGGGTCTGCGGCGCCTGACCCGGGAGCATTGCGACCACCTGCTGGCCATACCCATGGCCGGGCAGGTCGAGAGTCTGAATGTGTCCGTGGCGGCAGGGGTGGTGCTGTTCGAGGTGCGCCGTCAGCGCATGCTTAAATAATTAGATTTATCAACAAGGTGTGTTTTTTTGTGGTGCACGCCGGGCGTGAATATCAATACTATGCTGCAAGCAGAGCGTCCCTTCTCCCTGCGGGAGAAGGACAGGATGAGGGGATAAATCAGGTGGTTGCCTTATCGTATCCCCTCTCCCCAACCCTCTCCCGGAGGGAGAGGGGGTTATAGAGATATCGCCATTATTGCATCTCTTCCAGCCCTCACGTAGAATGCCCGCTCTTTAATAAGGCTGGAAAACAGCTG
>JBDLJX010000138.1:0-5078 GCA_039714155.1 Pseudomonadota bacterium | reverse complement strand
CGGCTGCACAGGAAACCATGAACCGGTTTGACGTCATTATTATCGGTGGAGGCATTGTCGGTGCGACGGCGGCCTGTGCTCTCGGCAAGGCCGGTATGCGCGTTGCGGTAGTTGAAGCGCGACAGCCGGTACCTGTGGAGCAGCAAAAACCTGATCCACGGGTGTTTGCGATCACGCGTGCCTCTGAAAGGATATTCCGGTCGCTGGGTGTATGGGAGTCGATTGCAGAGCAGGGTGTGTTTGCATTCAGCGATATGGAAGTCCGGGATGCCGGGGGCGAGGGTGTCACGCATTTTGACTGTGCGGAACTGGGTGAGCCGTACCTCGGTTACATCATCGAACCGCGCTTTATCGAAACAGCCCTGCTGGAGCAGGTGGCAGCAGAGAATAATATCTCCCGGTTTTGCCCGGCCCGTTTTCAGGCAGTTGAGATACTGGATGAAGCTGTTTCAGTGACACTGGAGGATGGGCAGCGCCTGACGGCGTCACTGGTGATTGCAGCAGATGGTGTGCGTTCACCGGTGCGTGAGGCACTGGGTATCAGAACGCGTCGTCATGATTATCATCAAAGCAGCGTTGTCGCGCGGGTAAAAACATCAGAACCGCATCGTGACACTGCCTGGCAGCGCTTTCTGCCGGGCGGGCCACTGGCGTTTCTTCCCATGCAGGATGGCTGGAGCTCGATTGTCTGGACACTGCCAACGGCAGAGGCAGAGCGGATAATGAACCTCGACCGGCCTGTATTTCACGAGGAACTCGCCACGGCCTTTGCAGGACGGCTGGGCACGATCCTGGATTCGGGCGAACGCGAAAGCTGGCCGCTGCAACGCATGCATGCCGCACATTATGTGATAGAACGTGCCGCACTGATCGGTGATGCTGCACATGCGATTCACCCGCTGGCCGGGCAGGGTGTGAACCTCGGTTTGCTGGATGCCGCCACATTGACTGAAGTGATCGTCGCGGCAAGGCAGGGCGGCAGGGACCCGGGTATCTTACGGGTGCTGCGCCGGTACGAGCGCTGGCGCCGGGGCGATAACCTGCTGATGATGTCGGCCATGGATGCCCTCAACCGGACATTCAGTAATACGCAGTTACCGCTAAGCCAGCTGCGCAATTTTGGCCTGTCGCTGGTCAACAACTCCGGTATGCTGCGGCAGGTGTTTATGCGGCATGCCATGGGGCTGGACGGGGATTTGCCTGCAATGGCAAAAATTTCTGAGGAAGTTTCTTCATCTGGTTGATCTGATTCGTCTTATGCCCGGTTGCTGTTGCCCGTCGGTGTCAGGACGGGTCCTGTCGGCCGTGCGGGAGGCCGGATAACCAGACTGGAATATGGAACTCGGCTGCGTGCCGGAGTATATTCGCGCCTCAGCATAACACTGCTGCGGGAGAGAATTCCCTGTCGGGAATCGCCGAAGGCGCAACACGCTCGGAAACGCTCAGGCAAAAGGACCGTGGCGGCAGTTGACTCTGGAGAGTGGTCGCATCGCGGCCCACCGAAGGGGATAGGCCTGTACCGGACCGGTTCATGCCCAATCTCTCAGGTTTACGGACAGAGGGGCGACGGTTGGCGCAGGCTGCCGTCGCCCTTTTTTATGGGATAAAAAAACACGCAATCGTCAGAACACACGAGATTGGAAAAATATATGGCCAACAAAACCCCCCTGTACGACGAGCACGTGGCTGACGGTGGCAAACTGGTGGATTTTGCCGGCTGGGACATGCCGATTAACTACGGTTCGCAGATAGAAGAACATAACCAGGTACGTAATGATGCGGGCATGTTTGATGTCTCGCACATGACGGTGGTCGACCTGACGGGTGATCGTACTCGTGAATTCCTGCGCTACCTGCTGGCGAACAACGTCGACCGGCTGAAGGACAGCGGCAAGGCCCTGTACAGCTGCATGCTGAATGAGTCCGGCGGTGTTATTGACGACCTGATCGTGTATTTCCTGCAGGACCATTTTTTCCGCATGGTGGTGAATGCGGGGACGCATGACAAGGATATTGCCTGGCTGGAGCAGCAGGCGGCGGCCTTTGGTGTCGCAGTAAACGAACGCCCGGAACTGGCCATGATTGCCGTGCAGGGCCCGAACGCGCGCGATAAAACCCTGCCACTGCTGAGTGATTCCGCCCGCGCAGCGGCCAGTGAGTTAAAGCCGTTTTTTGGTGCATTTGACGGAGACTGGTTTATCGCACGTACCGGCTATACCGGGGAAGACGGATTTGAAATTGTCTTGCCGGCTGCGGAGGCCAGAACTTTCTGGCAGAAATTGCGCGCTGTCGGGGTCAGGCCAACCGGTCTGGGTGCACGTGACACCCTGCGCCTTGAGGCAGGCATGAACCTGTATGGCTCCGACATGGATGAGTCAACCAGTCCCCTGGAAACGGCACTGGGCTGGACTGTTGCATGGGAGCCGGCCGGGCGTGATTTTATCGGGCGTGCAGCACTGGAACAGCAGCGCAGGGAAGGGACGACACAGAAACTGGTCGGACTGTTGCTGGAAGGCAAGGGTGTGTTGCGCAATCACCAGAAGGTGGTTGCGGAAGGTGCGGGGGAAGGCGAGATCACCAGTGGCAGTTTTTCACCCACCCTGCAGCGTGCCATCGCCTTTGCACGTGTCCCGAAAGCGACCGGTGACACCTGCCAGGTTGATATCCGTGGCAAGCTGCTGACGGCGCGTGTGGTCAAGCCACCATTTGTTCGTAACGGTGAAGTGCAGATAGAACTTTGAACGACGCAATCATAACGACTGATCAAGTGAGGAAATCATGAGCAACATACCTGTTGAGCTGAAATATGCGAAATCCCATGAATGGGCACGGACCAATGATGACGGCTCGGTAACGGTTGGTATTTCGGACACTGCCCAGGACCAGTTGGGTGACATGGTTTTTATTGAAGTGCCGGAAGTGGGCCAGACGGTCACGGCAGAAGAGGCCTGCGCCGTGGTGGAATCCGTCAAGGCGGCCTCCGATGTGTATGCGCCGCTTGGCGGCGAGATTGTCGAGGTCAACGAGGACCTGGCGGACAGCCCGGAGACAGTTAACAACGATGCCTATGGCGAGGGATGGATCTTTCGTCTGGAACCCTCCGATGCCGGGGAGCTGGGGGCATTAATGGACGCCGATGCCTATGAGGCCTTTCTCGCCTCGGAAGACCATTAAAACCGTATAAGCTTTTTTACCGGAAATAATCGACTGCCATGCCATTTATTCCCCACTCGGAAGCGGATGTCCGCGAAATGCTGGCTGCTATCGGCAGCCGGGATATTGAAGAACTGTTTGATGAAATACCCGCCAGTCTGCGCATGGGTAACCTGTCCGGTGTGCCGGAGGGGTTGATCGAGCAGGACATTGCACGCCTGATGATGCAGCGCGCAGAGGCGGATGGCCGTCCGCTGTGTTTCATGGGCGCCGGTTCCTATGATCACCACATCCCGGCAGCAGTCTGGGAAATCACGACCCGCGGTGAGTTCTACAGCGCCTACACCCCGTACCAGGCAGAGGCCAGCCAGGGCACACTGCAGCTGATCTACGAATACCAGACCATGATGACGGAACTGACAGGGCTGGATGTATCCAATGCGTCCTTGTATGACGGCGCATCCGGACTGGCAGAAGCCGTATTGATGGCAGTGCGTGCGAACCGTAAATCGAAGTCACGCCGTATCCTGGTACCGACCACGGTAGACCCGCGCTATCGTCAGACAACGCACACCATTGTAAAAAACCAGCAGATCGAACTGGTTGCGGTGCCGTACTCTCCGGAAGGCGGCAACACGCTGGCGGATGCCCTCATGCAGCATGAAGGTGAGGACATCGCAGCGCTGGTTATCCAGCATCCCAACTTCTTCGGTATTCTCGAAGATGTCGACATGCTCACGGACTGGGCACATGCGCAGGGGGCACTGGTGATCGGGGTGGCCAACCCGGTTTCCATGGCACTGCTGAAACCGCCGGGCGCCTGGGGTAGCGAAGGTGCCGATATTGCCTGTGGTGAAGGTCAGCCGCTGGGCGTGCCCATGATGGGTGGCGGTCCGTATTTTGGTTATATGTGCTGCAAGCAGGCCTTTGTCCGGCAGATGCCGGGGCGCATCGTCGGCCGGACCATTGATCGCGATGAACGGGTTGGCTATACCCTGACATTGCAGGCGCGCGAACAGCACATCCGTCGTTCCAAGGCGACTTCGAACATCTGTACCAATCAGGGGCTGCTGGTGACGGCCGCAACGATTCACATGTCACTGCTGGGGGCCGAGGGTCTCAGGCGCGTTGCGCAGGCCTGTTATGCCAATACCCGCAAGCTGGTTGAGGCCCTGACGGTGAGTGAATGTGTCGAGCCGGTCTTTAACCGGCCGTATTTTCATGAGACGGCGCTGCGTTTCTCATTGCCGCTGGATAACGTGGTGCGACCCTTGCATGCGCACAATATCCTGCCGGGCTATGCACTGGCACAGGACTATCCGGAACTGGCCGACACCTTGCTGGTGTGTGCCACGGAGACACGCTCGGATGAAGATATCACCACCTATGCCAGTCATCTGGAGAGGATCATACAGGCGCAGACTGCGGCGGGTTGTCCGGTCAAGCCAAAGATGGCCTGATGGCCGCAATTCAATAACTGTGAACGGGGGTAAATCATGGCGACAGTGACATTGCAGGGCAACACCTTTAACACCAATGGCGAGCTGCCGGCTGTCGGCAGTGCCGCACCGGACTTTCACCTGGTTGACGGGAAGCTGAACGATGTCCACCTGGCCGATTACAGTGGCAGGAAGATCCTGCTGAACATTGTGCCCAGTCTTGATACGCCTACCTGTGCCGCCTCCGCGAAGATGTTTAACAAGAAGAGTACGGGTCGTGATGATGTCGCGGTACTGGTGGTCTCCGCTGATTTACCGTTCGCACAGGGGCGCTTTTGCAGTGCCGAGAGCCTCGAGAATATCGCACCCCTGTCCATGATGCGTACGCGTGCGTTTGCCAGGGACTATGGCGTATTGATAACCGACGGGCCACTGGCCGGTGTGACTGCACGTGCCATTGTGGTGATTGGCGAGGATGGCAAGGTG
>JBDLJX010000137.1:0-5144 GCA_039714155.1 Pseudomonadota bacterium | reverse complement strand
ACCGTGATCATCAGCCAGCCGAGTTCCGAGTAATCGGCCGGTAAGGTAACCGCGGCGGTATCCCGGTCCGTGACCTCGCGGGTGACGGTATAGAACTGGTTGACGTACTTGGTGCCCAGTGTGCTCGCCGAGAGTGCCAGATTGGTGAACGAGGCCATGACCGCGAAGAAGGTCGCCTTGAGCCGGGCAGGGGCCGAGTTGGCGATCCAGGCGAGCATGGGGATCATGGCCACCTGGCCGAGCGGCGACTCGATCGCCGTGTCCACCAGCGCGATGAAGTGCGCATCGACAATGCCGCCCGTGTGTGCCGCCGTCCATGTGTGCATACCGTAGTACATGCCGATGATCGGGAAGGTCAGCAGGGTGCTGATGAGCGTGAGGAACACGACGATGTAGGCGATGGACTTCTCCGCCATGAAGCGGCGGAAGATGAACATGCCGAACAGCGCCAGTCCGCTGCTGATCAGGGACAGCACGGACAGGAACTGCTGGTCGAACCCGAGCTCGTCGATCATCCACCAGGTCTGGCCCGCACCGGGCGTGGGCATGGCGCGGTAGACGAAGATGATGATGGCCGTGCCCAGCAACACGTTGCGGGCCGCGGGTTCGAGCACCTTCACCAGGCGGCTGATGAGAAACAGCACAATGAGCAGCGAACCCGCGAAGATGATCTCCTGGTTGAAGGGCACCTCACCCAGGCCCATGGTAATCGTGAAGACCACGAACACCAGGCTGCCGCCCAGGATCCACCAGTTGGGCGGCGTGCGTTCGACCTGGCCGTGCACCATCTCCGCGGCCGTTGCCGCATCGATGCCATGACCGCGCAGCCGCCGGAGTTCGCGACGCTTGAGGGTCCCGCTGAGCAGCACGCCGGCCACCGAGACCACGGGAATGACCAGCGCCAGCTCGTAGATCCGGATGTAGATCTGCAGCTTCTCCTGTTCACCCAGGGTCTCGACCCCCGCGAACATAAAGACGTTGAGCAGGGCGACGAACACGGTGCCGCCGATGATCGCGACGCGCCCCAGTGTCTGCATGGTCGTGTGCATCAGACGCCGGGTGTCGGCGGGGAAGGGCTGCCCGTCCCTGTCCATCACCGGCACCGCCTCCACGGTCATCGCGTCGGCCACCACGTCCTGGACCACGAATCCGACCGGTGCCAGCAGCGTGCTCAGCACGAACCATGCCTCGACCGGCATGATCCCGCCCATGGCGTCCGGGTGGCCGAGCAGGCCGACCATGATTAACAGGCTGGTCGCGGTCAGGCAGGCCCCCAGATAGACCAGTCCGGCCTTGTGCCGCCAGATCAGATCGACCAGGTGGCCGAGCGGCATCTTCAGCGCCCACGGGATGCCCGCCCAGAACCCCAGGGCGGCGAGAAACTCCGCCGAGAGCCCGAGGTAGTCCTTGACAAAAAAGGTGCCGACGATGGCGGTCAGGCCCGAAACGCCATAGGCGACGTAGACCATCAAGGGCGGCAGGTAGGAGAGGCGGAACTCGCGTCCGAGTTCCAGTATCGTGCGGTCAAACCAGCGGTAGGCGCGTGCCAGCATGGCGAGGCAGGATACTGGCAGCGGTTGGTTTTGACAAACGCTTTCGAAATGAGAAAACAGAGGTATACTCGCTGACACTCTCTGTAGGAGCGGATCGCATCCACGATGTGTTTGAATTTGCATTGTAGGAGCGGCGCCGCCGCCACGATATGACCAGACCACAAGGAGCATCAACACCCGGGAGAACAAGTCTACCCAGTAATGTTGTCTCTCTATCGTCAAGGCAGCAGGAAATGGATCCTAGGGCACAACATGAGCAGCTAGCGGAGCATGCCAGAAAACTGTTCGATTCGAACTGTCTAGCCCCTGAGGGTGGTGAGAACAGGGAATCGAACCACAAGATACTGGAGTGAGGGAACGATCGCATTCACTCTAAGCGCCTTTTACTGGTGCAATATCCGGAGTTCACGACAATTTTAGAAATTGACTTACAGTAGCGTAAACACGGTATTATCAAGGTGACAATATTTTCAGGTGAAGCGTAATCATGTCGCAGCAATGGAGCCGAATTGAGTGTGAGGCAATTGTGGCAGATTACCTTGCGATGCTGTACGCGGAATGTCGCGGTGACACTTATAGTAAGACCGAGCATCGACAGCTATTAAAGCAAAAACTACAAAATCGTTCTGATGGGTCTATCGAATATAAGCATCAAAATATTAGCGCTATCCTTATTAAGGCAGATCACGTTTATATCAGGGGCTATAAGCCTGCCTGGAATTATCAGTCGTTATTGGAACAGGTGGTAATGTCTCGTCTGGAACAATCGGGTAAGGATATTCAGGCCGTCGAAGAGACATTATCCACGCGGCTACCAGAGCAGTCGTCTATGCCAGACCTGCATTCACTTTTCGTAAGCCCGCCTGAGATGAAGGTGAAACATAGGGTTATGGAAAAACGTGAGTTCAGGCCAAGGCATATTAACTACGCAGAAAAAGAGGCGAGGAATCATGCTTTGGGACAACGCGGTGAAGAATTTGTTTTGGCAGTCGAGAAAGCCCGTCTCGCATTGCTTGGACGCGAAGATCTGGTTGAAGATATTGAGTGGACAAGTAAAGATAAAGGTGATGGCGCTGGTTATGATATTCGGTCGTTCGAGGGAAAGACCGATGAAGA
Source organism: Pseudomonadota bacterium (assembly GCA_039714155.1). Classification (GTDB taxonomy): domain Bacteria; phylum Pseudomonadota; class Gammaproteobacteria; order UBA9214; family UBA9214; genus SZUA-186. The sequence continues at coordinate 2,475 of JBDLJX010000137.1, read as the reverse complement.
GTTATTCATCGAAGTAAAGACAACGAATTCGGGTATGTACCAACCATTTCTCATTACTCAGAACGAGCTTCTATTCTCTGAGACCAATATTGAACACTATGCCCTCTATAGGCTTTTTGACTTTGCGAATGCAGCTGCGCTCTTCAGCCTGAAGGGTAGGATCACTGATCATGTCCAACTCGAACCGCGTTTATATTCAGCGGGTTTTTACGAGGGATAGAAGGCTGCAGTGGCAACTAAGGGTAAATCGTAAATGCGAACTGAACTCACTTGTCACCGACCCCTTTCTGGACCCCTTTCTGACCCCTTTAATTCCTTTAATTCGCTGTGTAGACATTACAAGAGGATCTGTCTGTGGTTACGGTTGATGGTGATTTAGAATGCTATGTTTTGGGGGATCAGCCAACGACTTGTGGCCTGTGTGGTGCGAGAACAGAATTTGATGTCGAAGAAGATGATACGCAAATTCATCAATGTTTGAATAGAGAGTGTAGGTATCATTTTATTGCAGTTAGTGAAGCGGATGAATGAGCACTCTACATACTATAAAAATAGTGTCAGAGCACATTTATTAGATTAAATGCGCTCTGGCGCTATTTGTCTCCTGCCAGAGAGCCGTGGAGAACTGCCTTGTCATCCGACGAAGAAACAAAAAGCGAAGAACCTGTGCCCTCGGCCCTGGTGGCTGCGCATATCGTCTACGGCCTGCATGCGGTTGCTATCGTGCTTGGAATTACCGGGGCCGCAACCGTGATCGGCGGCTTTGTCGGGAGTGTGCCATCGATCATCGCTGTCATTATCAACTACCTGAAACGCGGTGGTGCGCGCGGAAGCTGGGCGGAATCGCACTATCGCTGGCAAATCCGCACCTTCTGGTTTGCATTACTGTGGCTGATTATTGCCATACTGCTGGTTGTGACCCTGGTCGGCGCCCCGGTTGGGCTGGGCCTGCTGCTCGCCCTGACTCTCTGGCTGATCTACCGTATTGCCCGCGGCTGGGTGCGGCTGCTTGACAAGCAGCCAATGTATGTTTGACAGGAGACAGTCCCGATAGAATCACAGGTATTATTTCCGGTGGCGTGTCGTGCCGGCAGAAAAATATCGTATTGCTGCTGTGATCAACTATTATTAATGATCAATTGGTGTCGGAGCGCATTTCTGCTTATATTCCTGAATAATGTGCCCTGAAACCGATTTATATACATGCTGGAAATGCGGCGAGTCGCTGCCGGATCTGCTCCTGCCGCTGCCACGTCACGAGGAGTGCCCGCATTGCCGGGCACAGTTGCACGTATGCCGGATGTGCGGGTTTTTCGATCCCGCGGCGCCGCAGCAGTGCCGGGAGCCGGTTGCCGATAACGTATTTGACAAGACACGCGCCAATTTCTGTGGCTATTTCCAGATCAATCCGAATGCCTTTGATGAGTCCCCGGATCAAACGGCCGCGTCACGCAGTGAACTGGATGCACTTTTCGGGGATGCCTCTTCCGAATCTGCGGCAGTGGCTGATACCGCCGAAGATGCGCTGCGTAACCAGTTGGAGGCTATGTTCAAGAAATGATTAAGTTAACAAAGCCGGATACACTGTTCTGTACGGATTGACTAAGTAAACGGGGTCAGGTCCAAATTTCCAGGATCTGCCCCCATTTTATGATGGCAGCCAATCCTGAACAGAGCCAATACGCATCGTGCATGAAAGATTTAGTTACGCCATTAACCGATGAAGAGTTCGACCGCCTTGATCGATTTTTGCTTGACCGTATCGATGAGGGGGCGGAGACGCTGGATAAGGACGAGGGCGTACTGGATATCTCCGAACTGGACGGGTTGTTCACTGCGTTTGTCAGTGGCCCGATAAGCGCTGTTCCGTCACAGTGGCTGCTTGTGGTGTGGGGCGATTTTGAGCCGGTGTGGGAGAGTCAGGAAGAATTTCAGGAAATCTTTTCGCTGATGATTCGCCACATGAACAGTATCGTCCACACTTTAATGGACTACCCGGAAGAATTTGAACCGCTTTTTCTAGAGCGCGAAGTAGAAGGCATTACCTACACCATTGTCGACGAATGGTGTGAGGGCTACCTGCGCGGGGTGGAGTTGGCCCAGGAGGTTTGGAACTCTTGTGAGGAGGAAATGGCAGATCTGTTTGTGCCCATTTTCGACTTTACCGCAAAAACGAAGTGGCGCGGACACGATCTCGGTGATTGGATCACGTGGTCGGACCTACACAACAGGTTGAAGTCAAGCGGGTTTGCTCAAGAATAGCCATGTTCTAATCGCTTAGAGCTGGCATTTTTTAGCGAAAATTGATGTGTTAGAGAATGGCCAGATGGGAGTGCACGGTGCGCGGGAGCGTGCTCTTCGGCTAGCGCGTGATTTTCGCCCCTAAAAAGTAGCCGCTAAGCCGATTCTCAGGCAGTATTTTGAGGGAAACATGCTGTTTGCTCATAGCGTTGCGTGGGTCCGACCCCAGATAGC
>JBDLJX010000136.1:0-5255 GCA_039714155.1 Pseudomonadota bacterium | reverse complement strand
TTGGGATTCCTGCGTAGGAGCGGTTTCAACCGCGATCGGTGCAGGTATTACCTCTAAATCAGAAAGATATGATCGCGAATAAATTCGCTCCTACGGGATAGTCAGGATTCGATTTTATCGTAGGAGCGGCCCCGCCTGCGTGGGGACAGGCTTTTAGCCGCGATTATCTTATGGAGGAGCAATGGACAAGGATTGTCCGAATCAGTCGGCACTAAGAAAATTCCGGTATTCAGCATGTAATCAAACCTACCTGATTACAACTGTCACATACCAACGGATGCCTATCTTCACCGATTTCTGGGCAGGACGTATTCTTGTCAATGAATTGCGCAGGTTGGAAGATCAGGGGTCTGCAGAAACACTGGCATGGGTAGTTATGCCCGATCATTTGCACTGGCTGATGCAGCTCAAGACTGGGAGCTCTCTTTCAAATGTCTTGAAAGCCTTGAAAGGACGTTCATCCAGAAAACTCAATATACATCTGCGCAGGAAAGGCGCCGCTTGGCAACCCGCATACCATGATCACGCAGTCAGAAAAGAGGAGGATCTTGTCGAACTGGCAAGATATGTGGTTGCCAATCCTCTGCGCGCGGGTTTGGTCAGGACCGTAAGGGATTATCCACTATGGGATTGTGTGTGGCTTTGATGGTAGATCATACAACATGATCGCGAATAAATTCGCTCCTACGGGGGGGGGGTGGGATTCCCGCGTAGGAGCGGCGTAGGAGCGGCGTAGGAGCGGCGTAGGAGCGGCGTAGGAGCGGCTTCAGCCGCGATGTCGCCACCGGTTCAATACATACAATACCCCTGTGCCAAGAATTGCGCCGGTAATATCAGCCAGGGCGTCATAGATATCCGTGACCCTGCCCGGTACAAAATGCTGGTGAACTTCGTCCAGAACTCCGTAGGCGCCTGTCAGTGCAATGGCGAGCACGAACTGTATCCATGTGTAGCCCCGGCCTGCCGGTTTCATTGCACCCAGTGCCAGGAAGCCAAGCACGCTGAACACCAGCGCATGCAGCAGCTTGTCCTGCCCGGCAAACAGGAGCGGGACGTAGGTGCCGGGTTGGCTGGACAGGATGAAAATCACACCTGCCCAGGCAACTGCCAGGGCGAGTGACAGGTAGCGTATTCGATACGACATATCCCCAGAACTCAGCCGAGGCCGGCTTCCTTGCGATGCCAGTCCCATGCGGTGCCGATAATTTCTTCAAGGCTTTCATATCCCGGTGCCCAGCCCAGTGTGTTGCGAATACGGCTGGAATCGGCAACCAGTATCGCCGGGTCACCGGGCCGCCGTGCTTCGGGTGTCGCGGGAATGGCATGTCCGGTAACGGCGCGCGCGATATCGATAACCTCTCTGACCGAGTAACCCGTATTGTTGCCGAGGTTGTAGATGGCGTTGCCGCCATCATCAAGCAGGGCCTCCAGTGCCAGCAGATGCGCCTGTGTCAGGTCGGAGACATGTACATAGTCGCGCAGGCAGGTGCCGTCCGGAGTCGGGTAGTCTTCCCCGAAAATCTTTATCGAGTCACGCTCACCGGTTGCAACCTGCAGCACCAGTGGTATCAGGTGGGTTTCCGGCTGATGGCGTTCACCAATGCTGCCGCCGGCATCGGCCCCGGCCGCATTGAAATAGCGCAGGCAGCTCCAGGTCAGCCCGGACGACTGGCTGACGTCATGCAGCATGCGTTCCACGGCGAGCTTGGTCGCACCATAAGGGTTGGTGGGCGCGCAGGGGTGCTCCTCGGTAATTGGCGTTTTCACCGGCTCGCCATAAACGGCTGCCGTCGAAGAGAAGATGAAACGGGAAACACCATGTCGCTGCATGGCCTCCAGCAGGGCCAGTGTGTTGGCAACATTATTACGGTAATAGTCCAGCGGTTTTTCGACCGACTCGCCCACCAGCGACCAGGCGGCGAAATGCATTACGGCCTCGATCGGATATTCACTGAATATGTGGTCCAGGTCGACGGTGTTGCCGAGGTCGCCTTCGATAAATTCACCGCCGGGTAACAACTCGCGATGACCCCTGGACAGGTTGTCCAGGGTAACAACCGGGTAGTCCGCCCGTAGCAGGTCGAGCACCATGTGCGAACCAATATAGCCGGCGCCACCGACAACGAGGATTGCGGGCCTGGTCAAGTGAATATCACCGTAGGAGCGAATTCATTCGCGATTGCATTGCAAACGGGTATTCCGCCAATCGCGGCTAAAGCCGCCCCTGCGGGGGCATGGCAATCGCATCATTGGGCTCAGGTGCCATGCCGCGGGATAGCGGTGAGCGTGTTGGTGTCCTGGTCTGACAGGGAGGTAAGCTGCTGCGTCAGTGAGTGGCCGAACCCGGGTTCACCCTGCTGCAGACTGATCTCGGTGAGCGCAGAATCATTGAACAACACCGACGTGTGCCAGCGTTTCAATATGTCTGACAGGTGATCTGTGTTGTCAGCGGTGTCTTCGTGGCGGTCGATCAGCAGGACGTCGTGCGGGATTGACTCAAGACTGGCGAGGAATTGCTCGTTTAACGGGCCGGCGCTGACCACCTCAAGCCCATAGCTTTCTAACAGTCTTGATAAATAGTGACACAGGGTTGCGCGAACGGAAGCGATGGCGATGTGTATTGTTTTTCTTTTTTTTTTGACCAGTTCCGGTGCGCGTACAGCCGCGCTTATCCTGGGTTCAGCCGGGGGCGGGGTAGCCGGTCTGAATTTGGCGTATTCATCGATTACCTCTTTAGCCGCAGGCGTGTCCGGTGGCAGGTCGGTATCGGCCAGGCTTTCCACAACCGGCATGGCTGTAACAGCAGGTTCCTCTACTACCGTGGCGACGGCGGCTGGTGCCGTGACCGTTTCCGGTTCAGGCGCCTTTTCCCTGGGAGCCGGTGGCTCTGCCTCCGAGTACACCGGGAAGATACCACCCTGCTGTTTCTCGTAGGCGACGTCATTGACCAGCTGGTTGTCAATTTGCTGCAATTGCCCGGCATAGCCGTAGACCAGGGCATTGTCGCAAAGCTGGTTGATCAGTCGCGGCACGCCGCCACTGAAACGGTGGATGGCACGGCTGGCATCTTCGTTGAACAGCTCCGGGTTACCCCCGGCGGTTTCAACACGATGGCGGATGTAACCGATGACCTCCGGTTCGGAGAGTGGCTCCAGGTGATAGTCGACCGAGATGCGCTGGGCAAACTGCACCAGGTCGGGTCGGCGCAGGGTGTCGCGCAGCTCCCGCTGACCGACGAGGATGACCTGCAACGCCTGGTCCTTGTCGGCATTGACGTTGGACAGCATGCGCAGTTCCTCCAGTGTCTCCGCTGCCATGTTCTGGGCCTCGTCGATAATCAGCACGGTGCGGCGGTTGTGCGCGTACTCGTCAATAATGAAATCAATAAAGCGCTGGTACATTTCGACCTTGTTCATCCCCGAGTGGTCGAGGTTAAAGGCCAGCAGAATCCATTGCAGCAGTTCACCAAACTCGCGGTGGGTGTTGGAAATCAGGCCAACGGTATGCTCGCGGTCCATGTTATCGAGCAGGTGCCGGATCAGGGTGGTCTTGCCGGTGCCGATATCACCGCTGATTACGGTAAAACCCGCCTGGTTCATCAGGCCGTACTCGAGCAGCGTCAGCGCCATGCGGTGCTTGTCACTGAGATAGAGGAAGCCAGGATCCGGCAGCAGCGTGAAGGGTTTTTCCCGCAGGTTGTAGAATGACTCGTACATGATTGCGTTGGGTTGGTCAGGACTTCTTCGGTTCCGCCTTGTTCAGTACCGTGCCGACGATATTGGTGGTGCTGAGCAGGTCAACCGCGTTCTGCAGTTCTTCCTTCTGCGTCACACCTTCCTCGACCACCAGCAGGGCGGCATCGACATACGGCGAGAAGGCGAGGGCGTCGGCGCTGGAGAGCACCGGCGGCAGATCAAATATGATAATGCGGCTGTGGTAGCGGGATTTCATGTCCGCGACCAGCTGTTCCATCTTCGGCGAACTGAGCATTTCCGCGGAGTGCTCCAGACGTTGTCCGCCGGGCAGCAGCACCAGGTGATCGACCCGACCGGGCTTCACCAGTAACTCCTCAATGGGTACGTTGCTGGTCAGGTAGTCGCTCAGTCCCTTGCGTTCCGGCAGGCCAAAGTGTTCCAGCATCCAGGGGTGCCTGAGGTTGGCATCGACCAGCAGCACGGTGTAATCGACTTCCCGGGCAATACTGATGGCGAGGTTGATGGCGGTCAGGGTCTTGCCTTCGCCTCTGCCCGGGCTGGTGACTGCCAGCACATTCCAGTTGTTTTCCTTGAAGCGCTGCAGGATCTGGGTGCGCAGCAGGTTGTAGGATTCGGTAAACGGGCCGGGTTCGACGCCGACCACAATGCGGTTTTCTCGCAGCACGGCATCATCCACGGTGATGGTTTCAGTCTGCCCGTATTCGATACCCCGGCTGTCAGGTCGGGGTTTGCCGGTCGGCGCAGGTACAGGGGCAGGCGATGTGCCCTCGCGGATCTGGCGTTCCTGTCGGGCCTTGTCCAATGCTTCTTTGATGCGTTCCATAGTCAGTCGTCCAGTATGTTCTTCTAACAGTGTAACCCGTTATTAATCAATGATTAAGGGTATTAGGTCGCTGCCAGCGAAATACCCCTGAGAATTACTCGTACGCTACATCATACCTTGCTGCGGGGACTATTAACCAGTATCGGGAAATGTGAGAAATTCTTTAAAAACAGTGAGGTTGGTGGTGATTAGCCACGGAAGCACACGGAAGGAATGAATACAAAACCTGTATAAAATCCAGTGTAGGAGCAGCTTCAGCTGCGATGTGGTGTCAGGTATTTCACCAGTTTGTATCGCGAATAAATTCGCTCCTACGTGTTTAAATTGGTTTTTTCCGTGTGTTTCCGTGGCAAATAAAGCCGTTTCACACTTCACGTCTCACCCTTTACACCTCACTCCCCGAGAATATTATCCACCTTCCGTACCCCCTTGAACCACAGCACATCAAGCGGTGAAACCAGGAAATGAATCAGCAGGAGAATGATTACAAAGCCCGCAACAACCGATATGAGCAATACTCGCTTGCGGGTTTTATCCTTGCTGGTATCTGCCTTGTTGGCAAGGTATGGAATAACCGCCAGTGGCGCGGTATTCAGCACGGCAATGAGTCCCTTGGTGCCGCGAACCGCGTTATCCATGCTTTCAGCGACAGCAGCTGATCCTACACCCGCACCAAGTGCCAGCACCAGACTCAGGAAGATGATGGCGGGGCGATT
>JBDLJX010000135.1:0-5265 GCA_039714155.1 Pseudomonadota bacterium | reverse complement strand
TGAGCACACTGTCCAGGCGGCGTTTGCCGGCGATGGCAGTCAGGCACGCGATATGGGGCGGGCACTCAGGAACATTGATGCGGACCTGGCATCGGACAGCGCATTGACATTGCTTGAAAGCTTGTCAAGCAGTGCCGAACGACGCTTCGCTATCGAATTACTGGAAGAAATTTTCAGGACCGGGGAACCACCTGTCAATCAGGCTGCCTGAGGAATCAGCAGCAACGTCTTTTGGTGCTGCCCCGTTATTTATTTTTTTAACGTAGAGTTGAGGAGAAATTATATGAAAACACCCGTTTCGATCATATCCCTGCTGCTTGCCCTGACTGCCAGCTGGACGGTACAGGCTGCCGGGTACGAGGTAGCGGAAGTCAGTAATGGCGGCAGTATCTCCGGCAAGGTGAGCTTCGCCGGCAAGGATCCGGGCCCGATTGCGTATGCCATCACCAAGGACCCTGATACCTGCGGCACCGGTGACCGCATGATTGACTTTGTCAAAGTCAGCAATGGCGCACTGACTGACGTGGTTGTCTACCTGGACAAGGTCAAGTCCGGCAAACCATTCCCCAATGCCGAAGCCGGCAAGGGAGACCTGGACCAGAAGGGCTGCGAATTCCACCCCTTCCTGCAGGTCATGCATAACGGCGAGGAATTATCAGTACTTAATTCCGACCCGGTTTCACACAACATTCACACCTACGAGATCATTGGCAAGGCAAAAAAGACGGTCATCAATATCAGCCAGCCGGACAAGGGCAGTGTAATCAAGAAATCGATCAAGCTGAAAAGAGGCACCACCATGAAGGTGGAGTGCGACCAGCATGACTTCATGCACAGCTACATATACGTGGCCAAGAACCCCTATTACGCCGTTGTGGGTGCAGATGGAACATTCACCATCGACAACATACCCCCGGGTAATTACACCGTGAAGGCCTGGCACGGAAAACTGGGCGAGCAGAAAGCCAAGGTAACGGTTGCCGGCGGCAAGACAGCCGCTGCAAATTTTGAATTCAAATAGGCGTAAAACCGCTGACGCACACGGCAAGCATCAACACTGCTGTAAATGGAGCCGACCATAACAACTTCGACAAAACGCAATCAATGGCGGCAATGGTGCAACGGTTTTGATCTTTTCATACTCGCAGGCGCCACTGTCAATCTACTGGTGGTTGTCCTGCTGGTAACGTACTGGTTGTTGCACTAACAGGTAATGCGTGAGATGCAATGCGCTGCTGGCCTCTTCCTGATCTTCAAACAGCATTGCGCCTCACCTTCATAACAGGCAAATAACCATGAATGCACCCCCCGGACTGAAGGAAAATGATCCCTTACCGTTACCGGGCTATGCATCCATCCTGCTGGCCGTGGATTCATCCGACCACGCCAACCGGGGTGTTGTCGAGGCAACCACCCTGGCCGGGTTATGGGATGCCGGGGTTACCGCGACCCATGTATATGCAGCAAAGATGCATGACGTGCGCTTCCGGCAAATGGAAGGCGGTCTTCCCGAACAGTTCCGGGAAGAAGAAGAACTGGAGCGCCAGCGGGATGTTCACGATGATCTCATCACCCGCGGGCTCTCCATCATTACCGATTCATACCTGGACCGTGCCGAAACAGCTTGTACAGCCGCCGGCATAACGTTTAACCGATGCTCGCTGGAGGGGAAAAATTATCGCGCCCTCACGGAAGAAACCAACAAGGGTGACTATGACCTGCTGGTCATGGGGGCTTTGGGTCTTGGCGCCATTGAAGGCAGCCGGGTAGGAACCGTCTGTCAGCGGGTAGTGCGCCGCACGAATATCGATACGCTCGTCATCAAGGATCCCCAATGGCGCCTGCAGGAAGGCCCGATCGTCGTCGCCATCGACGGTTCAACGCGTGCCTATGGCGGGCTGTTGACAGCACTTGCACTGGCGCAACAGTGGCATATCAATGTCCAGGTGGTATCGGCATTCGACCCCTATTATCACTACGTGGCCTTCAATCGAATCGCCGGAGTACTCTCCGAAGAGGCCGGCAAGGTGTTCCGTTTTCAGGAACAGGAAAAGCTTCACGAAGAGATCATCGATTCCGGACTGGCCAAGATTTACCAGGGTCATCTGGATGTAGCGGCGTCCATTGCAGCGGACTACGACGTCCAGGTGGAAACCATTCTGCTCGATGGCAAACCCCATGCTGCCATCGAAAAACATCTACGCCAGGTTAACCCTTCACTGCTGATAATCGGCAAAACCGGCATCCATGCTGATCCTGAACTGGACATCGGCGGCAACACGGAGCACCTGTTGCACAATGTGGACTGTAACGTGCTGATCAGTCAGCGCGAATACCAGCCCCGGATTGATATGTTGGCTGATGCCAGCACTTCCTGGACAACACAGGCAGAGGCCCGTATGGAGAACGTCCCCTTCTTCGTCCGCAACATGGCGCGCATGGCCATTCTGCGTTATGCACAGGAACGCGGCCACACCGTCATCACTGAAAGCATTGTGGTGAAAGCCACGGCCGAACTCATGCCGGGCCATGCCGAACAGGCCATGGAGGAAATCGTTGCGGCACATGACCGTGGCGAACTGGAACGTAAACCTGCTGCGGTGGGACCGATGCCATGGTCCGACGAGGCACAGGCCTTGCTTGACAACATTCCCGATGCACCAGTCAGGCATAATATACAGAGCCGGGCACAAAAGAAGGCACGCACGGAGAAATCCGAAGCGGTATTACCCGAACACGTGGCGACATTCCTGAAAATACCTGTATCCGGGGCCGATAATCCCCCGTACTGGCACGCTGCAGCATATGCCCGTCTTGCGCGCGTACCCGAAGGTTTCATGCGTGACTCCTCAAGAAACCGTATTGAGGACTATGCACGTGAGCATGGCATCGCCGATATCACTCTCGAAGTAGCCGAACAGGGACTGGCCGTCGCACGCCAAGCCATGGAAGCAACCCTGCAGCAGGAAGCACCGGCAGTATCTACCACCACCAGCAAGTGCCCGTTCGCCCGGGCGATGGGAACAACGACTGAGGCACTGCAGTCGCACGCCCCGCCAACCGGAACCGGTGCATCATGGAACAGTGCGGCCGAGAACAGGATACACAGTGTACCTGCCGGCTTCTGCCGCGATATGACGCGCAAGGCCGCCGAAACCATCGCGGCACAGCAGGGTATCAGCGAGATCAGCGCCGACTTTATCGATCAGGTCATGCAGACCTTTGAGGCCGGTGCAAAACAGGCCGAGGCTACCATGCCATGGGAACCCGATGCCCGGGCACGCATCGCCAGGGCGCCCGAAATGGTGCGCGGCATGCTTGCCAGTGAGATCGAGGGCTGGGCAAAACGCCACAATATGGACCAGGTGAATTCCATCGCCGTCGATGCAGTGAAGGCCGAATGGCAGCAACGCGGTGTGTTTCATCTGGACCCGAATGATCCCAGGAACCAGTAGCGAGTGACGTGTAACTTGCCACATGCCCCATGAACGACCTGCTGCTACTGGCCATCAACCTGACCCGACGCTGCAACCTGGCCTGTGCCCATTGTTATCTGGATGCCGACACCCTGCGTGATGGCAGCGACGCTGAACTGAACACGGCAGAGGTCTGCCAGCTGCTGGATCAGGCCGCCCGTTGTGGCGATGGCCCCATGATTGTGCTCACCGGCGGTGAACCTCTGGTGCGCAAAGACCTGGAAGAGCTGGTCAGTTATGGCGCGGGACTGGGTCTGGCCATGGTGGTCGGCACCAATGGCATGATGCTCACTGCGCGGCGAGTCGCCGCACTGAAACTGGCCGGCCTGCTGGGTGCAGGTATCAGTCTGGATTCACTGGAACCGGACAAGCACGACCGTTTCCGGGGGCTGCCCGGGGCCTGGGCAAAAACCATGGCCGGTATTGAGCAATGCCGGCGCCAGGACCTGAGCTTCCAGCTACATTTCTCGGTAACCCGCGAGAATGCTGACGAACTGCAAGCGATGATCGAGTTTGCACGCACCAGCGGCGCCAGGGTGTTCAATGTGTTTTTCCTGGTATGTACCGGGCGCGGAGAGTCGGTCACCGATCTCACGCCACAACGCTACGAGCAGGTACTGGAACAGTTGATCGAGGCGCAGACAAAGTATCCAGACCTCATTATCCGTCCACGTTGCGCGCCTTATTTCAAACGTATCGCGCATCAGCATGCCCCCGACTCGCAGTTAAATCGCATCAGCGGCCAGGAAGGTGACGGTTGCATTGCGGGAACCCACTACTGCCGGGTTACACCTGAAGGTGATGTCACGCCCTGCCCCTATATTTCAAATGCCGTTGGTAACATCCGCAAGCAATCATTCTCGACCCTCTGGCAGCAATCACCGGTATTTGAACAGTTGCGAAATCCCGTTCTGCAGGGAAGTTGTGGTGCCTGCGAATACCGGAAACTCTGCGGTGGCTGCCGCGCGCGCCCGGTCGCCATGGGCGGGACCCTGATGGATGCCGACCCCTGGTGTCATTACACCCCTCGGGGTGGTCCGGTCATTGAACCGTTGCAGAACAATGAACACGTTACCATACAGTGGTCGCCCGAGGCAGAACAGCGGCTGGGGCGTATTCCCGCGTTTCTGCGCGGCATGATCAGAAAACGCGCCGAGGCCTATGTGGTGGAACTGGGTGAGCAACAGGTAACACCTGAACACCTTGCTGAACTTTCAGCACGACGCTTTGGTAGTAATCTCCCATTCAAAAGGCCGTCCTTATGAAGGATATCGACGTCCTGGTGATTGGTGGTGGCATCTCAGGCCTGGCAGTGGCACATCTGCTTGCACGGGAAGGACTATCGGTTGAAATATGGGAGCAGGACTCACAACCGGGCGGAAAAATCCGCAGCAACCGGGAGGCTGGTTACCTGACCGAACAGGCCGCTTCCATGGTGCTGAATTTCCGTCCGGAAGTTAGTCGTTTCATGCAGGATGCGGGGCTTGAATCAAGCAAGACCCCACGGACGATGACTGCCAACCGTTATCTGGTAGACGCTGCTCGACTGGTTGCCTTGCCCATGAAGCTCGGGCCAATGATGAGCTCTCCGTTATGGAGTTTGCGGGGCAAGTTGCGCCTTGCCATGGAGGCATTTATTCCACGTGGCGGTGGCCCGCACGAAACCGTCAGTGAATTTATTACCCGTCGCCTGGGCAAGGAAATGCTGGACAAGGCCATGGGCCCCTTTGTGGCCGGCCCTTTGGCTTCCGATCCGGATCAGGCCAATGCCTTTTCAGTGTTGCCCCGG
>JBDLJX010000134.1:0-5317 GCA_039714155.1 Pseudomonadota bacterium | reverse complement strand
GTTCGGCCAATACCGGGCATTCAGCACCAAACAAGAACGACTCCTGAGGGAGAGTGCAAGACATGCCCCAGGCGGGGATCAATGATTCCAAGAGATTATTCCGGACACAATTTATCTCAGTGTCCCTTCGGGTCATTCCATTCCGGCAATAATACAATGCAGTTGGGATTGAAGCCGTTCTCTATAAAGGTATCGATTCTGTCCAGCACCTTTTTGGACTTGAAATCCACAACGGTGATCGAACCTTCACTCATGCCTGGGAGATTGATAAACGAGTTCTGCACATACGCATAACGGCCGTCTTTGGTGAACGCCACATGATGCGCGCCCTCACCAGCTTTGAGGGTTTTGACCAGCGTTGCCTTGGTCGGATCTTCGCCGAGTTCGAAAACGTGAAAATGTCCTGGTTTTGCTGTAGTTATATACATGTGCTTCCCGTCATCAGAGAAATATATTTCCAGTGGCACACCCACGTTTTCCGGTCCGAAATCGAAAGCCTTGGCAACATCGAAATCCTTTTTCTCTGAGTTCCAGGCCGCGGTCCATAACGTACCGCCGTACATGTTCGTGATGTAGGCAACCGGTGGGTTCGAGCCAGGCACAAACAGTATTTCGACCGGCGCCTCGCCAGACGGTGATGCCTTGTCGGAGACCTTGTGACTGGCAAGAGCCTTACCCGTGCTTGCTTCCAGTACGCCAATTACTTCACCGGCATCAGCGAGATCGGAGGCACGCACTGTACTTGTGACCAGCATCCGGTCGATGCCTTCATGCACGGCAATACCATGGGGATAAGGGACGGGTAGTTTGATTGTCCGCGTATAGGTATCGTTCACGGCATCGCCCATGACCACGGTGTTTGAGCCCATGCAAGTCTCATACCAGGTTTTATTATCAGCCGAAAACACCACATCTTCGCCGGCCTGGCAATCCGGCACGTTAATGACCTTGATGCGATACGGGTAGCGTGTCATATCGATAACGCGCAGTTCAGGTTTGCCGAGCGCCGTCAGGTAGATCTTGGTGGCATCACGGTTGTAGAACACATGATGGGCTACCAGATCCGGCGGCAGTGGAATATCCATCAGGATCTGACCATAGTTTTCGGACTCCGGGTCGACGTCGATGATGGCGATACCTTCCTTGCGACCCTGGGTACCGAACGGCATCTTGAGATCCTTGAGCGATTCGTTAGGCCTGGACTCATAATTGAGCATGGCCAGAATCTCTGCACCGCCTGCCAGCGGGAACAAGGCAATACAGCTGAACAGGAGTGAATATATTGTTTTCATGGCAATTTCCCCCATCTCATTACGACACAGACGCCCGAATTCACATCTCAAGTGTAGTCTATACTTGGGATATTTCACGGAAACGAATCCATGAGAAGACCGCGAAGCATCTTGTACTGGACTCTCTGCGGGGCAATGCTGCAGATAAGTGCCGCTCCAACCGTCGCCCCTGCCTCGGAAGCGGATGACGTGGCCGACACAGTGCACCGCATCGAAATCACCATCCAGAACCGCAAGGTGGTCCGCGACAACAATGTTATCCGGATCACTCAGGGCGAAGAGGTGGAGCTTGTATGGTCATCGGATGAGACCGCTAATCTACATCTGCACGGCTACGACATCGAATTCAAAGTCACTCCGGACGCGCCGACCCCTATTACGTTTACCGCACACGCCACTGGCCGATTTCCCATCACCAGTCATGGATTTGGTGACCAGCACAGGCATGGCCATGACACACTGCTTTATCTTGAGGTTTACCCAAAGTAGCTAATGGTAGATGCACAGGCCACGACCAGCGGCAAGACTGTTGCAGTGAGCATGGGTCGGCTGGCCATTGCTGTGCTTGTTTTTGCGATACCGCTGACTGTGCAGGCGCACGGCTTCGCACAGCGATATGACTTACCCGTGCCACTGGCTCTGTATGTAACAGGCGCTGCGGCGGCTGTAGCATTGTCCTTCGTTGTGATTGCTTTTTTTGTGCGAGGGAAACGCACTGTCGCCAGCTATCCCCGCTACAATTTGCTGGCCACACCGGTGGGACACCTGCTGGCCAGCAAGCTGACGATTGCACTCCTTCGGTTGATTTCGTCAGGACTGCTGATATTGGTCATCATTGCGGGCCTGGTTGGCAACACCAACCCCTTCCGGAACATCGCACCCACCACGGTGTGGGTCATCTGGTGGGTGGGACTTGCCTATGTGTCAGGCCTTTTTGGCAATCTGTGGGCGCTCATTAATCCATGGAAGACTATTTACGAGCTTGCCGAACGAATCGTGAAACGGCTACAGCGCGATGCGCGCCCTGGTCTTTGCCTCGCCTACCCGAAATGGCTGGGAGACTGGCCAGCGGTGCTGCTGTTTATCTGTTTCGTCTGGGCAGAACTCGTCTGGCCTTCAAGCGATGTGCCGGCCAGTCTGGCGACTGCTGTCATTACCTACAGCCTGATCACCTGGTCCGGTATGTTTATTTTCGGTAAGCACATCTGGCTGCGGCACGGTGAAGCATTCTCACTGGTTTTTGGATTCCTGGCGCGCTTCGCACCAAGCGAGGTTAGAGTTAACAATGATACGGTATGCGCGGATTGCAGCGCAGCGGATTGCCGGCACAGCCACGTTGATTGCGTCAATTGCCATGAGTGTTTTGAAAAGGCAACGGCGAATGTGCGGGAGTGGAACCTGCGTCCCTGGGCTGTGGGTCTGTTAACCGGGAAACCCATTAAAGTTTCCAGCATGGTGCTCGTGCTGGTGATACTCTCAAGTGTTACCTTCGACGGTCTGCTCGCAACGCCGCTGTGGGGCAAGGTTGCGCAGTGGATGTTGTTATCGGAAGACCTGCGTCCTTTGGTACTACTGCTGCAGGATGTTAGCGGTAATGCCATCGCCGCTGTCAGTACTATTGCGCTGGTGGCATTCCTGGTGATGTTTCAGATTTTGTATCTGTTATTCAGTGCGCTGATGTACATCTCAACACCGTCGCAAGCCCGTACCGGCGTGTCCATCCTGGAAGTCGCACGGCTATTCGTGCTCAGCCTTATCCCCATCTCACTCGCCTATCATCTCGCCCACTACCTGTCCTTTTTATTGATCGTTGGTCAATACATGATCCCGCTGGCTTCCGACCCCTTCGGTATGGGCCGGGATCTATTTGGCACCAGTCTTTATATGGTCAACATCGGGATAGTGAATGCCCGCTTTGTCTGGATCACGTCAGTCATTGCAATAGTCATGGGACATATTGTTGCGGTCTACCTGGCACACGTGATGGCGTTGCGTACATTCCGAAACAGCCATGCGGCGTTGCGCAGCCAGATCCCCATGCTCTTCCTGATGGTGGGCTACACCATGCTCAGTCTTTGGATACTTGCCCAACCAATAGTGGAAACATGATGAGGGTAGAGGTGACTGAATGTCTGCTTTGGGGGGCGAGGAAGTTACTGAGCTGGCTAACCAGGACGCATTCGCAAGTCAGTAGCTATCAGGTTCGGCCAGAATGCGACATTCCCCGACTTAGTATGAACTTCCGAGTTGCAGCAAAACTTGCCGTTCACGCCCAGCAATCAGTACTCACACTTTCGGCCACTTCCGGTCATTCGTAACGACCAAGCTCACCGGCGGTAATGAAACGCAGCGGAATCGCCATCCGAGTGCAGCGCCTTGTTGAGCCAATAATCGGTTAATACACGATCATGCATAAAACCGGGATCAGGACAGCAAGGCAACACTTTTAGCTTGAGCATACACCAACTTGCCGGGTTTCAAATCCAGTACCGAGGCAGATTTGCGCGTAACGCGGGCCAACATGGGTACGCTCCCCAGCAGCAATCGCACCGTGACCTGAGCAGGCCCTTCGTCGGTGATCTCTTCAACGGTTGCCGGGAAGATATTCAGGATGCTGGTACCGGATTGGTGTTCCAGTGTCAGACTGACATCGCGAGCGGCGACCCGCAAGCGCACGTTACTGCCCACCGTTAAATCCTTGCGAGTCACGGTAAATCGACCGCCGGCAAAATCCAGATAAGTCAGCTCATACTCATCATCGTGCCCGGCAACGGTCGCTTCGATCAGCGCCTCGGCATCACTGCCATGGGCAAGGGGAAGATCGAGCCGGGTCAACATATCCTGGATCGCGCCCGTCGCCACAACACGGCCTGCTTCCAGCATCACCAGATGATCCGCCAGACGCGCCACTTCACCGGGGGAGTGACTGACATAGATCGCCGGAATATCCAGTTCATTATGGAGAGACTCGATATAGGGCAGAATCTCCCGCTTACGGTTCAGATCCAGTGCCGCCAGTGGTTCATCCATCAGTAACAACCGCGGGCTGACGGCCAGGGCACGGGCGATCGCCACCCGTTGTCTTTCACCACCTGATAAGGTGTCGGGTCTGCGTTCAAGCAAATGCCCGATGCCCAGCAGCTCAATGGCTTGCTCCATCGAGACCTTACGCTCTGCTTTCGGCACCCGCTTGACGCCATATTCCAGATTGCCCCGCACGGTGAGATGGTCAAAAAGACTGGCCTCCTGAAATACATAGCCCAGGGGACGTCGGTGTGGCGGGACGAAACGCTCGCCTTCTTGCCAGGTCATATCGCCCACTTGCAGAAAGCCACCCCGATGGTGTTCAAGTCCCGCAATCGCGCGCAGTAGTGTGGTCTTGCCGCAGCCCGAAGGGCCGAACAACGCGGTGATACCCTCGGCAGGAACGCTCAGCTCGGCATCCAGCATAAAGTCTCCCCTGTCGATACGGAATCTGGCCTCAAGGGTCACGGTTGTACTACCCTGAATCGGCGGTTGAAGGCATAAACCACTACCAGCATGAGAAAAGACAGCAGCAGCAACCCCCCGGACAACCAATGAGCATGAGCATATTCCAGCCCCTCTACATGATCATAGATGGCGATAGACACGACCTGGGTCTCGCCGGGGATGTTGCCGCCTATCATCAGCACCACACCGAACTCGCCAACCGTGTGGGCAAAACCGAGCACCGCTGCAGTCAAAAAACCCGGGCGTGCCAACGGAATAGCAACCGTAACGAATCGGTCCAGTGGTGATGCACGTAGAGTGGCGGCCACCTCCAGCGGACGGCGACCGACCGCGGTAAAAGCGCCTTGCAGTGGCTGGACCACAAAGGGCATTGAGTAGATGACCGAGCCGATGACCAGACCGGTAAAAGTGAAGGCCAGTGGCCTGCCACCCAGCGCTTCCATCAGTCCGCCCACCGGGCCATGGGGACCGAGGGCCACCAGCAAATAAAAGCCCAGCACGGTTGGCGGCAACACCAGCGGCATGGCAACCAC
>JBDLJX010000133.1:0-6107 GCA_039714155.1 Pseudomonadota bacterium | reverse complement strand
TCCCCTTCCCAGTCATAGTGCTTTTCCGGGGGCAACGTGTCACGCCCGCGAAATACAAACGCCGCCAGCACACCCATCACCGCCCCGAAGAAATGGCTCTCGAAAGACACACCCGGCTCGGTCGGGAAGATGGTCCATACCATGCCACCGTATAAAAAGAACACAATCATCGAGAGTGCAATCGACAGCTTGTCGCGGCGCAGGATGCCGCTGACGAAGATAAAGAACATCAGGCCATGTGTCAGTCCACTGGCACCAAAGTGATAACTGTCGCGCGCGAACAGCCACACGCCGATACCCGAGCCGAGATAAATCAGTACCAGCACCGGTAACGCCGAGCGCGGATAGCCATACAGCAGCACGGTGCCCAGCACCAGCAAGGCAAAGCTGTTGGATAGCAGGTGCATCCATGTACCGTGGATCAGCGGCCCGGTCAGGATACCCCACAGACCCTGTACTTCTCGTGGATAGACACCAAGGAACGACAGATTCAGGCCAAACGAAACTTCCAGCAGTTCAAACAGCCATAACAGCAGGACAAAAGCTGCCGTGAACAGCAACGCATATCGGAAACCGGGTTTCAACGGATCATCTCAATAAACATGCAGCGTGCAATAACTGCAGGTCAGGTTACGACTGCAGGGATGCAGGAGGTAGGGCACCAAAAGCAGGCGCTTCAGGCGACGCATGGAGCAGTTGCCGAGGTGCGTAGCACCGTAACCCGACACTGGCCATACTGCGCCGTCGGATTACGGCCCCGGCTTTTACATTGCCGGGGCAGGCTCTTCGGCCTGATCCAACCTGCACAGATTTCATACATCAGCACCAATCCGGACAACCATCCTGCCACGGTGCATGCCGGACAGAATGCGATCGAAGACATCGGGCAGTTCATCGAAGTCGATAGTTGCTTCGACAATGGTATCAAGGTGTCGCGGCCGCAGGTCTGTTGCCAGCCGCTGCCAGATATGCCGACGACGCTGCATGGGACAGTTCGCGGAGGTGATACCCAGCAGACTGACACCGCGCAGGATAAACGGCATGACCGTGGTATTGACTTCCACCCCGCCAGTGAGTCCGATACTGGCGATACTGCCCCAGGGTCTGACGGTGCGGGTCAGCCAGGCCAGTGTGTCGCCGCCGACAGTATCGACCGCCCCGCCCCACTGTGCCCTCTCCAGTGGCCGCACCCCCATGTCGAGTGTATGGCGATCCAGTATGGTACTTGCACCCAGCTTGCCCAGCCAGGTCTCCGCATCCACCTTGCCAGTCAGCGCCACGACCTCATAACCACATTTATTGAACAGGTCGATAGCAATACTGCCGACGCCACCGGTTGCACCGGTCACCAGCAACGGCCCGTCTTCTGGCGCAAGACCGTTCTGTTGCATGCGCTCAAGTGCCAGCGCCGCGGTAAAACCGGCCGTACCGATGGCCATGACCTCGAACGCTGACAGGCCCGCCGGCACCGGCACCACCCAGTCGGCCGGTACCCGCACCCGCTCGGCATAACCGCCGTCATGGTCCTCGCCAAGGCCATAACCGGTCACCAGCACGGCATCACCCTCGACAAAACGGCTATCTGTCGAGGACTCGACAATACCGGCAACATCAACACCGCCAACCAGCGGGAAGCGCCGCAGGATCCGGCCCTTGCCGGTCGCGGCCAGCGCATCCTTGTAGTTGACGCTGGAATACTGCGCCTTGATGACAACCTCGCCGGGTGTCAGGTCAGCCAGGGTCAGTTGCTCGAATGCCGCCTTGATGACGCCATCCTGTTGACGAATCCGGTAAGCACGAAACGCCGGCATGGGTGACATTATCAGGGCGTGGTGGTCCCGGCGGGCAGGTAATGCAGCTCGCCCTGGTACTCGAACGGTAATCGGGCCGGGCTGTTATCGAGACTGAGTTTGCCGGAGAGCCGGTACTTCAGACTGGTGTGCTGTTCACCGTTCAGTTCCTGCAGCTGTTGCATGATATTGAGCAGATTGCTGACGACTTCAACATCAAGCACCGCTTCGCCAAATGGCGGAATAACAGCTGCTGTGTTACTGACTCCGTAGGCAAACTCGCGGCCGTTGATCTCCAGCGCATAACTCAGCCCCTCGACCGGGATGGCAACGTCGTTGGGGTTCATGATGCGGATTTTCAGGCTGTAGCGCTGTTCCAGCAGCGTCATATCCTTTGGCTGGATACTGGTCAACGAGACCCGCGGCGGCTCCTGGTAGGCGCTGGTGGTCGCACAGGCACTGACAAGCAGGACCAGCAGGAATACTGGAATTTTTCGTGTAATATCCGGCATGACAGCTTCCTGTTCAGGCATCATCCATTTCATGGCCCTTGCAGACCGGGCCATAGGGCGAATCGCGATGCTTGTCGTGGTAGTGCATACGGTAATGCGCAAACCGGTCCGTTGCATCGAAGTGCATAAACGGATTGCCCTCGATCTGTTCGTCGATCGTGGACGTCGTTTTCTCCGCATAATTATGCCCCGGATGGATCACGGTACTACCGGGCAGGCGTTCCGCCATGTCCTTGAGTGTCACGTACATCTGTTCCGGGTCCCCGCCGCGCAAATCGCAACGGCCGCAGCCGAATACAAACAGGGTGTCACCGGTAATGAGTTGATCGCCAATATGGTAACAGGCCGAGCCCGGCGTATGGCCGGGCGTGTGCAGCACCTCGATCGGCGTTTCACCAAGCGCAATGCTATCGCCGCCGTGGTGCAGCGTCGGCAGGTCGGGATGACGGCCCCAGAATTTCGCCTCGTCCTTCAGCAGGTGCAACTGCGCATCGTACTGCTGCAGGACTTCCTCGATCCCGTTGATATGATCGTGGTGGCTGTGGGTCAGCAGGATGTCGGTAATACGCACACCCTGGTCCGCCGCCAGCGTTAACACGGCAGGCACATCCCAGGCCGGGTCCACCACCGCCGCACGGCCGCTGGCGTGATCGTGGACCAGGTAGACGAAATTTTCCATCGGCCCGAGTTCCAGCGCGTAGATAGAGAATGGCTGCGTGTGTGTCATGCAATTGGCCCCATGTGACATTGTTACTTATTATGGTCGATCATGGCCGGCAGTAACAGCGGCTGTACCGATGCATATAACCAGCGGACCAACACATACCGTGCCAGCCAACCAGCTCCTGCTCTACCCCGCCGACCCTGACTTCATACCACTCGATGCTACGGCCCTGTGTACGTACCTGCAGGATATCGGCCTCGCGGGCACCGCCTTCGAACATCGTGGCGACATTCGCTATCTGGCCGGCGACCGGTTCCTGCAACTGATTACCTTCCTCGGCTGCTCACCCGCCATTGAATTCGTACCGCCACAGGATACTGCCGAACGCGATACCGCCACCGACAGTGGCGCTTTTTGTCATATCCGTCTGTCGTTGTCTGCCGGCAAACCGGTATTTCGTGCCAATCGGCAACTGCCGCCGCCACGCTGCCCGGCCTGTCGCAAGCCGGCAGCCGACTGGCAGGAGAGCCGCCGCGACAACCAATGGACATGCAGACAGTGTGGTTTTGACGGGCGTGTCTACGATCTCGACTTTCGCCGCCATGGAGGTTTTGCCCGCACCTTTGTCGAGATCTGGGGAATCTACCCCTCCGAGGCCGTGCCGGTCGATGCACTGATGGATGCCCTGAAAACCTTCAGTGGTTGTGACTGGAAGTATATTTATGTCTGTGATTGATACACTTTCAAACGGATAACAACGGATACCAAACCAACACGACGGGTGCCGGTTTTTTATTAAATGGCCACGAAATCCACGAAAGAACACGGAAAAATGTCTTTAAGGCTTTTTATCCTTCCGTGTTTTTCCGTGGATTCCGTGGCAATAATATCTGTCTTTTGCAGGTTGAAAGAGTACTGGAAGTCTGATCAAAATCCTGATCTATGCGACAATACTTGGCAAGTACACTGAAATAACAGGTTCAGTCATGTCGGAAGAACAGGAACTTTCCAAAGAAGAACGTATCTTGCGCATCATGAAGCGCGTCCTCACCGATGTCGCGAAAGACACTTACGCCAAACCCGGCTTTCGCCACCCGTTGTCGGATGACACCATCCAGGGCATGCGCGACTGCCTGATGCTGATCACGACGCGCGAAAGGGAACTGGCCGAAGCAGCCGGACGGTCCATGGACATGCGGCCGAAATTCAAGGATGAACCGAAATCCGCCGTGGTTGTCTCGCTTGATGTGCCGGACAAGAACAACAAGTCCTGAACTTACCACCTGCTAACACCACAACGGAACTGGTCCCGCCTGCCGTGAAGAAGATCGTCATTCACAAGCCCGGCGGTTATGACCAGCTGGTTATCGAAGAACACCCGGACCCGGTACCCGGGCCGGATGAAGTCCTTATTGATGTCATCGCTATCGGCATCAACTACGCCGATTGTGTCACCCGCATGGGCCTGTACACCTCGGCACGGCACTATGTTGGCTATCCCGTCACGCCCGGTTTTGAGGTCACCGGTACAGTCATCGGCAGTGGCAGTGCCGTGCATGATCTTGCCAATGGCACACGCGTTATTGCCGTTACCCGGTTTGATGCCTACGCCACGAAACTGGTGGTCAAGCGGCACCAGGTCGTACCCTTGCCCGCCGCACTCAGCCTGGAGCAGGGCGCCGCTTTCCCGGCCGTGTCACTGACGGCCTGGTTTGCCCTGTTTGAACTCGCCCACCCGCATACCGGTGACCGTATGCTGGTGCATTCCGCCGCCGGCGGAGTCGGCAGCATGCTGGTGCAGCTGGGCAAGATCGCCGGCTGCAGCGTGGTCGGCGTGGTCGGCAGCAGTCACAAGGTCGAGGCAGTCAAGGCGCTGGGTGCAGATGCCGTCATTGACAAATCGACGCAATCACTCTGGCAGGAAGCGGAAACATTTTCACCGGCAGGCTACGAAATCATTCTCGATGCCAATGGCATATCGACATTGAAACAAAGCTATGAGCACCTGGCGCCGGTCGGCAAGCTGGTGGTGTACGGCTTTCACAGCATGCTGCCAAAACGTGGCGGCATCCCGCACAAGCTGCGGCTGGCCTGGGACTACTGGCGCACGCCGCGCTTCAGCCCGTTCAGCCTGACAACACGCAACCGCAGTGTGCTCGGTTTCAACCTGAGCTTCCTGTTCGACAGGACCGACACGATGCGCCGCGGCCTGCAGCAGTTGTTGCAGTGGCTGGATGAAGGCAGGTTACAGCCACCGCGGGTAACCACCTACCCGTTTGAAAATGTCGCGGACGCCCACCGTGACCTGGAATCCGGCCAGACCGTCGGCAAGCTGGTATTACTGGTGTAAATGGATTGATGACTCAGAGAAAGCCTGTCACATGCAAAGGCGCAGAGAAAACAAGATTGAGGCCATCATTAACTATGACCTGGTGACAAGATACCGCTTGCCCATAAAAAGTAATCTTGCAATAACAATGCAAACGGCGCTTCAACATAAAGCGTCGTTTGCATACTCCAGGACAGTATGTTTGTGTGTCAGTCAATAATCTGACATGCAGGAATATTCAGCAGTCATAGCATTCCCGCCAATTATCTGGCATATAAACGGGCAGGTACTGCTATTAATTAAGCGGTGTAATGCTGTTAGACTACCTGCTGTCATGGGTTGTCACTATTTTTTGGAGACACGCAAGCAGTCACACAGACGAATAACAAACTCTGGCGCTTTGTATGACAAGGCATGATATTTTTAAGGCGTCACAACACACTGCAGAACCATACTATTTCGCGGGGGGCAATAGATGGATTCAATACTGGGCAAAACGGTTATGACAATATCTCACACGCTGGGGATTGGCACGCTGGAAACCTACCTGCTGATCGGCGTTGTACTGCTATTCACCGTCTATAAAATTATTGACCATGCATAAACGGGGCACGTGATCGTTCAACGGCAGCGGCGTTGCCGGTCGTGCTGAACTTCCTCAGGGTCAGAAGTTCCCGTCAAGTGATTGTTTATATAAGAAACTACTAAACGGAAACCTTGGGTAGTTTTCCTGCTTTTCAGTATTTTCTTATAGACCAGTACTCGCTGTGGCTGGAGTGTTTTCTATTCTCTGTGTTCTCTGTGTTCTCTGT
>JBDLJX010000132.1:0-6143 GCA_039714155.1 Pseudomonadota bacterium | reverse complement strand
AATTGATGCATCCTGCGCATCGCCTGTGTTAACACTGCGCTGCTTCCAGATCAGGAATACTGCCGGGATCACGACCAGTGTCAGCAATGTAGCACTGATCATCCCGCCGACCATGGGGGCCGCGATACGCCGCATGACCTCGGAACCGGTACCGCTGCCCAGCATAATCGGCAACAGGCCGACAATAATGGCTGCGACTGTCATCATGATGGGCCGTACCCGTAACAGTGCTCCATCAATAACGGCGCTGCGAACATCCTCACTGCTCAGCTCCCGCTGTGCATGATCTGCTGCGTCACGGTGCCGCTGCAGGGCCTGGTTCAGATACACCAGCATAATGACGCCGATCTCTACCGCAACACCGGCGAGTGCGATAAACCCGACACCGACAGCAACCGACATGTTGTAACCGAGCAGGTACAGCAGCCAGAATCCGCCGACCAGCGCCAGTGGCAGCGTGCCCATGATAATGAGTACCTCGGTGAATTTGCGAAAGTTCATATACAACAGCAATACGATAATGGCGAGTGTCACGGGTAACACCGTGGCCAACTGCGCCTTCGCCCGCACCAGGTATTCATATTGACCCGACCAGGCAATCGAGTAGCCCGTTGGCAGTTGCACCTGTTCATGGACCACTCGCTGTGCTTCAGCCACGTAGGAGCCCAGGTCACGTCCTTCGATATCCACGTAGACCCAGCCATTGAGACGGGCGTTCTCGGTCTTGATCATGCCGGGGCCGTCATCGATGCGGATCTCCGAAACTTCCGCCAGCGGAATACGCGCACCAGCGGGCGTGATGATGGGCAGGTTGCGCAGTTTTTCCAGCGAGTCACGCACATCACGCGGATAGCGGATGTTGATCGGATAGCGCTCCAGACCCTCCACAGTCTGTGCAACCCGCATGCCGCCCAGAGCCGTGCGTACTACTTCCTGTACATCGGCAATGTTGAGGGCAAAGCGTGCAGCGGCCAGACGATCAATATCTACCGTCACATAGCGCCCACCGGCGACGCGCTCGGAATAGACGGATACGGTTCCGGGGACAGCCGCGAGAACTTCCTCTATGCGTTTACCAATGGCCTGGATTTCATTCAGGTCCGGGCCCGCGACCTTCACACCGACCGGTGTCTTGATGCCGGTCGCCAGCATGTCGATGCGGTTCTTGATGGGCATGACCCAGATATTGGCAATGCCCGGTAACTGTACCCGCTTGTTGAGATCCTGCTTGAGCTTGTCGATGGTCATACCCGGCCGCCATTCATCACGCGGCTTCAGCTGGATGGTGGTCTCGACCATGGTCAGCGGCGCCGGGTCGGTTGCGCTCTCTGCGCGGCCGATCTTGCCGAACACGCGCTTGACTTCCGGTACCGTCTTGATGAGTTTGTCGGTCTGTTGCAGGATCTCCCTGGCCTTGCCAATGGAGACGGCCGGAAACGTGCTCGGCATGTACAGCAGGTCACCTTCATCCAGGTCCGGCATGAACTCGGAACCCAGCCGTGTCGCGGGCCACAGCCCGACGACAACCAGCACGACGGCAATCACGAGCACCGTCGCGGGTGCCTTGAGCACGAAGTTGATCACGGGGCGGTAACTGGCAATCAGGATACGATCAACGGGATTCCTTGATTCCGGGATGATGTGTCCGCGGATGAAGTAACCCATCAATACCGGTACCAGGGTGATCGACAGGAAGGCCGCGGCGGCCATGGCAAAGGTCTTGGTGTAGGCAAGCGGTGCAAACAGCCGGCCTTCCTGCGCCTGCAGGGTAAATACCGGCAGAAAACTCAGTGTAATAATCAACAGTGAAAAAAACAGCGGTGGCCCGACTTCCGTTGCCGCCTTGCGCATGATGTCCCAGCGGTTGGCCTCCGTGACCGTTTCCCGCTCCATGTGTTTGTGCACATTCTCTATCATGACAATGGCGGCATCGACCATCGCACCGATGGCAATGGCAATGCCGCCCAGCGACATGATGTTGGCATTGATACCCATGTACCGCATGACGATGAAAGCAGCGACGATGCCAATCGGGAGTGAGATAATTATCACCAGCGCCGAACGCAAGTGGAACAGGAACAGCGCACAGACCAGCGCCACTACAATGAATTCCTGGACCAGCTTGCCATTAAGGTTTTTAACCGCGCGCTGGATCAATGCCGAGCGATCATAGGTCTCGATTATCTCTACGCCTTCGGGCAGACCTTTGCCGAGTTCAGCCAGTTTCACCTTTACCCGGTTGATGGTTGTCAGTGCATTTTCTCCAAAGCGCATGACGATGACGCCACCGACCACTTCACCTTCGCCATCCAGTTCGGCAATACCGCGGCGCAGTTGTGGTCCCAGGCGGACCTGGGAAACATCCTTCAGCAGAATCGGCGTACCACGTTTGTTGACACCCAGCGGGATATGCCGCAGGTCCTCCAGCGCATCGATATAGCCGGTGGCACGCACCATGTACTCGGCCTCGGCCAGTTCGATGACCGAACCGCCGACTTCCTGATTGCCGCGCAGAATGGCATTGCGTACCTTTGATAACGGCAGGTCATAGGCCCGCAGCTTGTCGGGGTCCAGCACGACCTGATACTGCTTGACCATGCCGCCGATGGTGGCGACCTCGGAGACACCTGCGACGGTCTGCAGTTCGTATTTGAGAAACCAGTCCTGCAGACTGCGCAGCTGCGAAAGGTCCAGTTGGTTGGAGCGATCAACCAGTGCGTATTCATACACCCAGCCCACACCCGTTGCATCCGGACCGAGTTCGGGACGCGCATCCGGCGGCAGCTTGCTGGCGGCCTGACTGAGGTATTCCAGCACCCGCGTGCGTGCCCAGTAAGGGTCGGTACCGTCTTCAAAAATGACGTACACGAAGGAATCGCCAAAAAACGAGTAGCCGCGCACATTCACCGCCTTGGGGACCGACAGCATGGCGGTGGTGAGCGGGTAGGTGACCTGGTCCTCGACCACCTGCGGTGCCTGGCCCGGATAGGCCGTCTTGATAATGACCTGCACATCCGAAAGATCGGGAATGGCGTCCAGCGGCGTGTTTTTTACGGCATAGACACCCCAGCCGGTCAGCATCACGGTCAGCAGGATGACCATGAAACGGTTGCGTATCGACCAGTCGATGAGATTTACGATCATGGTTGTACATCCGGACTGGTCATGCGTTGCATGCTGGCCTTGAGGCTGGACTCGGAGTCGATCAGGAACTGCCCGGAGGTAACCACCGTGTCGCCGGGCTCGATACCTGTCAGGATTTCAACCCAGTCACCGCTCTCGATGCCGGCAGTGACCGTGCGGCTCTCGAAGCGCCCTTCTCCCAGCGCCAGCACGACACGGTCTTCACGCCCGGTTCGTATCAGCGCCTCGACCGGGATGACAATGGCATCTTCCCTGGGGCCACCATAGATTTTCACATTGGCGTACATGTTCGGCTTGAGTGTCTCATCGGGGTTCTCGAAACGCAGCCGGGCTTTCAGGGTCCGCGTTTTCGGGTCCAGGCTGGGGTAAATGTATTCAACGCGTCCCTCCCAGACCGGGCCCGGTTGATACGGCAGGCGCACTTCGGCGGATTGCCCGACCTCGACCCAGTCGGCCTGGCGTTCAAAGATTTCCGCCAGCAGCCACACGCTGGACAGGTCGGCGAGACTCATGATGCGTGTAGCCGGTTTGATGAACATGCCCTCGCGCACGGGCAGTGTCGCGACCACGCCATCCTGCGGTGCATAGACCGGGATGGTCTGACTGGGTTTCCGGTCCTTCTCCAGGCGCTTGATCCGGTTGCCGGGAATTCCGAGTGCATCGAGCCGGCTGCGCGAGGCGCGGATCAGCCCCTTGTTGCCGATATTCAGGGCCTGCACGAATTCCTCCTGGGCATTGACCAGTTCCGGTGAATACAGGTCAAACAGGCGCTGGCCCCGGGTGACCCGTTCACCCTCGGACTGCACCACCAGGTTCTCGATCCAGCCCTCGGTACGTAAATGAATATGGCTGACCTTCGATTCGTCGAAATCGACATAGCCAACCGTATCGATGCCACGCCACAGGCGGGAGCGTTCGGCCACAGCCGTGCGGACACCCAGGTTCTGCACCACTTGCGGTGCAATGCTCACGCTACTGCCATCGCTGCCGCCGGCATCGGCATACACCGGGACCAGGTCCATGCCCATGGGAGATTTGCCCGGTTTGTCACGCCGGTAATTGGCATCCATGGGTGCAACCCAGTAGAGAATTTCCCGCTCACCGTCCTCCGCCGTGGCTGCTGATGGTGACAGCAGGCTGGCAAGCAGAATACCGGCTAGCAGGATATTGACGTGTGCTTTGTTCATTGGTCTTCTCCGGCAAGATAGAGCAGGCTGGCCTGTGCCTTGGTGCGATCGACCCGAACCCGCAGGTCATCCAGGCGAACGTCCAGATCGGTAATGCGCGCACGCATCAGGGTGGTGAATTCAGTGACACCGCTCTGGTAGGCATTCAACGAGGCCTGTGCATTGGCACTGGCTTCCTTCAGCAACTGTGATTCATACAGCACGGACCGTTCTCCCAGGCGCTGCCAGTTGGCATAGTCCGTATCCAGCATCTGCTGCAGCTCGCGCAACTTGTCATCACGGGTCAGTTGTACTGATTCGGCCTGCTGCATGCTGGCTGACAGGCGTTTGTCCTGGCGATTTTTCGGGAACAGCGGCAGGTCCACGGTGAGCATGGCGGCCATCATGTCGGCACGATCATCACCGGTCGGGTCATTACCGAAACGCTTGCGGTATTCCAGCCCGGCACTCCAGCCGGGCTTGTATTGCTCGCGGGAGATCCGGACCTTCTGGTTGCTGGCTTCGAGCTTTGCCGTCTCGGCGCGGATCAGCGGATGTTCCGGCAGAGTGTTCCCGATAGCATCTTTTGCAGGCAGCGCTGGCAGTTCCGGAAAATGGCCGTCAATCGGCAGCGCCGCGGCATCGCCAATCCATTTTGTCAGTTCGGCGCGGCCCTTGTCCGCTTCATTGCGGATACGGGTGGTACGGTCATCAAGCCGTGACAGCTCGAGTGAGGCACGCAGCACATCCTGCTGGCTGACTCGACCGGTTGCATAATGCGCCTGGGTAATGTCCACCAGTTGCGCAAACAGTTCACGGGTTTCCGTTACAATTTGCTCGGCCCGTACCTGGTAATAAAGTTCCAGGAAGCCTTTACGAACGTCACGAATGATCTTGCGCGCACCGGCTTCGGCTTTAGCCTGTTCGGCAGTTGCCATCCATTCGGTCTCGCGCTTTTTGTATTGCAGCGACTTGCCGCGCGGAAAGGACTGCACGATACCCAGCCGCCATTGCGTGGTGGGTTCCTTGTCAAATTCAAAGGTGTCCAGTGGCAGGTTGTAAACACCCGTCCTCAGTTTCGGATCAGGCAACTGTCCCTCGGCTACCGCTGCATCCTGCAATGCCTGCGAGCGTGCCTGCAACGCACCGATGGCAGGATCATCTGCCAGTGCAATCCGCTCTGCCTCTGTCAGGGTCAGGGCCGACCGTGCATTCGAGGCAACTGCCGCCAGCATGACGAATGTCAGCACCAGTGCGACATGCCTGACGATATTCGCAGTCAGATAACCACAACATGCCTGGACTGGTTTAGCGAGCCGCGCAGTATGGGCTGTGCGTGACGACCGGACAATCTTCCGGGAGTAAAGCATGGTAAATCTCCATAGCCATTGATCAGGAACATTTCACGACTGATTGTAACTGCCCGGGCAGGCAGTTTTACAGGCGTGTATGAATCAGCTATGGAGAAAGGCGGGTGGCCGCAGGGGTGGAATAACAGTGCGTTCCGGGAAGGAAGCCAGAAACAACCCGGTCCGTGTTGTGTCGTTAAATTCCAGTGTAACAATAACAATGTCCGACATGGCGAAGGCACCGTGCGCACAGATACTGCAGGCGCCACTACAACAGCCGCCATTACAACCCTGCTCGCATTGATGACCGGTTCCGTCTTCCTGAAGTTGCGCATTAGCCGGTGCATTGGCAGTCTGCATGTCGTGCTGCATCCGGGCGCAGTGCGACGTATCATCTGCAGCGTCGATCATCGGCAGCGTCGGAACGCCATGCACCGGCGATATCGCCAGGGCAAGGGCAAGCACAACCAGCAGCAGCTTGTGT
>JBDLJX010000131.1:0-6197 GCA_039714155.1 Pseudomonadota bacterium | reverse complement strand
GGCTGAGGCCACCGGCGACCAGGACGAACAAACAGAGGATGCCGCGGGTGGCGAGGAGGAGGAATCGGATGAGGCCAGCGGCGACCGGGACGAACAAACGGAGGATGCCGCGGGTGGCCAGGAAGAGGAATCGGATGAGGCCAGCGGCGACCGGGACGAACAGACGGAGGGTGCCGAGGGCGGCGAGGAAGAATCCGTGCAAAAACCGGGAGATCGCGACGAACAGCAGGAAGACGGCGATTCAGGCGAGCAAGGCGATGAAAAAGATGGTAATCTGCCCATAGATAGTACTGATCAGGGATCCGGGCCGGAGGAAACCGGCGACGCTGGAGGAGGCGAACAGGATCTGGACCGGCAGGAGACCGGTAGCTCGGCAGACCAGCCAGCTGGTCCGGGTGGCACTCCCGAAGAGATTTCCGAGGAAGAGGCCGCCGCCAGTCAGGCCGTGGACCAGTTTGATCAGATGGGTACCGGTCCCGGTGAGGATGAGCAGGAACTCCCGCCCGGCGAAATCCCGGCCGAGGACGGCATTCCGGGAACCGGTGTTTCCATGATCTTGATGGAACAATGGCTGGAGCGGATCGAGGGCGATCCCGCCTACCTGCTGCGCAATCAGTTCATGATCGAGGAGCAGCTGGAAATGCAGCGCAGCGGCCGCCGACTGATGGAAACCCGGCCATGGTGAAGACAGAAACACACAGCCTGATTCAGCCGGTACACTGACTGCCGGAATGACAATGACACCGGGCTATAATGAGATAGGGGACAGTCACTTGAGTCGAACACGCACTTCACGCATCTGCATCATCTGTTTGCTGGCCAGCTTCATGGTCGGCGTTACCCAGACCGCCAGCGGCTTCTCCTTCAGCACCAGCAATTCTTCCAGGAAAGACCCGCGAATCACCACCAACCGTCCCTGGGGCAACATCGAGGCGTTCAAACCAGGCTTGAAGAACGAACCGCTACCGCCAATACCTGACAGCCAGTATCTTGGTGCTGCACCCGGCGCCGGATGGTATACGGCACAGATGCCCGGGGTCGCGAGTCCAGCTTCCGGTGGCCAGCCTGTCGTTGAGGTTGAAACCAGCGGCGCGGTGTTCTACGAGCAACAGAACATTCTTTACACCGTTCGGGTTGTCAGCAGTGACAACCTCAAGACACTCACTCCCGCAATCCCGCGCATCAAAGGAGCGACGCTGGAACGGGTGGATGGTCCGGTCGCCAGTACCCGCAAGTCCGGGCGCAATCGTAGCCGGGAAATTGTCAACGAATACCATTTCAAACTGACGCCATTACGCTCCGGTGAGATCGTTATTCCTGCCATCCATTTCAAGGGCACTCATGTTCCAAGCAGGCAATGGAATGGAGCCCCGGGAATGCCGGTCAGCGGGACCGACAACAGGTTTTCCATTGCTGCCGACAGACCACTGACATTACAGGTGCTGCCGGCTGATCCCGCCGTAACACCCTGGCTGCCGCTGCATGATCTGAAACTGCGGTCCCACCTGTCGAGGAACACCCCGGCGAAGGAAGGCGTTCCCGTCACCCTCACACTCGAACTGACAGCCAGGGGAGCTCCGGGTATCCAGCTACCGTCGCTGGAGCCGCAGCTAAAGAGCGATAATTTCCGGGCCTATCGGGATTCGGTCAGCATCAGTAACGGCATCTCCAGAAGTGGCACACAGTTGCTCGGGAGCCGCAAGGAAACCTATACGATTATTCCACTGCGGGACGGCTGGATACGCCTGCCCGAAATCGAGGTGGCCTGGTGGAATGTGGACACGGACACCTCCATGCTTGCCGGATTGTCTGGCCAGAATACGGCAGCCACCGCCGCGGGGGCTCATCGCGCGGCCGTGGACACCGGCAAACAGGAATTTTTCCCCGCTTATTACTGGGCCCCGATGTTAATTATCATGGGGTTGATCGTCGGTTATTGGCTGGGCGCCTGGGCGCGTACCCGGCCGCTGTTCAAATCAGCCGCTGCGAGGA
Organism: Pseudomonadota bacterium; assembly: GCA_039714155.1. Taxonomy (GTDB): domain Bacteria; phylum Pseudomonadota; class Gammaproteobacteria; order UBA9214; family UBA9214; genus SZUA-186. Next base: position 4,205 of record JBDLJX010000131.1, on the reverse strand, counting down.
TGTCAGCACTGGGACAATATACCCTGCAGCATGCTCACCGCGCTGGCAGCAAGCTGTCTCCAGTAAATCATCTGAAGCGCTTGCGCATGGACCTTGCCGTGCTGATGCCAGGGTCAGTCAAGCTCTGGATGTGCACGCGGTGCCTGCGCGCTGAAGACAATCCGGAAACCTGGTGCACAGAGTTCAAGAATCGCGTTTGTCGGCACCTCAATATAACCACGCATTCGCCACTCACCGATATTGCCGAGAAAATCATCGTTGCCAGCCCACAGGCAGAACCCACCAGGTTGCGTGCCCTGGCGCATTCACTGGATGGCGCCATCTACGGCGGCAGTGCGCTGAATTTCCCGGCCTGGAAGCGGGAACTCACACACCAACTGCGCCCTCGCCTGCTACGACGGCGTCGATCGCGAACCCGGCGCACGAAGGCGATACTCCCTGCACTGAATCCGCATTCAGCATAACTGCTTTCTACACCGCGGAATCCCGGTACACGACCGGGTTTATGGCGGGTCGTGAAGGATGGCCCGGGCGTGCGCCCTGCCCTTCACGCACTTGAAAGTCCGTCGTGACAGTCGTCACAGGATTCGTTTGCAGGCAAAATAGTCTCCATTCTGGAGGCCGATCCCGACTTCCCTGATATCGTGTTTAACACCACTGTGAAGGAATGACAGGCACCCGGTTACATTTCAGGAGTTCAGTAATGACCGAAGTAACACCCCCGACCAACAGGGTACCTGACAGCAGACCCCGGGAGGTTGTTGATGCCACTGCCGAATGGCGTTCCACCCTGACCGGTCTGACAGGCGCCCTGCTGCTGTTCCTGTCGCTGACAGGATTCTCGATCTATTTTCTTCCGTTCAGTATTTTCAACCAGTTCAGCGTCATCCTGCATACCCTCGCCGGCATCGCAATGCTGGTGCCGGTGACCTGGTTTGTAACCAGACACTGGCTGTTCCGCAAGAAGGGCAATCTCAGCCACTATCAGTTGCTTGGCTACACCTCGCTGGCTTTTCTCGTGGCCTGCATCGCCAGTGGACTGGTCCTCACCTGGCAGGGTATTGCGGGTCCGGCCATCGGCTATACCTGGGATCTGGCCCACCTTATCACCGGCATCGGTCTGGCCGTGTTTGTGATGGTCCACCTGGCTGCGATCATTGTACGCAGGGTGAAGTCCGCGCAATCGCAGCGTGCCTTGCACAACGCGCAGCGGCATTTCTACCGGCTCACGGCTGCGGGCAGCGGGCTGTTGCTGGTGCTTTGCGGCCTTTGGACGGTGCTGTATGAACCACCGCAACTCACACGTGGATTTGATGCGGACTATAACTGGCGTTTCGGGGAAGACCGCCCGTTTGCGCCCAGCATGGCGCGGCTGGATTATTCCGACTGGGACGAACGGCTGCAGCAGCAAACGCTGGAGATCATCGGTGAGGCGGCCCGACCGGCCTACCTGGCAGCCTTTGAGGAGTATGAAAAGCGGTCTGACGGCTTGATAGCCCGGGTGCGGAACAGCACCGAAGGTCTGGACCTGCAGTCCAATCAGACACAAAGGCTCGAGGCCATCTTCAGGGACGCGGTAGCCGGGATCAAGTCCGCCGGCTCCGTTTACCCGCGGGTACTGGCGGGTTCCGAAAGCTGTGGATCGACAGGATGTCATCAGGAGATCTACAAGGAGTGGCTGCCCAGCGCGCATCGCTACTCCTCCCTGGATCACATGTTCCAGCGGGTGCAGGCCATCATGGTGGAGGAGACCGCACCGGAATTCACCCGTTATTGTGCCGGGTGTCACGACCCCATCTCCCTGTTCAGCGGCGCAAAGGACGCCGGCAACATCACCCTGAGTGTCGAGGGCGCCAATGAGGGTTCCTCGTGTGTGATCTGCCACAGCATGGTCCAGGCCGATATCCAGGGCAACGGGGATTACACCGTCGCCCCGCCCCAACCCTATGTCTATGAATGGGCCGAGGGTGCGATGGCCCGCTTTCTGGGTGATTTTCTGATTCGCACCTATCCCTGGCACCATGTTCAGACCTATTCCCGGCCGTTGCTGAAAAAGCCGGAATTCTGTGCGGCCTGCCACAAACAGTACGTGGATCGGGAAGTCAATGTGGATATCGGCAAGGTGCAGGGTCAGAACCAGTACGATAGCTGGAAAAACAGCCGCTGGTATCATGAGGATGATCCGACCCGAACCATCGCCTGCCGTGAATGCCACATGCCTCTGGAAGCCAGTACCGATCCGGCCAGCGGGGACGCAGGTGATTACAATCGTAACAAGAAAGACGGTAAACACCGCAGCCACCGGATGCTGGCGAGCAATCAATATATTCCTGTCGATCAGGAGCTGGAAGGCGCGCAGGAGCATGTGGCCCTGATCGAGAAATGGCTGCGGGGCGAAGTGGAGATCCCGGAGATTGCCGACAAGTGGACCCGCGGCCCGGTGGTGCGCATGGAACTCGTTGCACCGGAGCAGGTCGCCCCCGGTGAGAATATTCAGGTGCAGGTGATCCTCACCAACAACAAGACCGGACACGACTTTCCCACCGGACCACTGGACATGATCGAGAGCTGGGTTGAACTGCAGGTCACGAACGACAACGGAAAACCGGTTTACCACGTGGGGGCACTGGACCAGCGTGACGGCGTGTCGGAGACGCCGGTGATTTTCAAGGCCGACGGTTTCGACCGCAAGGGCGAACTGATCGACCGGCACAACCTCTGGGATCTGGTGGGCGCCAGTTACAAGCGTGCCCTCTACCCGGGGGTTACCGACACCGTTACGGTGGGATTTCAATGTCCCTCCATGGCACGGGGCCGCCTGTCGGGCCCGCACCAGGATCCGGGCCAGCGGACTGACCGCTTTTCCTTTGCGGCGCCAGCAACCGGAATGCAGCAGCTGACTGTCAAGGCCACCCTCTGGTATCGCAAGGCGAACCCCGACTTCCTGGACAGGATCTATGGGGCGGAGAAAAAGGTGCGCTCTCCGCTCACGGCGATCTCCACTGCAACCGCATCCATCCGGGTGGTTCAGCCAGATGACCTTGCCGTCGTTCACTAAGCGTCAGCAGCTGCTGCTGCGCTGGGGCGGGTTCACCGCGCTGGCCGCCTTGATCCTCGGTATTGCCGCGCTCCTGTCCCGGTCGCAAGTGGAACCGGTTTTACAAGGCACCGATGAGACGTCCGCGGGCATCACCAGCGTGCTGAGCCGGCAAGTGACGGCGGAGATGGCCCGTTTCAGGTTCGACGAAGTACGGGAAGCGGCCGGGATCGATTTTCAGCACTTTCCCGCCGCCCGCCAGTCCCTGTTGCCCGAGGACATGGGGTCGGGACTGGCCTGGGGCGATTATGACAATGACGGGGACCCGGACCTGTACCTGGTGAACTTTTTCGGACCGGTCATGCAGCCGATTCCTGAACAAGCCACAACAGGCCGGTCCGCGCTGTATCAAAACGAGGGAGATGGTAGTTTTACCGATGTTTCACAGCAAGCCGGTGTGGATCGGCCCACCTTCGGACAGGCCGCTGCCTGGGGCGATTACGACAATGACGGAGACCTGGACCTGTATGTCAGCAACTACGGGCCCAACCTGCTCTATCGAAACAATGGCGACGGCACCTTTACCGACGTAACACAGGCCACGGGTACCGGCGATACCGGTTTCAGCAGCGGCTGTGCATGGGGCGATTACAACAATGACGGCCACATCGACCTGTATGTCTCCAGCTATGTTCAATTCGAAAGTGACCAACCCGGTCAATCGCGTGTCGCGCGTCAATATCAATCCGAGATCCCCTACACCATCAATCCTTCCTCCTATCCACCGGCCGCGAATCGACTCTACCGCAATAACGGTGATGGCACCTTCACAGACGTTGCCGCCGAGGCCGGTGTGGCGAACCCGGATGGCCGCTCACTGGGAAATGCCTGGTTTGATTTCGACAATGACGACCTGATCGATCTCTATGTGGCCAATGATGTATCGGCCAACGGTGTTTTCCGGAACCTGGGTGACGGCCGCTTTGCAGATATCGGGGCGAGTTCCCTCGCCGCGGATTACCGGGGCGCGATGGGGCTGGCCGCGGGCGACGTCGATCATGACGCAGACATTGACCTGTTTGTTTCGCACTGGGTGGCCCAGGAAAATGCCTTCTTCGAAAACATGACATCCGAACGGTTGCAGGATGATCAGGGCCGGCTGCGGTTG
>JBDLJX010000130.1:0-6210 GCA_039714155.1 Pseudomonadota bacterium | reverse complement strand
ACAATGGCAAATCAGTTAAGGTCAGAATCAATGATAGAGGCCCATTTGTCAAAGGGAGAATTATTGACTTAACAAGAGCTGCTTTTTCTCAAATTGCCACTTTTGATAAGGGGCTCGCACAAGTAGAAATCAGTGTGGTGAAATAAATACAACTAATGCCCTATATTGGTCTGCATATGTTGTCACTGGCGAATTGTTAATTATCACCTGAATACCGTAACTTAACCAGTCTTGCTCCTGGGAGCAATCGCCCCTACCCTGCTCCGCCATGAAGGATCTATTGGTTCTCCTTGCACATTTATTGACTACCATCGCCAAACTCCTGGGTCACGGTGGTGCAAAAGCCGTTGTCGCTGACAGTCTGTTGATGAAACAGCAACTCCTGATTATTAACCGCTCACGGCAACGTGCGCCCAATCTCTCGGTACCCGATCGTTTCCTGCTCGGCTTCTGGTCACTGTTTCTCAACCCACGCCACCTCAGGCGGGCTGCCATCATTATCCGGCCTTCGACGCTATTGAAATTTCACAACCTGCTCAAGCAGCGCAAGTATCGACGGCTGTATTCATCAGCCGACAGCAAACGAAAACCCGGCCCCAGAGGCCCATCGCCTGAACTTATCCAGGCCATCGTTAAGATGAAGCAACGTAACCCACGATTCGGTTGCCCACGCATTGCACAGCAAATCAATAGTGCCTTTGGAACCAACATCGATAAAGATGTGGTGCGGCGTGTCCTTGCCACCCATTACCGACCTAATCCAGGTGGTGCTGGACCGTCATGGCTGACCTTCATTGGAAATGCAAAGGATAGCCTCTGGAGCATCGATATGTTTCGGTGTGAGTCCATTCTATTGAATAGCCACTGGGTGCTTGTGATTATGGACCAATTCACACGACGCATCGTCGGATTTGGCGTGCATGCTGGTGATGTCGATGGGATCACACTTTGTCGCATGTTCAACTCCGCCATCTCATTCAGAGGTTCCCCGAAATATCTCAGCTCAGATAACGACCCGCTCTTCCTGTATCACCAATGGCAGGCAAACCTGAGAATTCTTGGTGCCGATGAGATCAAGACCATCCCATATACACCACTATCGCATCCCTTCGTCGAACGACTGATCGGGACCATTCGCCGGGAATACCTTGACCAGACGATCTTCTGGAACGCCAGTGACCTTGAACGAAAACTGGAAGAATTCCGACAGTACTACAATGCTCATCGTGCCCACACGTCGCTCAAGGGTGATACACCGTCAAAAACCTATGGCGAAACCGTGATCCACCGCGCTGATCTCAATAATTTTCAGTGGCAACCTCATTGCCGCGGACTATATCAGTTGCCCGTGGCAGCCTGATTTACAATTCGCCACTCACAGGCGGTAGATACCAGTATCAAGGTCCGCGTAGTCGAACTGAAATATTTCACTGAGCAGTTCCTGGAAGCGGGTTAAATGATCGCTTTTATTTTTCCGGCTCATGGCGGTTCTGTTCCCTCACTCAGAATCTGCAGACAGTGATCACTAACATAAATCTGGACCCCCATGTCCTGAATAGTACTCTCCAACCTCGGAGCTGCATCATCCGTCACGAGATCATTAGTTCGTTGACCCGTTTTGCAACTTCCTGCGCGACACGCACCAATGCCGCGATGAGTTGTTCATCTGCATCCATTTCACCTTCATACTCGGCCAGATTGCGCTTGCGGTGCGCCTGATCAAGGACGCGCCACTGTTCGTTGGGCAGGTCAATCGTGTGTTGCAGGCATTGAAACACCAGATAACGCGATTCGGACCGGTAGCCCCGGAAACGCAATGCCGCCAGAGCCAGCGCGTGGGAGGCGTTGTAGGCGAGATCGAAACGGCTTTCGAGGCTGAGTTCTTCTCGTCCGGCGTCATCAAGCCTGCGAAGGGCTGAACGCAGCAGGCCCTGGCATTCTTCTTCCGACGGCGGCTCGGCCTTCAGTTGGCCGATGCGCACCAGATTATCGAGTTGTGGATTACTCATGTTCGTTGCCCATCAGGACCAAGTGCTCGCCGGAGAGCACGCGAGTAAGAAACGGGTTGTTGGATGCTTTCCTTTCCGCGAACTCCAGTGGTGTATACAGGGTGGGACTAATCTTGCGATCCAGGTCCGCTTCCACCAGCGCCAGGGCCGAGTAGATATCCTCCAGCGTAACCCCATCGGCGACGATCAGGATGTCGATGTCGCTCGTGGCAGTATCCATGCCCTTGACAACCGAACCGTACAGTAAGGCCAGCTTGATGCGGTCCGCCAGCGGCGCAAGCGCCTCGCGGATTGGCTCGACCAGCGCCACGGTCTTTTTCACCAGGCTGCACAGTTCCTCAAAGACCGGCGAATCGGGATTCGCCTGGTAGTGCTTTTGGTTGCCGATGCGCTTGACCGTCACGAGGCCGCTTGATGCGAGCCGCTTGAGTTCTCGTTGTACGGCACCGGATCCGGAGCCGGTCCGTTCGATCAATTCAGAGGCATAAAAACTGCGGGCTGGCTGGCCGAACAGAAGCGCCAACACTCGCTGCTGGGTGGTCGTGAACAGCGCGTCGGCCAGGCTTGTGGGCGCGGCCGGCAGCATGGCGGCCGCCTTGCGGCGGGCCGGCCGGGAACCCTTGGTGGTCACAGTATTACCCATTTCGGGCATTTTAATGCCCAGTTTGGGTAGATTGCAAGAGGTTCGTGGGAATGATGCACCAAAAATAACAGACCCCCGCTTGATCAGGCACCGCTGTGATTTTACCGCCCCAGATAGGCTGCAGTAACCTTTGAATCGCGCCGCCGTCCATGATATGGCAAGACACTGCCCGTCATGGATGGTGTCAAAACGATAATCACACTGCTTGGCGACCTGGTCACATTCCTCTGGCTCTTTCTGCGCCCGCAGGGTTCACTCGCTGCCGAAAATCTTTTCCTGCGTAAACAATTGGCCATGCTCCAGGAGCGTAAGGCCAAGCCTCACCGGCCTGACATGCCTGTCCGAATCGCACTCGTGCTGCTCTCCAGGTTATTCAACTGGCGTGATGCGCTGGTTGTTGTACAGCCACGGACATTAGTCCGATGGCACCGTCAGGGCTTTCGCCTGTTCTGGCGCTGGAAATCACGACCAGGGCGTCCACCGATACCCGTAGAACTAAGGCAACTGATCCGCGAAATGGCCTTGAGTAATCCGTCCTGGGGCGAAGAACGCATTGCCAATGAATTGCTTCTCAAGCTGGGTATTCGCGTATCGCCGCGTACCGTACGAAAATATATGCCCATAAACCCACGGGGACAACCACGTGGCGATTAACGCTGGTCGACCTTTGTTCGCAATCATGCCTCAGCCATACTGGCCTGTGACTTCTGTGTTGTTGTAACCGCAACGTTTCGATTGCTCTACGTCTTTATAATAATCGAACATCAGACCCGGCAGATTGTACATTGCAATGTGACAACCAACCCCACAGCCGTTTGGACACTCCAGCAACTACGCGAAGTCATCCCATCAGATCATGGTTACCGTTTTCTCATCCATGATCGCGATGGCATTTTCTCGCCCCACCTTGACCAATCGATTTCGCACATGGGGCTGCGTGTACTTAGGACACCACCTCGAAGCCCCAAGGCTAACAGTCTCTGTGAACGTGTGATCGGCACACTCCGTCGAGAATGTCTTGACTTCTTTATCCCGTTAACAGAAACCCACCTGCGCAGTATCACGATAAACTGGGTGGCGCATTACAACAAAGGCCGGCCACATTCCAGTATCGGACCAGGCATACCGGACCCACCATCTGATCTCCCTGTCACGCCACAAATACATCGACATCGCATTCCAAATCACCTTAAAGTTGTGACTCACCCTGTTCTTGGTGGATTACACCACGAATATGGCTTGTTACCGAAGGCTGCATGAATTTTTGCGGACCACAAGGGTTGCGGGTCATCTTGTCAGGTGGGCTCGTAGGTTATCGCTCTGTATTGGCTGACGATCATTCCAACGCCGACTCATTTCGAACCGGCATTGTCCATATCTACAGATTCCCCGCTATGTGTTCATATCCTCAAAACACAGATAGTACTTCTTACCGACCGACAAGCTGAAGTCAAATTCGACGCCGGCATACCAGGCGATCGGCACGGTGCGGCTCTTGAATGGTTTTTGTAACAGCGTGGCGCCGCCGAAGCGGTAGGTGATCGATCCGTCGTCGTTTACCGCGTAGGAGGCGGCTACCGGACCGGCGTTGTATCCGGGGGTACCTAGATACTCCTTTGCGAGATCGCCGTCGAATGATATTTGCAGCCGGCAGGTGTTATCGCCGCGAAGTTCCCAGATGCGGATATCGATGTTTCCTTTAGTCGCGCCGAGGGGATGAAGCGGGTCGATGAAATCGTACGGTCCGCGCAGGTGTAGCTCGGTGCGGCTTAGCGCCACTACCGCGGGCTGACCGGCGAGCTTGTTCAGGCTGATCCAGGTGCCATCGGCCCCGGTCACCGAGCCGTCCCAGCGCCCGACGTGTCTCGCTTTCATGCACGGCGGTACATGGTCGAGCATGTTGATCGGCAGATCGAGTGCGTCGGTGCGCGGTTCGCTGCGCGTCAGTACCTTGTCGAACAGCGGAGCCGCGACCACGCGCTTGCCCAGTACCGGCTTATCGTTAGTGCCGCGACTGATGTCTTTCCATTCCAGAACCGACGCGATGACCGAGGTGTGGTCGTACGGGACGTCGGTGTCGGTGCGAAACACTGTTTCTTTCTCGATCCAAGGAGAGATGAGCAGCGTCGGCACGCGCACGCCGAATCGATTGAACGTAAAATCGTGGCCGAACTCTTTATTACGGCTACCATCAGGATCGACGGCGCCTCGCGGCGGTGGAACATGATCATAGGTACCGCCGTGTTCGTCGAAGGTCACGATCAGAAGCGTTTGGTTCCAGACCTCGGGATTCGAGGTGAGTGTGCGGTACACGTCGGCAAGAAAGCGCTCGGCACGCAGCATCGGGCCGGGCGGATGGTAGTCGTCGCCGGCCACGCGCTTAAGCTCGTAGCCTTTGTATTCAATGGAACCGCCCCAACTGCCTGGTTCCAGAAAACTGAACGCAGGCAGTTTTCCAGAAGCGACCAGATTCTTGAAATCCGTTTCGATCCGCAGGAAGTGGCCGGGGTTGTCGGGAATTTCCGAAAACGTCAACCGGGTGTAACAGCTAGGACTGGGGCATGGCAGCCCGAGTTTTTTCGCCAGTTCGCACAAGTCCGGGTGTTGTTTCGCCAGTTCTTCGGAAATTGGATACCGGTCCTTATAGAAAACGGCCCATGAGACCGGCGGTTTATTCTCATCCAATACGTTGAAGAGGGTCTTGGTCGGGAACGAATCCTTGCCCTTCAGCGTATCCTCGAACCCCATATTGTCGGTCCGTCCGAGCGAAGTGCCGCAGAGCAGGAATGCGCGATTGCAGTTAGTCTGGGTCGGGACGGATGAAAACCACCGGTCCGACACCGCGTAGTGTCGCGCCAGCGAGTTCAGCACCGGCAACTGATCCGGGCCGTACACCTTCATGATGCTTTCCACCGTCTCTTCCGTGGAGGTGGTGTAGCACTTCTTATCGTAAAAATTCTGCACGAAGCCACTCATGGTCGCGACCTGTTTGTCGCTTGATGGACCCGCCTCGGTCCCGTACAGTTGCTGATTGACGTCCAGAAAAGGCTCAGCCGGATCGTATACCGGCGCGCCCTGCTCTATCTCGCTACAGGGAATCCGCGCGAGCGGTACCTTCTTCGTTTTTGTGCCTTTGTAGTAATTGTAGGTGTTGGTGCACTCACTCTTGATCGCGCCATTCCTCAGCACACCATCGTAGCCGGGTGACGCAGCAGGGACCATGTGTTGTGGCGGGTCCTTCATTTCATCGTAGAGACATCCCAGCACATGATCGAGCGAGCGGTTCTCCAGCATCAGGACAACGACGTGCTTGATGCGTTCCTTGAATACGTCCATGGGCAATCCTCCCTATGAATACGCGACACGGTCAGTGTACTTCACTCGTGTCGTCCGCAATAATTGAATCCCGTTGATTCTTAAGAATACTGTTACCTTTAAATCGCGCTGCCGTCAATGATGTGGCAAGACACTGCCCGTCATGGATGGTGTCAAAACGATAATCACACTGCTTGGCGACCTGGTCACATTCCTCTGGCTCTTTCTGCGCCCGCAGGGTTC
>JBDLJX010000129.1:0-6297 GCA_039714155.1 Pseudomonadota bacterium | reverse complement strand
TCCATCAAGCGTAAAGCCCACCCTCATTGTCACCTGCCAGTGTTTTACCGAGTCATTATCAAGTTCGCCGCGGATCTCGGTAACCTCGAACCACCTCAGGTTATGAATGGTTTTCGATGCCTTTGCGACCGCCTTGTTGACGGCATCTTCGATGCCACTGGTTGATGAACCTGTGAGTTCTATGGATTTATAGATATGATCAGTCATCAGCAGTTCTCCCGTGAGTTTTAGCTACCTGTATACATTAATTAATAGCACAGTCTATAGTCATAGATGAAGGTTTCATTCTTTCTCAAGGTCTAACAACGATGTCAGAACAATACCGCATAGAACGTGACACGCTGGGTGAACTGCATGTTCCTGCTGATGCAATGTATGGTGCTCAGACGCAGCGTGCCGTGGATAATTTCTCTATCAGCGGCTTGCGCCTGCCAGGATCGTTCATTCGCGCGTTGGCACGCATCAAGTCTGCCGCAGCCACGGTCAATGCCGAACTTGGTTTGCTGGATGCCGACATGGCTGCGGTGATCAGTGATGTCGCTGGCGAGATCGCCATCGGCAGATATTACGAGCAGTTCCCGATCGACGTGTTCCAGACCGGGTCGGGCACGAGCACGAATATGAATGCGAACGAGGTCATTGCCCGTATGGCCTCCATACGCTCGGGACTCGCTGTGCACCCCAATGATCACGTTAACCTGGGCCAGAGTTCCAATGACGTCATTCCGGGTGCCATTCACGTCAGCGCGTGTTTAGGCCTTCAGAACGACCTGTTGCAGGCAATGGAACAGCTGCTTGCTACGCTTGCCAGTCGTGCAGCGGGGCTGTCCGGCATGGTCAAAACCGGGCGTACGCATCTAATGGATGCACTGCCGGTGCGACTGGACCAGGAACTGGGTGCATGGCACACGCAGGTGGAGAAAGGCATGCAGCGCATTACCTCGGGTATGCAACACCTGCGTCAGCTCGCGCTCGGTGGTACCGCGGTAGGCACCGGTGTCAATGCGCATCCGGAGTTCGGCCCTCGCGTCGCAGCCTTGCTATCAAGCGAGACAGGAATTGACTTTGTCATCAATCCTGACCTGTTTGAAGGCATTGCCACACAGGATGCTGCCGTGGAGATGAGTGGTCACCTGAAGACGCTTGCAGTAAGTTTCATGAAGATAAGCAATGACCTGCGCTGGATGAACTCCGGCCCGCATGCCGGACTGGGCGAGATCACACTACCGGTATTGCAGCCAGGCAGCAGCATCATGCCGGGCAAGGTGAACCCGGTGATCCCGGAGGCGGTAGCCATGGCCTGTGCCCAGGTGATTGGCAATGATATGGCAATCACCATTGCAGGGCAGTCCGGTAATTTCCAGCTGAACACCATGCTGCCGCTGGTAGCACATAATCTGCTGCAGAGCATCAAGGTGCTGGTCGGCGCCGTGCGCGCGCTGGATAGAAAGGTGATAACCGGCTTTTCGGTCAACCAGGAACAACTGGTCCGTGCGTTGTCCTGTAATCCGATGTTGGTGACTGCATTGAATCCGGTTATTGGCTACGAAAAGGGGACGGCTATAGCCCGGCGTGCCTGGACCGAGGGGCGGCCGGTGATTGATGTTGCGGAGGAAATGACCAGTCTCAGCCGCGCGGAACTCGAAATACTGCTTGATCCTGCTGTACTGACAGATAACAGGAAATAGAGGAAGTATCTCCCATGTCGGAAGGCACAGAAACGTTAACATTGGGACCAGCCAAACACGACAAGCTTGGCATCATCCACTGCGGCGTCACTCGCGAGGGTTTTATCGCCGTCGGCGGGGACCCGCGCAATATTGATGATGGTGAGGAGATTCTGTTCGAACACGTCGGGATCAAGGCCCTTCGCCAAGGCAGTGAATACACCTTCACGAAAGTAGTATAGGAATGATGTAAGGGTAATGCAGATGGATTCAGCTGCTGTCTCCCTGGAAGGGCATTTTCAGTCGCTGGGGCTGGCACTACGTATTATCATGCGCACGCATGGCTGCGCGCGACGGACTGTTTAGCCCGGATGCAGGCCCGATGACAACATTTTCGAGAGCAGTTTGCCCAGTGCTACACCCAGCGGCAGCACCAGCAGCACCAGGAACAGGCATAACCAGATTGCTGCATGGACATTGTCGCGCGCGGCACTGGTGATATCGGCACCGAATCGGGCCAGCAGATCCGACGCCAGCAGAACACTGCCGGTGATTACAAGCGTGCAGCCATTCAGAATATTCGTGAAGCTTCCATATACGATATAGGGGATAAGTCCACACACCAGGTAAACGGCTGCAAGGTGCCATGCCCCGGTCGGTTCGGGTTCTAACGCCGTCACAAGTGCCAGCACGCAACCGAATGTCACCACCCAGTAGGCCAGTGGTCTGGCCAGTTCCAGCGGACAATTCATCTCGCCGCCTCTTCTTTACCCGATTCGTTAATAAGCGTAGCAAGCTTATTCGGGATTGCAGGATTTTCTTCAGGAGTGGTGGGGGCCGACGTTGTATATCTCGAAGGTCACGCAGCCAACAACGATGTTATGACGGGAGAACACATCCCCGCCGATCGCGATATCGGGCAAGACAAACTCGAAGCCTTCATATCGGGTGCAATGATGCTGCGACGGAATTCCACCGAGGTTTCCCAGCGCCCTGAATTGAGATACTGCTCCGCGCCTTCATGAGAGATAATCGTTACGCCACCCAGATGTTTGAAGGCGACCGTCCCATAGGCGTGATCGGGATCATTGCACTGCTGATTGCTGCTGGCAAGGTGCGTGTTATCTTCGACTTCGTCCTGTATGCATGAGCCGGGTTAGGTGCAGCCTTCGGTCCGGCATTGATTCTGATCTTGTTGTGGCGCCGGACCACGGCAGCCGGGGTTCTTGCTGGTATGTGTGTTGGTTCTATCACAGCCATCGTATGGCGCGAGACACTGCATGAATGGCTCTACGAACTGGTGTCGGCATTCGCACTGGCATTCGTCGCTGTCGTGACAGTGAGCTGGCTGTACCAAGATCACGACAGTACCGGCATGCAGCAGGATCAGGATTGATAACAGTTAAACGCGTTGATAGGCACGCGTCTCGTCAATCAGTTGCTGCAACAAGCTCATGAAGGGTGTACCGCCGGTGCCGCGTGGGTCATCGACCCAGCGGTTTATATACTGTTCGGCCCAGTTGAAATGAATTTCCCTGAATTCGGCAAGTGCGTCCAGTACGTTATTGAAAATATCCTTGTTGGCGAGGTGCCGTATGGGAGGCATGGTCTCTACCGCTTCAATAAGTGCGCGGTGTTCAGCAGGCATGTAGCGGCGCATATCTGACAGGTGGCTCATCAGGGGCGAGGGTTTGTGGGGTATCTTGAGGAATGCCACCAGGGTGGGCAGTATGCTGCTTTGGGCGCCGGTTTCCCCGCGGAAGCTGATCGGGGCTTGATCAATGCCTTCATAGGTTACATTCTCGAAGAAGCGGATATAGTGGCGGAAGGTCCTGTGGTAAAGAGCGGGATCCATCTTTTCCGGTATGCGCTTAAGGACCAGGATTTGCCGGCGCAGTGCATTCTCTACAAGTACCAGCTCATTATCGATTGTATCGAAATCATTGCGTGTCAGGGCCTTCCGTGTACTGCTGATGGCTCGCAATATGTTAGCTGCGATAGCCTCGATTTCGACATGGACCAGTATGAACCAGTGTTCATCATGCAGGTGGACAAAGTTCTGCAGGGTTTCGAGATTGCCAAGCGCAATTGGTCCGGCGGGCCGGATTCGCTTCCAGTTGTACAGCGCATAGCCGTCATAACTCAGAATGGGTGGGCGCTGCAGCAGGGAGCAGACCCTGCACAAGGGGATTGCTATATTCGCAGGCAACACCGTGGTCGACTCCTCCCCGATCTGATTGATGAAGGCCGATGAAAGAAATCCCAGCCGCACATAGCAGAGGTGCAGGGCAGGTAGTTCATCGGGTTGCACGGGTCGTTGTGGCCACAGCGGGATCTCAAGCTCGCGGGCATGGGTTCTGAATCCCGGGTCTTCAAGAAGGTTGGGCAAGTCGTGCCCGATCTCATCGAGCATGGCGAATTCCGAGTCCTCCGGAAAGCGGTCCAGTGGATCGGGGCAAGGCAGAAAGCCCCGCTGTGTAAATACAGTATCCATCAGTTACATAATAATCCATATTCTTCTGACAGAGGTTATTGGATTTACTGGTGAGCACAGGGGGTGTCACCACCTGAAGGTGGCGTCCCCTTGGGGACGCCATTTTGTTCTATTTCTGCTCTGTCCGGGCCAGCACGTCGGCGAAGGGGGCTTTCTCCAGGCTGCCGAACAATGCATGAGCGTTCAGTTTGCTACGGCTCAACCGGGGTGATGTGATGCCGCATAGAAACCGGGTCAGCAGACGGGGGCTTGTCAGTACCTCCGCTTGCTCCCGTCGCAGGCCGTATACCTCTTGCAAGATATCCTCGTTGATCACCGGTGAATGGCGCGGCGGGATCTCACTCTTTCCTCGCTGGCACCAGCTGCAGTGTCCGCAGGGTTGTTCCCGCTGTTCTCCAAAGTGGGCAGCGAGGGCGTTGGTCTGGCAGCTGTCCAGGGCGACCAGCTTGAGTACCTGTTGCAGACGGTGGATCTCCGCCTGCTCTCGCTCGAGGATTCGCCGGTGCAGCTCCGTGGCCAGTTCCTCTGTGGAAGCAGGTTGCTGCAGACATTGGTAGCGGTGGCGGATACCGGCAACTTTCACCTCCAGCAGTTGCTGTTCCCCGAGCCAGTCCAGGGCCCGTACAATTCGCTCACGTGTCGTGTTCAGGGTGGTGGCCGCCTGGGCGGGATCGAGACTGAACCAGGTTCGGGCCTTGACTGACTGGCGAAACAGGGCGGTGAGAAAGTCGCGGCGCTCCCCCTCGAAGCGGGAGAGGATTTCTCTTGAGTTCAGCAGGGGTCGGAACTGGTAGTTGGCGTAGAAGGGGGTTCCGGACTGGAGGTAACCGGCAAGTTCAAGGTAGGTGAGGAGGGTGCGCAGTACCAGTGGGCGGATATCGTGTTCGGCCGAAAGTGTATACAGGCTGACATCGAATTCCTTGCCAAGGGAGAATAGATCCCCGATCAGGCTATGCAGTGCCGCTTCATCCGGGGTATCGCCATAAATGAAGTTTTCCAGAACGTTCAGATCATCGGGACAGACCAGCATTCGGCAGATGGAAGGTTCGCCATCGCGGCCAGCGCGACCGATCTCCTGGGAGTAGTTCTCCAGACTCTTGGGCAGGTTGTAGTGGTAGACCGCGCGGATGTCGGACTTGTCCACCCCCATGCCGAAAGCGATGGTGGCCACCACGATAGCGTCGTCGGCCGCCATGAACCACTCCTGTATTCCGCTGCGGTCGTCCGCCTTCAGGCCGGCGTGATAGGCGCGCGCAGGCAGCCCGACATCGGCCAGCATCCGTGCGACCTGTTCGGCGGTCTTCTGCAGGGTGACATAGACGATGGCGGGACCGGGCGGGTTTTCGCGTATGGCTGTGAGCAATGCCTGGTCTCGCTCCAATTCGTCGAGCACGGTGGTGTCGATCTTCAGGTTAGCTCGGTAGAAGCCGGTACTGATGGAGCAGTCGGGTGCGATATCGAACCGTCGGCAGATGTCATCCAGTACCGGTGGCGTGGCAGTGGCGGTCAGCGCCAGGATGCGTTCGGCGCCGAATTCACGGGCGAAGCCGGCGAGCTTGAGGTAGTCGGGGCGAAAGTTGTGGCCCCATTCGGAGATACAGTGGGCCTCGTCCACCGCAAACAACGAGATCCGCACCTGGCGCAGGTTCTCCCGGAAGCGCTCGTTGTTGAACCGCTCGGGGGCCACGTAGAGCAGGCGCAGTCCACCGTTTCTGAGTTGCCCCATCACCTCCCGGTATTCCCCGGCGTCCAGGCTGGAGTCGAGTCGGCGGGCGTTGATGCCCCGTTTGGCAAGGGCGTCAATCTGATCCTTCATCAGGGCGATCAATGGCGAGACGACCAGTGTCACCCCGGGCAGCAGCAGGGCGGGTAGCTGGTAACAGAGAGATTTACCGCCACCGGTGGGGAAGATGGCAGCTGCCGAATGGCCATCCAGCAGATGCTGTATCACCTCCTGCTGGCCGTGGCGCAGCCGGGTGAAACCGAAATGCTCCTGCAGGGTTGTCTGAATTCTGTCGATCATGGGGACCTCCTGTCCTAGTACTCCTTCAAGATGATATTGCCATGTTCAGAGCTACCCAGATAATACAAGACAAGGCGCAGCCCGCAGGGAATGGCCCGCCCTTTACAAGGGCT
>JBDLJX010000128.1:0-6416 GCA_039714155.1 Pseudomonadota bacterium | reverse complement strand
GCCAGGGCAGGGCCTGCACGATGGATTCGACCTGGGCGTTGTCACCCGGTTTGTCACCGAGCACGACCCAGACGCGGGGTTGGTTTATGGTTGTGCTGGCTTGCACTAGCGGGAATTATTCTGCCGCGGCCTGGTAGCCGAACACGGGTGACAGTCGGCTCAGCATCAGGTCTTCGAGTTCAGCAGTCTGCTCCGGTGTGAAATAGTCACTGTAGCCGCCGATCTTGCCACGTCGTACCTTGAAGGTCTCCGGGTCATCGGCATTGCGCAGCTTCATACCGCCGCGACGGAAGAAGCCGCTGGTCTCCAGCTTGCGCAGATTATCGAAACTGCCGAAGCTGACCGCCTCGGCTATTTCCTCATCACTGAATGATTCGCCCATCAGCACGATTATCGTTTTCAGTGTCGCCGCGGTGTTCGTGCGAAGGTCTTCGTAGCGAATGATGGTGGCGTTGTCGAGCTGGTCGATATTGCGTTCCCAGGTGTTCAGGTAGTCGATCAGGAAGGGCAGGCCGATATCGCTGTGACGGACGAAGTCCCACATGCCGATGGTGTGCCGGTTGATCGGCTGCTCGATGAAGTGATTGATCAGTTCCTGCTTGTGCGCTGACTGGCGCTTGGTGAACTGGAAGAACCAGGACACGGCAATGTCGATGGGGTTGCGTGCCAGCAGCATGACCGGCTTGTGTCGCAGCGGGTCATCGGGTGCACCGGCGGCCAGAATCCGGCCAACGGCGCCTTCATAGCTGTAGACGGCATTGGTGGCGGCCAGCCGGGGGATGGCCTTGTTGCGCAATGCCAGCTCATCGGAACCGATCAAATCGGAAGCCTTGAAACCGTAACGGACCTGGTAGAGCCGTGCCAGCATGACCTTGAGCCAGGTGTTGCCGCTCTTGGGGTGGCCAATGATCAACAGGCCGGCACGCCGGGCAATGGCGACTTCCAGTCGCGATAGCAGCCATTCCCGTGCTGTGACACGCCACGGACGTGGCAGAATGGCAGTCGGCACCAGTATGGAAATTTTCTTGACGCTGTCTCGAACGGTAACCATGGGCAGTCTGTTATTGCCAGTGGCTCAGGTCGCGTGACAGCAGGCTGGCGAGTTTGGCGACATCATCGGCAAAGTAGTCACGCAGCATGGCGCGCGATTCGTCTGTCATGATCTGCCGCGGTTTGCTGTCGGCGGCATTGTACTTCTTGATGCGCTTGCGCAGTTGCTTGATGTTCTTCAGCACTTTCATGTTGCTGATACGCAGCAGGCGGTAGGCCCAGGGCGGCGGGTTCATGACGAATTGCTGCAGCCAGACGGACTTGAAGCTGCTGGTTTCGCGGGTGCGCTTGAACTTGACCTGGCCGTCGTCCTCGACGCCGATAAATTTCAATGTCTCTAGATAGACCGCGCGCGGGTCCTTGACGAAGTCATCGTGCACAATGACACGGCAACGGTCGCGGCCGGCGGTTTCAAACAGCCGCTCGACATGCATGCCGAGTTTGCCAAGGAAGGCGTATTGCAGCAGCATGGGCTCGCGGCAACGTTTCGGCAGGTTCTGGCCGGCAGCGCGACTCTCCTGCAGTTCCCAGGCGCGCGCAAAGTCCACCTGGTCCTCGTCCAGCTGGAACAGCATGCGGCTGTGATACGAGCGCATCATCTCCACCGGGTCGCGTACCAGGACGATAAATTTTGCCCGCGGATCGAATTCAAGCACCCGCCGAATGGCATCCGGCTGGTAGAGATATGAGACCGAGCCGTCACCGATGGCCTGGTGGCTGTCGTTCAGGTCCTGGTGGTAGCGCCCGAGATATTGCTGTCGCGCAGCCTCGATCGTCTGTCCCGGACGTGGCTCGAGAAAGTAATGCGGTTCCTTGGGCTTGGAGAAACTGATGTACGGGTTACGCGCCAGTGCCTTGCTGGTGGCCGTGGTGCCGCAACGCGGCGCACCAACGATGAAAAAAGCGGGTGGGAAATCATTGATGTTCGCATTGCTTTTCTCGCCCTGGTAGCCAAAGCCGTCGAGCTCGGCGATGCAGCGCGGCTGTTGCGGGGTGTGCTTGCGGCGGAACATGTTTCGCAGTGCGCTTGGCATCAGGCGGGGGTCTTGTTCGGTAACGGAAACGCTGCATTATACAAGGCTGACCCGGGCAGCGGGTGTTGATCTGTTATGCAGCGGGGGTGTTGTGCCGGTGTCTTCCGATGTGTAGCGACTATATGTAACCACATGAAATATACGTAAAAGATAAATTTTTGCGCTGTTCCGGGCGCTGTATAGTGCGGCCATGCCTGGCGCGGATCAATACAGAGTACGGCTGCAGGCATGATAAGATTCCTGTCATCGCTTTGCAGCTTACAAGGGTATTTAGCAGATGGAACATTGTGTCTTTATTCAGGCCAACGACAAGCAATGGCTGGGCGCGCTGGTGGCGGAATACGCCTTGCGGCGCAACTCGGCGCACAACGACAGGTTTGATATCCGTTTCATGCCCTATGATGAATTCCCGTTCCTGCAGGCACGCGAGGGCGATTACTACCTGCGCGATGGTGGCCAGCGCGAGTGGGTGCGCAATGACCTGCAATCGTTCACCCCGACACGCTTCCTGCCGCCGCAACTGATGAATTACGAAGGCCGTGCCGTGGTGATCGATCCGGATGTATTTGCCCTTGCCGATGTCTGGGACCTGCTGTCTCGTGACATGCAGGGCAAGGCCATTATGTGCAGGCCGAAGTCAGGCAACAAGGGCAAGCGCGGTTGTCTCGCCACCAGTGTCATGCTGCTTGACAATGCGAAACTGGTACACTGGAAGGTGGAAGAACAGTTCAATGACATGTTTGAGTCCAAACGTGACTATATGAAATGGGTCTGCCTGAAATACGAGGACCCCGACACCATCGGACTTTTCGAACCGGAATGGAATGATTTCGATCACCTGACCGGGCATACCAGGATGCTGCATACCACCAAGCGCAAGACCCAGCCATGGAAGACCGGCTTGCCGGTGGATTTCCGCCCGGCAGATACCTTTCGCCTGTTCCCGCCCAAGCATTGGTTCCGCCGTGCCCGTCGTGCCCTGTTTGGTGACTACGGGCTCACCGGCAAGTACAGGCAGAACCCCGACCCGAACCAGGAACGGTTCTTCTTCGGGCTGGTGCGTGAATGCCTCGACAAGGGCGTCTTTGACGAGAACCTGCTGCGCGAGGAGATGGCGAAAAACAACCTGCGCCACGATGCGCTGGAACTACTGGAACGGACACCGCCGCTGGCGGCCTGAGTAACGAATGCCGGAAGCGACCATGGACGTACTTGCAGCGTGTCTTGAGAAGTCACCCTGACCCCTGTGTATGGATCCCTTTTTACCAGGGAGAACGCAAGCCGGCCGAGATGCTCATCCATGTGACGCCGTGAATACATCCCTGTAGGCTTGACGGCAGCGTCCCTGCTGCCGACACCCATGGATGAGCATCTCGGCCAACTAATGGACTCATTCGGAAGTGCAGTAGCCGAAGTAGGGTGACAGTCTGGAATTGACCAGTGCCTCGATCTGTTCGACCTGCCCGTCATCGAAGTAGTCACGGTAGCCACCGACCTTGGCGCGTCTGACCTTGTAGGTGTTCGGGTTGTCGCGGTCCTTGGGCACCATGCGGCCACCACTGAGCCAGAAGGTCTTTTTCTGCTCCATCTTTTTCATGTTTTCGTAGGAGGAGAATTCGACTGCCTCGGCAATCTCGTCCGCCGTGCCCGGAGTGCCGATAAACTCGAGCAATGCCTGCAGCGTTTCCCCGGGTTTGCTGCGCAGGTCTTCGTAACGCAGCAGGAAAAAGCCTTGCAGATGCTCGCGTTCATTTGCCCACAGGTTCATGAAGTCGATGATTTTCGGCAGGCCGGCATCACGGTCCATGACAAAGTCAAAGGCCGGGACGTCTTTACCGTCGCCCGGGTACTGGTTCAGTACCTTCTTGTTGGGTTTCATCCGGTAGCGCCACTGGAAGTATTGCGACACGGCAACGTCGCGCGGGTCGCGCGCCAGCAGGATCACCTTGTGGCCGTAGAAGTCCGACTTGTTGTCCGCATTGCCGGTGTAGTCCTTGATGTAGTTATCGTGGGTGAGGAAGATCTTCGGGATTGCCCGGTTCATGGCATGGAAGTTGTCGAAGCCGAGCAGATAACGTTGCGACAGGCCATGTTTGACCTGGTAGAGGCGCGACAGCATGACGCGCAACCAGGTGCGGCCGCTCTTGCCAAACGAGACAATGACGATGTCGGCTTCACGCAATCGGCGTGTCTGTTCGCGGCCACGCAGCCAGCGCTCCGCCTGCGTCTTGCGCTCGTCGGAGGCAAACAGCAGGGCACCGCGCAGCAGCCTGCGCGAGGTCTTTTTCCAGATGGAACGAAGCAGTTGCCTGCCGGAGTGCAGCATGTTGGGCATGGTTACGGGTCCGTTGTTACGTGCCTCGTGGCCGGTCAGTGCCTGACTGGCCCGGCTGAACAATTCTGGCAACCTGCTTGACCATACGGGTCGAGAAGCGTGCCGCTTGCTGGGTATAACGCGCCAACCGGTTATTGCGGATGTAATTCAGCTGCAGCATGCGCCGCTCGCCGACAAAGCGCTTGTGGCCGTGCCAGGAAATGCGCGTGCGGCGGAAGGCCAGCAATGTGCCACCGACCGGCGGTACCTCGGCAGCGTAATCCTCAATATCGGAATTCGAACGCAGCAGTCGCAGCTGGCCACTCTGGTTGTCCCAGTCGGTGTTGAAGTAGAGCAACACCGTGAGCAGCTTGCTCCAGTGATCGGTGTGAATGTTACCGTCACTGGCTTCCGAGAACTTGCGTACGGTCACCGTGGTAACGGTGTCATCGAGATTCACATCGAACTTGTCGGCAATGTGCTGCGAAAACTCCGGGCCTTCCAGTTCATCGAGCAGTGCCCTGAAGCCAGGGCCATATTGCAGGTTGTCCAGGTCCTTGTTACCGGCAGAATCGATTGCCGGGTAGTCGCGGTTGGCATTCGCCAGTGCCTCGGGCGTGAGGAAATCCGGCGCCACAAGAAACTCAAACGGTTTGCGCGTCAGTGGCGCGGCGTCGAGGGCGGCAAGGTTCAGCAGAGGCATGATGGCGTCACGAGTATCACTGGTGCGTGTTTCAGATGTCTGATTTATTGGCAGATTCCGGCGCTAGTTTAGCAGAGCCGACGCCGCTGGCGAAGCGTGAACGGGCAATATTCGTGCGGGTTTTGTTGAGCTGAATCAATTGGCTGTAGTTTGGTTTACACTACTGCGCCTGTCAGGGTGCCGATTTCCGCGTACGCCCGGCTATTTTTCAGGCAGATTGAATGAACTGGACCGTAATGCGTGATACGTGGCCACATATCAGCCGGGAGTTGCTGCTCCTGCCGCTGTTTTTCCTGCCGGAGAAACAACGCATTACGGCCGACCGCTGGCTGCGTGGTCGCGAGGAATACCGCAAGTTGCAGCAGGCCGATTACATTCTGATGTCCTGGGGCAAGAGTGGCCGCACCTGGCTGCGTGTCATGATGTCACGCTTCTATCAACAGAAATACAATATCCCGGCGAAGTACATGCTGGGCTTTGACAACTACCATCGCATCAATACGGCCATACCGCGTATCTTCTATACGCACGGCAACTACCTGAGAAATTACACCGGCCGCTGGGATGACAAGCAGGACTTCTATGGCGAGAAGATCGTTATGCTGGTGCGCGACCCGCGCGATGTGGCGGTATCGCAGTTCTTCCAGTGGAAGTACCGCATGAAACGGCGCAAGAAAGCGCTCAACTGGTATCCGCCGCACAATGCCGATATCTCTGTCTATGATTTTGTCATGAACGAGGCTGCCGGATTGCCGTGCATTATCGATTTTTTCAATATCTGGGCACGGGAACTGCCAAAGGTGGCGGGCAGTGTTGTTATCCGCTACGAGGACATGCGTACGGCACCGGCCGTGGCACTGGAGACGATTTTCGATTTCCTCGGTACACCCGGTACGGCAGCGGAGATCCAGGATGCCGTTGACTATGCTGCCTACGAGAACATGAAGAAACTGGAGGAAAAGAACGCGTTTAGCGCCAGTGGCGCGCGCCTGGTGCCCGGCAAGAAAGGCGATCCGAAGACCTACAAGGTCAGACGTGCCAAGGTTGGCGGCTACCGTGATTATTTCGATGATGAGCAACTGGCGCGGGTCGATGCCATGGTCGAGGCGACCATGCTGCCGGACTTTGGCTATGGCGGGAAGGTGTGACTAGCCCGCACTTCTCACCGCGGGGCGAGATGATCGCGCAGAGATTTGGATTCACAGTGGATTTTCTGAAGGAGCGGAATACGGACTGTATTTCCGACTGAAGAAAATCCGCTGTGGATTCAAAGATCAAGCGAGGGCTCGTCATCGTGGTGAGAAATGCGGGCTAG
>JBDLJX010000127.1:0-6602 GCA_039714155.1 Pseudomonadota bacterium | reverse complement strand
GTCCGTTCTTGCGGGAGTATCTCCCGATACCGATCTCGAGATTTATCAGGACTACTTCAAAAAGCGGTTTCCAGACTTCAAAGCCGAGAACTACAGCTTGGGTATGTACAACTTCAATGAGGATAAACGCAGCCAGTGGGAAGCGATCATGGAATTTCCACCCTATGAGGCGGTGGTGGATAAGGGAGAAGAATTGTTCAATACTCCATTTAAGAATGGAAAGACCTACGCGGATTGTCTGGAGAACGGCGGCATCGGCATTGCCCACACCTATCCCCGCTTCGATACAAAGACAGGCAAGGTCAAGACCCTGTCCATGGAAATCAACGAGTGCCGGGAAAGTAACGGTGAAAACACCCTGAACCTGCTCAAGGGCGACCTGCCGACGATCCTGGCCTATCTAGCTGAGACCTCTCGTGGCAAGCCCATAGAGATCACGGTACCGGATGATCCTCGCGCATTGGCCGTCTACGAGGATGGCAAGCGTATCTATTTCACGCGCCGCGGGCCACGAGGATTTGCCTGCTATAACTGCCACTGGGAGGCAGCCGGTTCCCGTATCCGCGGCAATGAACTGGGCCCTGCCATCGGCCAGGCTACCAACTTCCCTGCCTATCGCTCCAAGTGGGGTGCGATGGGTCCTATTCAGCGCCGCTACAAGGGGTGCATGAAGAACATCGGTGCCAGACCCCTGAAAGAAGGGGGAGAAGGCATGAACAACCTGGAATATTTTCACCGCCGCCTTAGCAATGGGCTCCCCTCTAATGCCCCGAACAACAGATTCTGAGCCTATGGGATCAATAACCGTCTATATGCTGAGGTTGACAATGCGTTAGAGGAAACACCATGAGTATCAGTCGACGTGAATTTTTGCAGATCCTGGCGTTGGCCAGTGCTGCTGGCCCACCCCTGGCGGGAATCCAGGCTAGCCAGGGCAAAACAAGAGATAATCTCTACGACATGCGCACCTCTTCATCAAAACCATGATCAGTAAAGTGGAGAAAGCACAATGAAAACGTTAGTGGCAATCATTGCAATAATGGTCTTGTCTGTTCATGCCGGCATACAGGCTGGTGAAACTGACGTGCAACAGGCCATTGCCGCTGCCAAGGCGGCTCAGAAAAAGGCCGATTCTTTGCAAGGCGCGTGGGTGACCACAGATAAACTTATCGAACAGGCGGAGAAGGCGAGTGCTGAAGGCGAGAAGGAAAAAGGGCTGAAATTGGCGAAAAAGGCCCGGAAAGAAGCGGAGCTCGCCTACGCACAGGCTGATCACGAACGCAAGCACTGGTCGCCGCCGTCGTACCTGCTGCCAAAATAAAGGAGGCAAAGGGCCGGGGCTCCGACTCCCATCGCGTGGGAGGATATTTGAAGCACGTACTTTGCCTTGCCGGGGGTTGCGCAGTTTTCCGTTTGCGGTGCGGTTTCTTTTTGCCACTCGGCCAGCGGTGATGGGTGAAGTGCTGGGCATTGTGTACCGGGCGATTGCCACCCACCTGGTGAAAAAGGCCAGGCACACGCAACGGACGGCCAGCACCCGCAAGGTGACACTCATCCAGCGCTTCTGCAGCGCACTCAATCTCAACATCCAGTTTCACGCACTGTCTCTAAATGTCGTGTATGTGGTTATAAGCGGCCCTTCACTGGGCTCTTGCGACTGACTGGCTCTGGCCGGACTTCCCCGTTTACAAGAATGTTGTGGTGTAGCTCCGCCCAGGTTATGAACGGCAAGTTTGCGGTGGACACCGGTAATTCAAGGGCCAAGTCGCTGTAATTCCTGCTAAACGGGGGACTATCTACCCTAACTTGCCATTCCCGATATTCCTGGGGATGCCTTGAACGTACTGAAGTCGGACTTTCAGATTCAGGTGGCTATCGGTTGTCACCGACCCATTGTAGCCCTTCGAGATAATTGCCCGTACGACAGAAAAGCAGGGTGAAAGTGGACGTTCGTATTCCGAAATCTAACTGGATCTCTTGGCCGTGAGCCGATATTCCCGGAACCTGTTAGTGAACATAGTGGCGGTTTCAGGAAAACAGACGGAACCATCTCCGCACTCTGCCCATTTGAGTTAGAGCTACAGTGATGTTATCGCCACTGCTACCACCACGCTCTTTGGCCAATTGCACCAGACGTTCTGCCGCTGTCTCCAGATCATTTTCTGATGCCATGGCAACGGCTTCTTCCGGATCAACCGACTCCCAGAACCCGTCACTGCATAGCATGAAGAGGTCTCCTTGCTGCACTTCAGCCGCTCCAAGTTCTGGATTTGGTTGTTGCTCTCCCCCAAGCCTCATGGTCAGCTGATTTTGAAGTGGGCTGGTGGCCATCTCGGCCTCTGCCATTTTTCCCTGCGACACAAGCAACTGGACCATGGAATGATCAAGCGTTCGAGTCAAGATCTTTCCATTTCTAAAGTGATAGAGTCGGCTATCGCCAACGTGAGCCCAGTATGCTTCATCAGCTGACAGATACAACAATACGCAAGTACTTCCAGGGGGTTGCCTGCCCTGTTCACCGACGTTTACAACCGCTTGATGTGCCTGAGTGCAGAGTTTTCCCAGAGAGGCCAGGGGGTCGGTTGTACTTGCCGTTACGAAAAACCGTTTCGCAGAATCTACAACGGCTTGCGCGGCGAGCGCCCCTCCATGGTATCCCCCCATACCATCTGCAACCACGACTAGATAATCATCGCCGCTTTGCAAAGCGATAATTTCTACGCGGTCTTGCTGTTCATCGCGCCCACCTATATTTGAGGCAATGCCAAATCGCCATGACATGACGGTTCTCCTGCAAGTTAATATGAGCCCCATACGTAGAGGGGCAGCGTGTCATTCGAATATAGACTTGATTCCCTTGAAGAGCCGAGTCGGAACATCTTTTATGACATAGGTTCTTTGTTGAAGAGCCGCCAATCTTGAATTCTCCGGCTGCACACGAAAGCCCTCGCGCACATAGTGCCTGGCGTTGACATACTCGAACCGTTCAAGTGCCTGCTCAGCCAGGTCTGCGTAACGATTCGCGATTTCTGTTAGTCCCTGCCGGGCTACCTCATGATCAGGAGTCAGCTTGATGACTTCCTGATAATAGAAATACGCGTTTTCCTGCGCCGGCGCTGTCAGTTTGTCCGAATCCATGGCAACCTTCGCCTTGAGTAAATATTGCTCGACTTCGGATTCCGGGCTGCGTATAGACAGCTCCTCGGGTGCCCGACCGTGGATCCAAACCGATCCTGTAACAAGAACCAGTATTACTCCCACCATTAACCAGCGCCGATTAATGTCCCTTGACCTGGCAGCAAGACGATTAACCAGGTTCCGGAAACCATCACCGGTCACTTGCCGCATAACTGCTGATGGGCCTGCGGCCAGAACATTCCGGGCAATTTGGACCGTCTTTGCCGGATTGGTGGCAGCAGGTGCGGAATCACGCAGGCTGCGAACCAGGCCCACGACCTTTGCTGATATTTCCTCCACAGGTGTCGTGTGTCCTATGCTGTCTATAAACGCTACCATATCGGCTGCAGAGCCGAAGCGTTTCTCCGGGTCCTTCGCAATCATGCGTTCAAGCAGCCCTTGATAATGTTCCAGATGAGGTGGCAGCAATGGAATCGGTTCCGTGATGTGTGCCATCACTGTCTCAATGTACGACTCGCCCAGATAGGGTTTGCGCCCTGTGAGCATCTCATAGAGGACGACCCCGAGGCTGTAGATATCCGTACGTCCATCCAGTGGCTTGCACTCTGCCTGCTCGGGGCTCAGATAATCCGGGCTGCCCATGGCCGTGCCATCCATGGTCAACCTGGTGTCCTGCTCCAGCTGTTTCGCAATGCCAAAGTCTGTCAGTATCGGTGTGCTATCCTTGCGAAACAGGATATTGGCAGGTTTGATATCTCTGTGGACAATATCTTTCCTGTGCACGAAATCGAGGGTTTCGCCAACGGTTTTTATTAGGTCGATTGCGGCTTCAGGAGCCATCCCTCCCCGTATCCTCGCCTCCAGATCACCCCCTTCAAGGTATTCCATGGAGATATAGTGCTGGTCTCCAATGACACCGATATCGTGTATGGTGATAATGTTTTGGTGATTCAACGAGGCAATGATTCGACCCTCGTTGATGAAGCGCTTGGATTGCTCTGGTTTATCGAACTTCTTTAGCAGCTTGAGCGCGACGCTTCGATCCAGCGATTCCTGGGTTGCCAGATGCACAGCCGCCATGCCACCTTCGGCGAGAAGTCGCTCTACTTTGTAGCCCGGTATATCCACTTCAGTTTCTGTCAGCCGGTTCCTCCGGGTGGCTCGTAACGAACTGAATGGCAACGCGGCGGGCAGACAGATTGTCGCCGTCCTTCAGTTTGACTTCATTGTATACACGACTCCCATTCACCTGGACTTGGCCGCGTTTCCCGGGTACGAGGTAATAGCCATCTACTCTGCGATCGACTCTCATAGCAGACCGGGGGACGAACCATCCCCGAATGACAAGGTCACTTAGAGGATCTTTTCCTATCGTGAAGGTCTGATTGGTCAGAGGGCGCTTCCGTTGTCGCCCATTCTTGTTGGGTATCAGCAGATAGGCTCCATTCACTGGACTTTGTTGCTCGAGTAACTGGTCAAGCTGAGAGACATCAATGTCAATCGTACCAGCGCCATCGACGAGGTTTGTGGCTTGACTCATCGGTTTTCCGGCTTCTGTCTGTAAGTCTAAAGGTGTAAATTTAAGTGTATATTTAAGTATGCTGATCATGTCACCATATTCAAGTTGCTTACGGCTCACCGGTTCACCGTTGACGTTGGTGCCATTGGTGCTACTGGCATCCTCGATGAAATACGACTGTCCCTCTTGCACAATCCGTGCATGGTGTGCGGATACACCAGAGTTATCGATCTGGATATCATTGTCTTTGCTTCGGCCAATGGTGGTGAGTTCTTTTCTCAGTTCCACCTGTTCCTTGAGTACACCGTTAAAATAGACGTGTATATATAGCATCATGTTCACCTGGTTACGTAAATGGCTGCGCTAATTCATGGGTCTGCCTGCTTTTATGAAGCACCATGAATCTCACTGATATTTGAGATGTTCTATCCCTGCGACTTGCATCATCCCGGTCGAATACACCTGCTGCGCTGGTGACCCTGTTAAAAGGATTCGCGCTCACCTCGGATAAAGTAACGGCTGTTTCCACCTTTTATTTATCAGGCAGATAATCTGTTCAATACCAACTGCTGCATCTGTTGGCACCGGAAGGATAAGGTTACTTTATCGACTGGAGTTGCCTGTATATTTCTCATGTGGCCCGGCAATGCAGGATGCAGTTACCGCAGAAACATGTTGTGACCCAGTGCACAAATCAACCCGATTAACAGGCAGAGTGGGCCGATTATCGGTCAAGTTTCATTCGTACTGGTCGATGAGAGACAAGGCACAGAACTAATCTGTCAAGGGAGCGCATACGGGTTCGATCTTGCAATATCGGCGCATTTCATTCTTTACTGCTCTACTGCTGGCACTTGCCGGATTGACCGGTTGTGCCTCCATCTCCTCCACTGCGCAACAATCCACGGCCGAGTCCGTGGCCAACGCAACGACACCAGCTAAAACTCAATCACGTCCCCACCGCGGACTTGCCATTGCACGTGACATGGTTGGCATGCCCTATCGTTATGGTGGTGCGGACCCTCGGGGTTTCGACTGTAGTGGCTTGGTGTACTACAGCTATCGTAAGGCCGGTATAGAAGTTCCACGCACCGCTGCCGAACAATACCGTAAAAGCAAACGGGTCCAGGCAGGACCCCTGCAACCAGGCGATCTGGTCTTTTTTACAATCTCCCGGGACAAGCTCTCTCACGTGGGTATCTATGCGGGTAACGGCCGCTTCATTCACGCACCCTCAAGCGGCAAGTCGGTCGCGTACGCATCGCTTCACGATCCCTATTGGGGAGTAAGACTTACTGGCTCTGGTCGGCTTCAGTAGGCCGACCAGAGCGAAAGTTCTGGTATTCAGATCAATGGCCACGCCGGTATGGAGTGAGAACCCAGCCACCAGTCCTCCGTTCAGCTTTCGTTCACCTACCCTGTGATATTGTACAGTCATCGTGATAACCCCGATTGTGTTTATCCAGATGGAGAATGAATCATGAAACCGTATTCGACATTTAACAAGTTGCCCCTAATTGCCCTGCTATCCTTGGCACTGGCGTGTTCACCGCTGGTCGCGAGCGCCGATGATGGTGACTGTGGCCGGCATGGCCATTATCAACAGGATCGTGGCAAGTCCCACCACAGGGCCGATTACCGGCGTGATCATCACCGCGATTATCAACACGACCGCCGTTATAACAAGCGCGGCGGCTATAGCAAGCATAAAAAATCACACCCTGTGAAATCACCCATCATTCATCATGGTCACAGCTACAACGTCCCGCGTCACCGCATCCGGCGTCACCGCGATATCGTGGTTGTGCGTCCCTACGGTCACTTGTATCAAGGCTACGGCCACTATTTCTACGACGACGATGCCTACAAGTGGCTGGCCTTCAGCGCCATCGCCGTGAAGTTGCTGGACAATCTCAATGAGCAGCAACAGCGCGAGCACGAAGCC
>JBDLJX010000126.1:0-6666 GCA_039714155.1 Pseudomonadota bacterium | reverse complement strand
GGAAGCTTACCCGCAGCAGGGTACCGCCGAGGGGGCTGACAGCGATCTCCAGCTGTCCGCCATATACGCTAATAATCTCGTTGGCCATGCTCAGGCCGATGCCCTGGCCGGGAATCGACTCGTCCATGCGTGTACCGCGTTGCAGGACGCTGTCGACCTGATTCGCTGCAATGCCCGGGCCGTCGTCTTCGATGCTGATCCCAATGCCGCCCGCGTGTTGGCCCGACCTCACGGATACCCGGACCGTGCTGCGACAGTACTTGTAGGCATTCTCCAGCAGGTTACCGAGGATTTCCGTCAGGTCGGCCTCGTCCCCGGTGAACGTGGCTGACGGGTTCAGTTCCAGTTCGACGCTCACCTGTTTATCCCGGTATACCTTGTCGAGCGAGCGCACCAGTCGTTCCACGACCCTGCCGACCGGTACCGGTCCGGCCAGCGCAGTCCGGCCGGAGACGGCGGCACGTTGTAGTTGATTGCTGATGATCTCATCCATGCGTTCCACCTGTTCGCTGACAAATGCGTGGCTGGCATCAACGGCATCATTGTTGTCTGTGCAGCCGGACTGCAATATCGCCAGCGGCGTCTTCAGGCTGTGGGCAAGATCATCGAGGCTGTTGCGGTAACGGGTCTGCACGGTCTTGCTGTGCGCAATCAGGGAATTCAGGCCGGAGGTCAGGCCGGTGAGCTCCCTGGGATATTCGCCTTCCAGGCGGTCTGCATGGCCCTTCTCAATCTGCTGCAGGTCGGTGGTGACGGTCCGCAGTGGTCGCAGACCCCAGCGCAGGATCGCGCCCTGCGCGAGCAACAGCACCACGGCCATGCCGCCGAGCCAGCGCCACAGGGTGGAACGGAAACTGTCGATCTCCGCCTGGAACACGGTGGTGTCTTCTGCCACGGTAAACGTGAACAGTGCCTCCGTGCCGGCAAAGTCTTCCCAGGCAACGCCAAACGCAAGGGCATACAGTTGCATGTCTGCAAGGGCAAGGCGATTGAAGCTGCGCGCGCCGGGTGTTTGCTGTTCAGTCAGTCCGATGTCCCGTCCGGTCAGGGAAGCGGAGTGCCACAGCGGGCTGGTGTCATTGCCGGTGATGACTGCATAGAGACCTGAATCCGGTTTCGAGAAGCGCGGCTCCGGCAACTCCTGTGGCGGGATCATGCGGCCGTCCTGATCCTCGTCCGCGGCGGCGAGCAGGGCGTATATATAAGATTGCAGGCGGTCCTGCATGGCGGTCTCTGCACTGACGCGAAAGGCCTTGTCGAGCGCCAGGCCGGTTGCACCCAGGAAACCGGCAAGTACCAGGGAGGCGGCCAGCAGCAGTCGACTGTGCAGTGAATGCATCAGCCGCTGTTTGTTTCCAGCCGGAATCGATAGCCGCGCCCACGCAGTGTTTCTATGGGACTGAGGGTATTGTCAGGATCCAGCTTGCGACGCAGTCGCCCGATGAACACCTCCAGCACGTTACTGTCGCGGTCGTAATCCTGCTCGTAAAGGTTGTCCGTCAGTTCGGTCTTGGAGATGACTTCGCCGGCATGCAGCATCAGGTACTCCAGCACCCGGTACTCAAAGGCGGTCAGTTCCACGGGATTGCCCGAGACCGTGATGGACTGTTTGCCGGTGTCCAGCGAAATCGGTCCGCAGTCCAGCACCGGTTTTGACCAGCCG
Source organism: Pseudomonadota bacterium (assembly GCA_039714155.1). GTDB lineage: Bacteria > Pseudomonadota > Gammaproteobacteria > UBA9214 > UBA9214 > SZUA-186. The sequence goes on along the minus strand of JBDLJX010000126.1, from coordinate 5,003 downwards.
GATGCGCGGCGCAGCAGGGCGTTAAGGCGTGCCTCGAGTTCCTCGAAGCGGAACGGCTTGACCAGGTAATCGTCGGCACCGGATTCCAGGCCGTCCACCTTGTCCTGCCAGTTACCCCTGGCCGTCAGTATCAGGATCGGAAAGTGCCTGTCCCGTTCACGCAGACGGCGGATCAGTTCGATGCCGGACAGCTTCGGCAGCCCGATATCGATGATCGCCAGGTCGAGTGGATATTCTTCACCGTAGTAGAGTCCTTCCTCACCGTCGGCAGCGACATCGACGACGTAACCACTGCTGCGCAAGCGGTCTCGCAGTTGCTCGCGCAGGCGGGTTTCATCTTCGACAACCAGGAGATGCATGGCTCAACGTTTTCCTGACTTTTTCTTCTTGTTTTTCTTTTTCCCGGTACCGGCATCAACCCGGGTGCGCTTGACCCGTCCGTCTTTCGTCAGGATCTTGATGCGGTGGACCTTGCGACCATCGACACGGACGGTCTCTGCCGACAGCACCTTGCCGTTGTAACGCTGGCGTGCCTGCGCAACCGCCTCGTCCAGGCTGATGCCGCCGTTGTTGTCGTGGTTGTTTTTTGCGACCAGCAGGTGGGGATGATGAAATGGGGCGGCCGATACCGGGCCCGTCGCAAGTACAGTGGCCAGTAACAGGATCAACCAGCCGGTAATCAGCCGTCCGCAAGGTCGTATCCGACTACTTGGTACACTATGAGAGCTGGTCATTGAATGTCTGCAAGATCATTAGTGTCACTCACCGGAATATAGACAGGGCGTCCCTTCTCCCTTCGGGAGAAGGACAGGATGAGGGGATATAAATTGGGAATAACTTTTATTTTTTCCCCTCTCCCCAACCCTCTCCCTGCGGGAGAGGGAGTTGATGGGACAGTGTTGATGGGGCGTGATCCTGTATCAAATCCCGTTAACCGGAGAGACCCTGACGCGTACCGGTATGAACTTGCCCGGGTGTTCTGTGGTCTCTGTGTAATAGGTCTGTCCCTCATAGCGGTATTTTACACGATAGCCCACGAGTTGTTGCTCTTCTTCATAGCGATCAACGGTCTCGCAACGTCTTGCGTGTTCTGTCACGGGCCGATGGCGACGGTGATGCGATACATTGTGGTCATGTCCGATCGATGCACCAAGCAGTGCCCCGGCGACGGTCAGCGCGGTCTTCCCGCTCCCCCGGCCGAACTGGTTGCCGACCACTCCACCGACAATACCACCGGCCAGCGGTGCGGTATAGCTGCCATGCCTGCGGTCGTTGCGGGTAACCCTTTCCGTCCAGCACTCGGTGACTGGTTGTGCCACTTCAACGGTTTCATACAGGGGCTGCGCCTCGATGACTTTGGCCTTGCTAATGAATCCATGCCCTGATACGGCAGCCCCGGAGAAGGCCAGTGCCGAAGTCCCGAAAATCAATGCAGTCATTATGCGTTTCATTGTCTGTCTCCTGTTGTGAAGGTCGTGTACCAGGGGCAGGAAAAAGGCCCTGTTTCCCATGATTCACAGTCAGGATAGGCAATGTTCGCTGAATACAGGCTGAACAGGCGCCAGGAAATTATGTGCAGGAGCGGCTTGCAGCCGCGATTCGCGCCGGGGACGGCGCTCATACAGGGGTAGTGGTTTGGAATTGCTGCCTTTCCTTAATGAAGCTGGTACTTGCGGGAGCTCCTGAACATGGCGCGCATGCGTGACATATGGCTGCCCGTGCTGGTCAGAACATGGCGTTCCGCATCATCATAGGCGCGCTGGCGGTCGCAGGTGCCCGGATTGCCGGAAGACTGGCAGACATCCTGAACCAGTGATGACAGGCAAACAGGCAGTTCCTCGTCAGTACAGCCCAGGCAGCCATCCTGTTCCGGGGTGCAGGCCAGCACGCTGGCCGGGAGAAACGCCCAACCCAGGAGAATCCCCCGAGTCAGTCCAATAAATGATAACTTCATGAATCACCTCTTTATGATTGTTGGCACTACTCATATACGCGGTTTTGCACGCGATTTGTATACGGAGTATTACATACTCATTGTCGGCAGGATTTGAATATCTTCAAGTGAATGCGATTTGTGCCGGGGATGGTGGACCGCCAGTCCCTAAAAAAGTTGTGGGAGCGGCGTCCCGCCGCGATTACGCCCTTAACCGACTGTGCATCCCGGCCTGCCTTTATGATGACGCATGGCCTTTTTCAGGGACTTGACCAGTTGCCGTTGGGCCGGCCGCGCCTGCTCGAAGACCTCGCGCGCCTTGTAGAACTCGAGCACCTTCACATTGCGGATATCGGGCTTGATATACACTGTAGGCCGCTCCCGCTTGAGCTTCTCGATCAGGATATTTCTGCTCATGGCGGTAAAACTCTGTGTCAGCACGCCCATCGATGACAGCGTCTCGTCTTCCTCCAGGTGACGACTGCCACTGACATCGATGGCAATGACAATGTCACTCTCCGTCTGCACCCGGTCATAGGGCAGGGGATTGGCCACGCCGCCATCGACCAGCGAGTAGCCATTCACCTCCACCGGCGGGAATACGCCGGGTATCGCCATGCTTGCCTGCAGGGCCGGCAGCAGGGCGCCGGACTTCATGATGACCTCCCGACCGGTTAACAGCTCTGCCGTGATCACCTTGAGCGGAATCTTGAGGCCGCGAAAGTTGGTGACGGGCAGCACTTCACCCAGCCAGGCGATGAAGTCACTGCTGTCGAGCAGCCCGCCGCTTGCCAGCATCGGGTCTATAAAATCCAGCCAGCGGACCGACTTCGGCAGTGCAAACAGTTTGCGCTCCGCCTCATCCTGATCGACGAAAAACTGCTCGACCAGTGCGCGGATCTCCTTCCCGGACAGGCCGGCGGCGTACATCGCACCGATAATGGCGCCGATACTGGTGCCGGCAATGACGTGCGGGCGAATGCCCAGCTCGTCCAGCGCCTCCAGCATCAGGATATGCGACAGGCCCTTCGCACCGCCACCACCCAGCGCCAGCCCGATGCGCGGTTCCCCGAGCCGGCCAATGCAACCGCTACAGGCCACCACCACACCGGCCGCGCTGAGCCGCAGGAACTCACGGCGCGACAGGCTCAGGGATGATGGTTTGCGGCTATCCGACATGGTTGACACAGTATAGCGGCGATGAAGTCATCGTAGGAGATGGTATGGACCTCTCCCTCCGGGAGTAGGCCAGGGAGAGGGGATAAGCTGCAGGAGCGGCTTGCAGCTGCGAAACAGGTTATGCAACAACCCGTCGTTTTATCGCCTGGTCCAGGTCCCACGTTGCCTGCAGGTTCATCCATAATTTGGGCGAGGTACCAAGCACCTCGGCCAGATCCAGTGCAGACTCTGCTGTTATGCCGCGCTTGCCCTTGATGAGTTCATTCAGGCGCGCACGTGTCCAGCCCAGTCGCTCGGAAAAAGCAGTCTGTGTGATACCGGCGGGTTGCAGAAATTCCTCAAGCAGAATTTCCCCGGGATGGAAGGGATTTGCAGGTTGTTTCATATAAACCCCCCGTTCAATGGTAATCCACAATCGCTACATCAAAGGCATTGCCGCCCTGCCAGCGGAATACAATTCGCCATTGCTCATTAATCCGGATTGAGTGTTTGCCCTTGTAGCTTCCCTTCAGTGCTTTCAGTCGATTACCCGGAGGCACACGAAGATCCTTAAGCGTTACGGCATCATGTAAATACAGCAACTTGCGTCGGGCTATACGTCGCAGCTCGGGCATAAATACATGTGTAGCCCTTGACTGGCGATCGAAATACAGGTCTTCAGCCAGCCGGTTCCCGAACGACTCAATCATGAGTTATCAGGTTATCGAATATCGATAACATATGCAATGCCTCAATGAGGGGGGTTTTTACCATTAACTCAGTATGGTAAATGATAACTATCTTGCGCCGGTATTATCAGCGATTAAATGAGCTGCTCCAGGTGGAAAATGCTGAAATCCTTGTCAGGAAATACGAATAAGGATCGAACCGGAATAAATTAGCAGGGTGCAGCCACGAGCATCAAGAACAATGAGATATTAACCACCGTTTGTTTATGATTTCCAAAAGAGCTTCCCCTCTCCCCCCGGGAGAGGGCCAGGGAGAGGGGGTAGTATGCAAAAGCGGATTATATCCGCGAACATTTATACGGAGGGAACTCCAGGCCTGTCGCCGTGTTCCAACCAGTCGTCCAATCAGGGGGAAGCGCATGTTCGAGCAGCCATTTCGGCAGGTAGCGGCATTGCTGGTCGTGCTGTGGCCGCTGGTGCCGGCGGCCGCCCCGGCCGGGTCGCCGCATTACACGGTGGCGACCGGTGAGCGCCTCGAACACCTCGATGTCAGGGCCTGCTTCGAAGGACTGGTGCCACGCCGGCTGACCACCCGCGACGAACGCGCCCCGGAGTTGCTGCGCACCGCCCGGATGCACACCCGGGATGACGTTGTCGAACTGAAACTGCAAGGCTCGATCCTCGCTCTGCCGCCTGCCGGCGCTTCGGCCTGCGTGGAGTACCGCGTGGATCTGGGGGCGATCGGCAGGCAGCAGTGGCGCTCGGGTAACTGGCGTACCCGGGATGCCGTTGTTCTCGATCCTGAACTGTGGCTCTGGGTTCCCGACGGGATGTCAAAGGACGCGCGCTGGCGGCTCGACTTCGAGCTGCCGCCGGGCTTTGATGTCTCGGGCCCCTGGAAGCGCATCGGTCGCACCGGGAGGACGATAACGTATGAAATGCGCGAGCACATGCCGGGGTGGGAGGCGCGCATGGCCATTGGTCGGTTCAGTGTTGAGACGATCGCACTGCCGGGGGGGCGGGTCCGCTATGCCTTGCTGCCGGGTAAGCCTGCTGCCGATGTCGCGGCGATGCGGCGCTGGGTCACCAGCGGTGTCCGCGCCCTGGTCAGTGCCTATGGCCGTCTGCCGGTGCCCGACGTACAGCTGCTGGTGGTTCCTGTCGGCAGCGGCCGCGAGCCGGTGCCCTGGGGCGAGGTGCAACGGGGCGGTGGCAATGCGGTC
>JBDLJX010000125.1:0-6709 GCA_039714155.1 Pseudomonadota bacterium | reverse complement strand
TAATTAGCTGATTTTGCTTCAAAAAGGCTGTGGACAGCTGTGCTTTTTTTGATGCAGATCAATATCGATTATCTTCCCTTCAACTACGCTTCCTTAGGCGGGATCGCATGGATGGAGAATCATTCATGAACTCACTGTTTAAGAGTAATACCGGAAAAATCGACCGTATTATCCGAGTCATTGTCGGTGTCCTGTTGGTCGGAAATGTATTCACCGGCATACAAACACCCATCGGTTGGATCGGACTTATCCTGATAGTAACGGGAGTATTTGGCACCTGTCCGGTATATTCACTTCCGGGCATCAATACAAAGAGCATGGGCGAGAAAGTTGGACTAAAATAGCCATCAACTGAGGCAAAGCCTGGTGTTTTCAGTGGCTGCTTGGTAGCCAATAAAAAGCCAGGAAATGGAGGAGTGTGTCATGGCAGGAAAATTTGTTATCACAAAAGGTAAGGACGGCAAGTACTATTTCAATCTCAAGGCCGGTAATGGGGAAGTCATCCTGACAAGTCAGGGCTATAAGGCCAAGGCCGATTGCATGAACGGCATCGAGTCCGTGAAAAAGAATTCACAGAGTGAAGGTCATTTTGAAGTCAAGAAGTCGAACGACGGCAAGGATTACTTTGTGCTGAATGCAACGAATGGCCAGAGCATTGGCAAGAGCCAGATGTACAAATCAGAAAGTGGCTGTAGCAACGGAATGAAGTCGGTAACAAGCAACGCGGCAGAAGCATCCGTCGCTGACGAATCGGATTAGTTTCCCGGGCGGTGCGGGCAGGCTGCTGCGGCAACCGGGCTGGATAGCGGCATCCTGAAGCAGATGCTGCCCATGGTCGCTGCCGCTGCCATGGGCATGATGAGCAAGCAATCGGCTGCGGCGGGCAACGACGGTTCCGCCACGAGCAATATGCTTACAGCAATGCCGGATGCCAATGGAGACGGCTCCGTTGCCGATGATTTACTCGATATGGCAAAGAAGTTTTTCTGACCCCGGTCATCACCTGGGAACAGGGGAATTCGATTTAAACAGGATGCTGTCACCCATGTCAGGTCCCTGACCGGAAGGATGAACTGGAATATCTGGTGTATACCCGCGCCGATAAACCCCAGGCCACCGATCACTAACAATGCGGAGCCCACCTTGGCGGTCCATCTCGGCGGAAGCTGGCGCTGCAGGCCGATCGCGAATGTGATCACAAACACGCCCGTCGCGGCAACACTGATATTGAATGCAAGTCCGCGTATGCCCGGTACTCCGCCGAGCGTGCTCATGAGCGAGGTACGGTGGCTGAATCCCGGTTCCAATGTACCGAGCAAGATAATCAGCATCAGGTAAAACGGTGCTGCCAGCAGTCCGGCCGTGGCTGCCCAGCGATCGACCGTGTTATTGATTATCAGCAACTTCTGTAGCCGCTCTTAGGGTTTCAGCTGCCCTTGGGTCATGGGCAGGCAAGATAACGAGATTCGGCAACTGTTTTTTCAGGGCACGGACTTTTGCGAAGGAGGAGCGGAGCTGTTTCGCGTTGCCAGTTCCGGGAACCTGGTCCTTTATCAGCAAGTCGGCCTGATAGGTCAGATCGGCCACGAGCAATAGCGGCGGCAACCCACCGGCTCGCACAAGCATGGACATGGACCCGGGCGTGTGGCCGGGCGTCGGCAGCAAGATCATCGAGCCGTCGCCCATCACATCGTAACAGCCGCCAAAGGGCGCCAACAACGGATCATCTGTCGGTGCGAATTCTATCTGGCGCCACTTCGCGCCGGGTAATTCAATGTGCTCGCGGAAAATCCATTCCCGTTCCGGATGCGGGCCAGAGAGTTGCCGCCATTCATCTTTGCTGACGAGCAAGTCGGCTTGGGGGACGTGCGCGATGCCACCAACATGGTCGAAATGCAGGTGCGAGACGATGACCTTGCGGACGTCGGCGGTAACGTATCCCAATCCTTCGAGCTTCTTGGTCAGCGTATCGTCCGGTCCAATGTGTAAGCGAAAAAGCTTGCGCATGAAGAACCTGCCGACAGGGCTAGAAATATAGTTTGGGTCCGTTCCTATGGCCGGGTCCAGACCGGCGTCGAAGAGCACAAGGCCCTCGCGGTGTTCGAGTGCATAGACATTTATCGGAACCTTAATCCAGCTCTGCGACGTCAATACCCACCACAATTGCGGCAGTCGGCTGCCGTAGCGGTGCTCTTTGTGCTGGCCACCCGAACCCGCGGAAAAAACATGGACAAATTTAATGACTTGATCAGTATTTGCCTTTGACATCATATGCCCGACCTGCAAACCGGCCTCGCGAATGCATGAATGGTTCGACAGCTGCGAACCAACAGCGGACTGTTGATTTGCGTGCTCGTTTGGCCCAAATTTGCATTTTTACGTGAGCCTTATCAACTTCAGAGTTACTTCATATATTCAGGCAAATAGATATTAATGAGTAGGTCTAATTTCAGTGCAAAAGTGGTTCAATATTCGGCGCAAATCAACAGGATGTGGTAACGGAGTGATGGTTCGGCTATTGAGGCACCGCCAGACGAAAGGGGCGGCAACAGATAGGCTGTACCTTATATCACCGCGCCACATCCTTACTCTACCCAAACCAGAAGTTCAGCGTCTTAGGTGGAATTTTAGGACAAATCATCTACAGTTCTGGTTAGAACACACAACCAAGGGACGGAAATGTGTTGCGAACTGTCAGCATGGGCGCCATATTCCTTTTCGCATTGGCGGGTTGTTGCCTGTATTCCACCCTGCTAGCGGCCGGGGAAGTCGTCGAACTTGCCTTAAGTCATAAACAGGGGGTATATCAACTCAAGCTGGAGATGATTCTTGATGCGCCGTTTGAGGATGTCCACCACGTAATTACCGATTATGTGCATATCTATCGCCTGAATCCCTCCATAGTCGAGTCAGAGATTATGTATACGCCGGATGATTCGGTTGTCCGGATAAGAACACTGATTAACGACTGCATCTTGATTTTCTGTCGGGAAATCATTCGGGTGGAGGATGTGCGGGAGCTGGGAACAGGTGATATCTACGCCGTGATCGTTCCCCAGTTCAGCAATGTTAAATCAGGTGCGGCTATATGGCAGATTCAACCCTTAGGTGGTAACACACGAATTAACTACAATCTAATATTGGAACCTGGTTTTTTCGTGCCACCATTGATCGGGAGCTATGCTGTCAAACAGAAACTGCATAAGGAGGTAATGATCAGCTTCAGTAATATTGAACGTATAGCGCGAATCCGTAACGAAAAGGAGGAGGCATTTAACCCAACGCGGCACAAGAACCTATTAAACCGCATTCCCAGTGAGCATGACAATGCGAATTGATACTACAGGTCTTATGCTCCTTGTGTTGGTGATTAGCGGCTGTATCAAGGAGGAACGGCAAGTCAGCTTTCAGCGCGATGTGCAACCCATCCTGAAGGCAAACTGCATCGAATGTCATATCCCACCCAACGGTAAGGGCTATCTGAAGACCGGGTTGTCCATGGCAACCTATGAAGACCTTATGAAGGGCACCATTTATGGCCCCGTGATCGTGCGCGAGGACGGCAGGCACAGCATACTCAATATGCTGGTGGAGGGGCGGGCCAATACATCGATTAGGATGCCACACGGACGGGAGCCACTAGCCAGCGAGGAAATCGAGATCCTGCGACTTTGGGTTGAGCATGGCGCCTTAAATAACTAAGCGGCTAGACCGGTTAAATATCAATAATGAGGGGGGGTGATGCATACACTTTTCTTTGGATATTCAGCGTTTAATGAAATGCAGACCCACCAATAGCAAGACTTGCTTGCTGCAGTACTCGTACCGAAATTTGACAGGACTGCCATGTCTGATAGGTGCCTTTTCATACCAACCCATTAGCAGCCGAATGACAGAGGGGGATATTGCGTTGGCTAAAGCAAGGTACAAGGCACTGGCAGGAGAGAGGAAGAGGAAACGGAAATGACGTTTTCAAAAGGCTATAGCAATGTATTTGAGGCGCTGGAGGATAACCCGGCGATGGCGCAAAATTTGAAGATTCGTTCAGAGCTGATGATTACGTTGCGTAAATTTATTGAGGATGAAGGGCTGGGCCAGAAGAAAGCCGCAGAAGTATTCGGTGTTCATCAGCCGAGAATCAGTGACCTGATGCGTGGCAAGATCAACAAGTTCAGCATCGATATGCTGGTCAATATGCTGACTCGGGTAAGAAAGCCCGTGAAGCTGAAGGTTGCTTAAAGGAAGTGGATGGCAAATTACTAATCTTGTAGCAATGGGCGCATGTGGCAATTGAGATATTCAGTGGATAAAAAGGACTGTGCCAGTTTTGTGCTAACTTGAATTGACAGTGAACTACAAGTGATTGATAACTCAACTACGGCATTGGCTGGGCAAGTACCGCAAGCGATTGATTAATAAAGTAAGTAAAACGGTCTAAACCGGCTACTACGAACCAGGCGGTCGGGAGTTCGAGCTGAGCGCAACAAAGTAGCGCGAGACAACGCCGGCGAAGCCGGTGGCCCCGAAGGGGTGAGGTGCACAGCGCCGAATCATCTCTCCGGGCGCGCCATACCTTTAAAAACAGTAAGAAAGAAGAGATTTCAGGCGTTTTTTCCAGCTGCTGTTCTCCCGTCCCGTAATTTCTATATGCATTGTAAATCAACATGTTGTCTTTTCGTTCGAGTGCCTGGTTGGAAATCAGGTGATCGGCTACCCAGTGGCCACTGAGTGCTTGCAGGGGGCCTTGCACAGTTTGCCTTGTCATGACCACTACCATGCGCCACTGCAAAATTCCGCACTGGTTCACCACTGGAATTCTGCTACAGGTCAGGGTGTTTATTGGTAAACGGGGCCAGCTTTTCTTGTCTAAAATTTTAGTAGGGCTGCGATTGCGTTACCCATGAAGTAACAAGGTTGTTATATGTACACTGACTTGAACAAGGAGACCCGACGCCTGTACGGCAAACTTCACCACCTTGGCTGGAGTAAGGGTGACTGCGAATTAATTGCCCCGGTTACACTGGAGATCAATGCTCTCAAGCAAGAACAGGGTGCCCTTGTCCTGGCCCATTCCTACCAGACCCCGGACATTATGTACGGGGTGGGGGACTATATCGGTGATTCTTATGGTCTGAGCGTCAAGGCAAGCGAACATCCGGCCAGGAAGATCGTGTTTTGCTCGGTCTATTTCATGGGTGAAACGGCCAAGCTGCTCAATCCCGACAAGGACGTGCTGGTACCGCAGGTGGCTGGCTGTTCACTGGCCGATTCGATTACCGGGGAGCAGGTACGGGAGCTGCGGGCAGCACACCCCGATGCGGGCGTGGTGTGTTACGTGAACACCTATGCCGAGGTCAAGGCCGAGAGTGACGCCTGTTGCACTTCATCAAACGCCGTCGAGGTGGTGGAGGCCATGCCGCAGGACGAGGTCCTGTTCATCCCCGACCGCCTGATGGCAGAGAACCTCGCCAGGATAAGCACCAAGACCATATACACCTGGGACGGGACCTGTGTTGTGCACGAGGGCTTTGACGTCAGTTCGGTGAAAGATATTCGCAACCGCTTCCCCGGCGTAAAGATACTGGCCCACCCCGAATGTACCCCCGGGCTGGTCGCAGAAGTGGACTATGCCGGCGGGACATCGGGCATGCTCAACTACGTCAAGACGTCACCGGCAAAGACCTTCATGCTGGTAACCGAGTGCGGTCTTACCGACCGGTTCAAGGCGGAATTCAAGGACAAGGAAATCGTCGGCACCTGCATCCTGTGTCCCTACATGAAGCAGATCCAGCTCGAAGACGTACTCAAGGCCCTCAAGGATCCGGTGCCAGAGCAATACATCGAGATCCCGCCGGATATTGCCGCCCGCGCGCTGCAGAGCCTGGAGCGGATGTTCGAATTGGAGGAAAAGGGCAAGGCAATCCTGGCAGCACGCGGTAGCGGTGCACTGTCCTGGACAGCCTGAGTGGCGTCCAGCCAATCAGAATAATTCCTCTCCTTTACCCATGCAGGAACCGGGTTCAAGCAGAGTAGACGCCTACTTCACCGGGTTTACGCAACATTTTGTCCACTTCGCCCTGGTGCATTTCTTCCAGGGAGATCATGCGCCGGGCATACTCCTCCAGTAGCACCGAGCGGTCCTCCACCAGCGCGAGCAGTTCCCGGTAGGCTCCCAGCGCTTCGCGCTCGTGTTCCAGGGACTCGCGCAGGATATCGCCAATGTCGTGCTTGTGGCTCTCCAGCAGCGGACCGATAGCCAGCGAGGGATGTTCGCCGAGATGCGTGATCAGTTCACCGGCCTCCCGGGCATGGGCCAGGGATTCATCGGCCTGCGCCTGCATCCAGGAAACGATGGGGATGCGGTTGTATCCGAAGATCATCAGGGCATAGTGGGTGTAGCGCACGACACCGGCAAGCTCCAGTTCGAGGATCTTATTGAGGTTGGTAATTACGGCCGCTTTGTCGAGTTGCTCAGTCATCAGTTTTCTCCCTTTATTTTTTCTGCTGGTAGTTTTGCACATGGGTGGAGGCGCTGCGTGCGGAGCAAGGATTGCCGCCACTCACCTGCAGTAATTGCAGACCGGGCCAAGTGTACAGCACCGTAACCGGATCAGGGTACACATGGATGCAGTGACTCTCCTGTCGGGCAAGTGTCCGGAGATGCAGGATTCATATGATGGTCGTGAGGTAATTTGATCATCCGGTGATA
>JBDLJX010000124.1:0-7024 GCA_039714155.1 Pseudomonadota bacterium | reverse complement strand
GATTGCCCCCCGTCGGCCATCTGCTATAATAATTCTTAAAATATACTATTCAATTGATTCCTTGAATATAGTGTAGTAGATTATCAAATCATGTCAAGCAGCCACTTCAAACACGATTTATTCACCCAGTTCGCCCGCGTAGGAAAGGCGCTGAGTAATGCTAACCGTCTGGAATTGCTGGAATATATTGCCCAGGGCGAGCGCAGTGTTGACGAACTGGCAAAGGTATCCGGACTGACGGTAGCCAACACCTCCCAGCACCTGCAGCAGTTGCGCCAGGCTGGCCTGGTGAGGTGTCGCAAGGACGGGTTGAAGGTTTTTTATACGCTGAGTGGCGATGATGTAATCGGTCTGCTCGATGCATTACGCGGTGTCGCCGAGCGGCATGTGGCGGATGTGGAGCGGCTGGTCAATACCTACTTAACAGTCAAAGATGAGCTGGAACCCCTGCCCCGCCAGGAACTCCTTGAGCGGGTACGAGACGGCCTGGTCACTGTGCTGGATGTTCGCCCACCGGAAGAATATGCCGCAGGGCACGTTCCCGGCGCTGTTAATGTTCCCCTCTCCGAACTGAAACACTATCTGAAAGAACTCAATCCTGAACAGGAAATCGTTGCCTACTGCCGGGGACCTCACTGCGTACTGGCCTTCGATGCCGTGGCACGCCTAAGAGAAAAAGGACTAAAGGCACGACGTCTGGAGGATGGTTTTCCCGAATGGAAAACCGCCGGCCTTCCTGTCGAGTCAGGCTCTACCTGACTCGTAGCTGGCGATTGCATGGATGCCATGATCTATGTAGTGTCCACCAAGCCTACCAACGCGTACCCGCTAAACTTTTATTTGAAAAGACCGTTAGTTTACTCAGATTCAGGTTATCTGTCGCAGGGTATCGCTGTACCCATGTCCATGTGTATCCAATCACGCTGGCAGTCACGATCGACAGTGTGAGCATCATATAAAAGGAATTAACTTGATGGAAAAGGTCAAACACGAGCTACAGCTAAACGGAACAATTCAGGAAGGTTCTTCACTGGTAACAGCGGTTGAAAAACTCACGAAACTGTTCAAGGACAAGGCGGAATGGTTCCAGCCATTACTGGATGGGCAACCGGTTTCGCGTACGCTCTATATCACACCGGAGAATGCAGAAAAACTGCAGTCATTTCTCGCCACAATCGGTTTGAAGGGCCAGGTCATGCCCCATGTGGCCACTGCCGCAGCATCTGCGGATAAATCGAGTAGCCGCATGGAACTGGAAGATTTGCAGTCTGACGACGCTCCAGTCGATCTGGTTGCTATGGCGGGTATGGACGTTTCCGCTGCTGCGACGCAGCATGACACGTTTCCGGATACACTGGCAGAAAATGCCAGTGCCATTAAAAGCACTACAGTCAAACAGCAGGCAAACAGCGGTGAATTGACACTGCAACTGGAACCCGTTGACGAAGAAGCGGCTGACCAGGCCGTGTCAGCTGCCAACACGGATCATGTCACGGTCTGCCCGAAATGCGGTGTCGAACAGGAACCGGCAGAACAGTGCAGTGCCTGCGGCATATTCTTTACCAAGTACCGGGCACAGCAGGAAGGGTCGACCGTCACCGAGCCAGCCGGTACAACAACAGACACAGATTCCACTGCTGAACGATCGACGCTTGATGAAGATATGCTCGACTACGTTCGGGAAAATGGCTACTACTATGACGGAAAGTTCGATGCATTCCGCGATGCCGGTGACAAATTCAAACCGGGCTGGCACTGGCCGGGATTCTTCTTCCCCTTTCACTGGGCACTGTATCGCAAGCTTTGGCTATGGGCCGCGGCACTGTTTGTAATACCGGTCATACTGGCACCGGCGTTACCGTTTTTCAGCCTCATTTTCATCAACGCCCTGTTCGCGATGAGTGCAAACTTCATTTACTACAAACATGTCAGGAATGAAGTCACCAGGCTGCGCAAGCGACGCAAGGCCACTACCGAAATTCTGGCGAAGACCGGCGGCACCTCGTGGCCCGCAGTCGTTGCCGGGCTCATTCTGCCGTTGGTCTTCAGTGGCGCTCTGATGTCCTGGATGATGCCCAACGGGATCGAGAAATTTCAGGAGATGCAGTCATCCTACGATGCACAGGACCCGAAGCTCATGAAAACACGGCAGGGTCAGGAGACCTTCCTGAACATGACCATGGCGAAGCTTGCCATTGTGGTGACAATACAGCAGGGCAAGATCAAACCCCATGAAGTCAGTTACGACCGCCTGGTTGATGAAGGTATGCCGGCCAACAATCTCATCGATGGCTGGGGTACCCCGTTTCGCATCAACGCGGAAGGCAGTGAGGTATTCATCGCCTCCGCCGGGCCGGATAAGGAATTCGATACCAGCGACGATCTGAAGCAGTAGCACCTGTCGCCTGATGAAGTCCTGATCAATTCACCATACGTCATTCCGGGTGCGGTACAGACGCATCCCGGAATGACGGATTAATCAGCGGTTCCACCAGCAACAAAAGCGGGCCAGGTCAGGCAGCGCCGGAATCGGGGGCGTGATACGGCTTGCCCGGAGGTAGTCGTTATACAGCACCTCGCGATCGGGCTCGAACGCCGCTGGTTGCAGGGCATATCGAATTCGGGTGAAATTATTGCCAATACTGCCGGCCGGTGCCACCAGGTGCATGTCAAATTCCCGCAGCCTGTCGATGTATTCCTCGACGGTCCAGGCCGGATCACGCGGGCACCCGAAATAACCCGCCAGAGCCTCCAGTTCCTGGTAACACAGCCGCGCAAAGGCTTGCGGCGAGAGCGTCCGCATACCACACTTCACACGTTGCCTGGAACGCATCCTGAACCAGGGGTAGCGCAGGTAATACCAGATCAGGCCGGTCACGGCAGTGGCGAATACAAGCACCGGGCCGAATTGCCACAGCCAGTGAGCCAGCAGGACGGCACCATGCCTGATGGCGAACACCAGTTGTTGCATGAATTCCGTAATCCGTTGGTAGGCCTGGCTGACCAGCACACTCCAGCGGACCTCGCCGTCAGCCTCGGGCAGATATTCCCAGACCCGTGACAGGTCATCGAGATATTGAGATAACTGACTGCCGGTCGAGGTATCCTCGGGAGGTTGCGGCAGTGTGTAGAAAGCGGTTGGTTCGAACAGCACCCAGCCGTGTTCCGGGAACCAGGCCTCCACCCAGGCATGGGCATCCAGGGCACGTATCTCGTAGTAACCAGTGAGCGGATTGTAGGTGGTGGCGGAAAATCCCGTGGCGAGGCGTGCAGGGATATTCTGCGTGCGCAGCATGATGGCCATGGCCGTCGCGAAATATTCGCAATGCCCCCTGCGCGTCTCGAACAGGAATTCATCCAGGGGTATGCGTCCCTGGGAGCTGACCACGGTTGAAAAGCTGTAGTCATATTCATTGCGCAGATATTGTTCCAGTCGCCCTGCGGCCGCCATGTCGGTAGCCCCGTGCATGACCTCCGCGGCCAACAGGCTGATGCGCTCTGACAGGTCTTCCGGTAACTGGAGATAATCCTCCGGGTCAGGCAGCGGCTCGGCGCCGCTTGCCGGTCGTCCGGCGGCATCGGCAGTCACGGAGCGCACCGAATAGGTGGTGCCCGACTGCAACCGGCCCGGGACCTGCAGACCGCGATCGCTGTCCCGGGCGATGACACTGCCCGGGAAGCGCACCGCCGCGACGCGCTCCGCACCATAGATGTACCCGGGCAGGTCATGCACGACATTGACGGTCTGCTGGATGACGGGAAGGCCGGTGTCTTCCATGAAGCGGATGCCGCCGTTTTGCAGCTCGAGTTTTTCCGTACCCGGGTGGTGCCGGTGCCATGTCCGACCGTCGAAGCTATCAAATACCTTTCCGCGCAGATAGAGCGGACGCGGAGCTTGCATGTACAGCACGATACCGTTGAAGAGTTCTCCCCCGCCCTGGCGCCCCGGATCGTCGATGTCCAGTTGTTCGCCAAACCCGCTATAGCCTGGTGCACTGTTTGCCGACTCATCACTATCGCGATCCTTAGCATTGTTTTCGCGTGGTGACTTGTCTACAGGCTCACTATCGATGGTTGATTCCGCCTGCGTCTCGCCGGCCTGGTTGGTGGCTTCGTCCAGCCAGTCCTGGTCATCGTAATAATTCCCCCCACCCGCCGGGAAGGCACCGATATGCGCTGCCGGTGGCCGGGGCACTGCGAAATAGAGTCCGAGTGACAGCACAGCCAGCAGTACCGAGAAGCCGCCGATGACGGTCCAGCGCCGCCATCGGCCGGGGAAATGACCCCGGCCGATGGCGAATTGCAAGCGCTCATCCTGATGAACGGCCGCCAGGGTGAGCCCGCCGGTGAGAATGTAGGCCGCCATGTAGATCAGGAATCCACTGCTGCGGCTTTGCGCAGCGGCAAACAGCAGGCACACCAGCGTGACAATCAGGCAGAAATACAGATCGCGTCGGGTGGACAGCGTAAGATTGCGCGTCGCCTGTATGGCCAGCAGGAAGACCAGCAGGCCGTTGATCAGCCAGCCGGCCGCCAGCATGGCCACCAGAATAATCAATGCGATCATCACACCGGCCTGGGTCAGTTGCTGATAGGCGGCATGCCGGATGTCCGCATTTGCCCGGCCCGCATTGAGGCCCAGTGCAATCAGCGGCACACCACCCAGCAGGCCACCCAGCATGACGTCGGGACGGTGCGCAAGCGACAATATCGCCAACAGTGTCGTCAGTTGCAGGCCGAACAGACTGTAATAAACGGCCGGACTCTTCAGGCGGGTCTTCATGTGGCAAATACGCGCTCGAGGTCGGCGCCGCGGCCAATGTGGTAGACCTGATCACCAAATTCGACGCTGCGCCCTCCTCCGACCGACCGACGAGCGGGATACCGGAAGCTGTCGGCATCGAAGCGAATGCGGATAAGCCGGTGCTGCCCGGTGTCAATAAACCCGCCGTGCTCCGTGTCCGATGGCTGGTTTTCGAACACTATCAGTACCCCGCGCCCACCATCATGTTCACCCGCCCGCCGGATGGTCTCCGCGTAGCTTGTGTCGCCATCAGCCCTGACACGGGCCAGCGCTTCGAGGAGGGTCTGGAAATGCCCCTCACCGCGACCACCCTGTATGGAGAGCCTGTCCCTGCCGTGACCGAACAATGCGACGCTATGCCCTTCATCCAGTGCGTGCCGGGCAATGGAGGCAGCGATTTTCACCGCGTATTCAAGAGTGCTTTCCTTACCGTCTCCACAAATGGCTGCCGCATTCAGGTTCAGCACCAGCGTCACCCGCGTAATCGAAAGCCATTCGAGTTCACGCACCATGAGTGCGCCATGGTGCGCACTGGCAGACCAGTGGATGTGTCGGGGGCTGTCACCCCGGCGGTATTCACGCACCCCCATGAAATCCCCGGCACCACCGGCACGGATGACCGAACGGTTGCCCGCGGCGGGCAGGGATTCATTGCCGAGATAGTCAAACCGGGCGATTTTAAAGACCGATGGATAGACCAGCAAGGTACTGGGAGTTGTGGCTAGCCGGCGCTCGGCGACATGCAGGCCAAAGGGGAAACCGGTCTTCAGCATGAGTGAATCAAAGGTATATTCACCGCGCAGGTCACACGGCAGGTTCAGACTGACCCTGTGACGGTCGCCGAGCATGGGGATAAAACCCATGGCCTGCTGACTGTCCGGCGTGGCAAACGGCAGGTGGTCCCAGACCTCAAGCATGTAGCGGCCGATCCAGCCGCTGTTTTTCAGGCTAATGGCAAACTCGACCTCTTCTCCCTCGATCGCCCTGGCCGGATGTTGTCTCACGGCCTCGACCCGGGTCACTGCCCATCGCGGCAGGATCCAGCTGATGAGCAGGGTCGCCAGCACGAGTGCGAACATGCCATAGAGCAGTGCAATGCCACGGTTCCAGGCAATCAGATACAGGATGGCACTGACCAGTGCGAGGACAGTGCCCGGTGTTAGCAGGCGGTGCAGGTCAGGCCGCGGCAACAGGGACTCGTACGTGGTTGAGGATGGACATCAGTACGCTCTCCTCATTGACACCGGCAGAGCGCTTCACGGGATGCGCGATCAGGCGGTGGGCCAGCACCGGCACCGCGACCTGCTTGACGGTGTTCGGTTGTACATAGTCCTTCCCGGACAACAGCGCCATGGCCCGTGCCGCCATCATCATCGCCAGTGAACCGCGCGGGCTGGCGCCCATGGCAAGGTCTTTGTGGTCCCTCGTCGTCTGGACGATCCGGGCAATATACTCCAGCACATCCGGTTCGATGTGGACCCTGGTGACCTGGCCCTGCAGGCGCGCGAGGGTGTCGAGATCGAGCACCGCCTGCAACGCATGGATCGGATGCCGGTCCTTCTGCATCTGCATGATGCTGATTTCTTCAGCGAGTTCGGGGTAGCCCATATTGATCCGCATGAAAAAGCGATCCAGTTGCGCCTCGGGCAGTGGATAGGTGCCGTGGTATTCGATCGGATTCTGGGTGGCGATGGTCATGAAGACATCCGCCAGCGGCCAGGTGGTGCCGTCCACACTGACCTGGTTCTCGGCCATGGCCTCCAGCAGGCTCGACTGGGTGCGCGGGGTAGCACGATTGATCTCATCGACCAGCAGGATGTTGGTAAAGACGGGTCCGCGCATAAAGTCGAACTCCAGGGTCTTCTGGTTGTAGACAGAGACACCCGTTATGTCCGAGGGGAGCAGATCCGGGGTGCACTGAATACGCTTGAAATCCATATCCAGCGAGCTGGCCAGTGCCCTGGCCAGCATGGTCTTGCCGAGCCCCGGCGCATCCTCGATCAGCAGGTGGCCACGGCACAGCAATGTGGCTATGGTCAGCAGGATGGCCTCCTGCTTTCCTATGATGACGCTGGATATGTTTTTGAATAGTCCTACCAGGCTGCTGTTGTCCATGGATCACTCCGTTTTCCGCAGGTTTCAGGCCACAGGGTGGGCACCTGAACTCTATATAGCGGCCGAAGAATTAGTCGGTTTAGGTATGCTTTTCACGGACAACAG
>JBDLJX010000123.1:0-7091 GCA_039714155.1 Pseudomonadota bacterium | reverse complement strand
AGGAGCGAATTTATTCGCGATTATATTGCCTTCCGTGTTTTTCCGTGTGCTTCCGTGGCTATTTTCTGATCGCGGCTGAAGCCGCTCCTACGACACATATGATCCATACCGACCATTCAAGATTAATTACTCCCGCATGCAGGCAAAAAAATAACCGGCCAGAGGCCGGTTATTTTATCTTGCATTGCACACGTAAAAAACAATATCAGGCCGTTCCCTGCTTCAGCTCGACCACGCTGTCCGGTTTTGCCTTTATGGCATGGTTTGGGGCCAGTTGGACAGCATCATGTCGCTCCATGAACTGCTGGCGGGCCTTGGAGCGCGACAGCTTGCCGGATGAGGTACGCGGCAGGGTATGCGAAGGTACCAGTTCAACATAGGTATCGATACCCAGCTCAAGCCGTACCAGTCGATTCAACCGGTCAATCAGGTCGGCACGAACATCACTGTCCGAATCACGGCACTGCACCACCAGTACGCAGACTTCCTCGTCTTCCGGACCCGGTACCGAGAACGCCAGCGCATCGCTGATATTCACTTCCGGCTGCTGCTCGGCCAGGTACTCAAGGTCCTGCGGCCAGATGTTGCGACCGTTGATAATAATGAGGTCCTTTTCACGGCCGGTAATGATCAGCCTGCCCTCTACCTGGTAACCGATATCACCGGTATTCAGCCAGCCATCTTCAGACAATGACTTGGCGGTCTCTTCCGGCGCATTGAAATAACCGGACATGACACTCGGGCCACGTACATAAATCGTGCCGCTATGACGGTCCTGCAATACCTTGCCGCTATCATCCCGAATCTCGACCTCATACTCGGGTAACGGCACACCACATTCGACAAAGCAACGCGGCCTGCCGGGATTCTCGACATCGGTAATCGGCAGTGCCTGCTGGCAGTTCGCATGATGATCGCCATCAACGCAATCCGTTGAATGCGCTTCCAGCAACGGTGCGAAGCTGACCGCGAGCGAACACTCGGCCATGCCGTAACAGGCAAGGAAGGCCTTCTCGTTGAAACCGGCCGGCGCCAGCGCCCTGGCAAACCGTTCCAGCGTATCGGAACGGATCATCTCCGCACCCACGCCGGCAACCCGCCAGTTGCTGAGGTCATACTTCTCCGCCTCGCCTTCCCGCAGGCGGCGCGTGCAGAGTTCATAACCAAATGGCGGACTGAAGGAAATCGTCGCCTTGGTGCGCGTCATCAGGCTCAGCCACTGACGCGGACGCATGGCAAATTCCCGGGTATCCAGGTAATCAACCGATACCTGCGAGGCCACCGGCACCAGCACGAGGCCAACCAGGCCCATGTCGTGATAGAACGGCAGCCAGGAGAAACAGCGGTCACCCGGACCCATCTTGACGCCGTGGCGGATGATGCCAGCCAGGTTGCTCATCACGGAGCGCTGCTTGATAACAACGCCACGCGGAAATTTGGTACTGCCCGAGGTGTACTGGATATAGGCAATATCCCCGGCATCCGCAACCGGGAATGCGATATCCTGTTCCGGAAGACCGTTAAATACCTCCGGCGCACCGGTCAGGCGCAGGCCGAGACCTTCAGCGGCCTCTTCAAGGTAGGAAACGTAACCTTCCGGCGCCATGGCAACAGCAGCCTGGCTGCTCTCAAGCAGACCACGCAACTGTTTGACATAGGTCGTGTGCCCGCCGAGCTTGATGGAAGCCGGTAATGCAACCGGCACCAGGCCGGCATACTGGCAGGCAAAGAAAAACTGCAGGAATTCCGGATTGGTTTCGGCAATCAGTGCAACGTGCTCACCCTTTACCAGCCCCATACCAAGCAGCTTGCGTGCAAGCACGCGGGCGGTCGCACGCAATTCCGAATACGGAAGCGTGGCGTAGAGTACACCCCTGCCAGTATAAAAGTTCGCGCCGGTGTCACCCTGTGCTGCGTAATCCAACGCATCGGCCAGGGTAGAAAAGTCAGCGGCACGAAACGGCAAGTCGTGCAATGTAGGTGTCAATTGTGTATCCAAAACAGGTCGTCCCTTGTTGGATGTTAAAAACCAGGTGCCTGTCATGCTGCGACAGACGCGTCCCGATTCAGCCACAAACAAAGCGCCGTATTTAACCAGTAAAAGCCAAAAAAATAAAGATGAGACTAGCCGTGTCTCAACAATCAAATAATCTGTTGCTTGCCTTCCAAACCCGTGGTCTATTTGCAACGTTCGCCACGGGCTGGCGGCTATTTCGGTTCATCAGGGTGCGCATTATTGCGTGAAATACATGAAAACACAATACCCTTACAACATTTTTTCAATATGTGTCATTTTTAACCCTCATTGTTGCACGAAAACAACAAGTGGATCCGGGTCGCCATCCGTCAAGCTGGCATCAAGGTGCTATAACGGCATATGCTTATGAAGCTATACAGTTAAATGACAATCAACTGCAGATTTTATGCCATGTAGCCAAGCCTGCAAATCAATGAGTTAACAAGCCTGGAAATCGGTATTTGACCCAGCTACGCACCATTACGGTGCATACTCGGAAAACCGCATCAGCCCGGTGCAGATCTGCGTAATTACTTAGTACTCTTTGACAAACTGGTAAAACGAATACTGGACCAACACGCTGAGTGCGAGTTTTTTTAATGGCCACGGAATCCACGGAAGGACACGGAAAAATGTCATTTAAGGCATTTATTCTTCCGTGTCCTTCCGTGGATTCCGTGGCAATAATATCTTTTTCAGGTTGAAAGAGTACTTATGCCATAAGCCGCTATGGCGAGTTCGGACATCCTGTATCATCGGTACGCTTTACTGCCCCGGCCAGCCACGCACAACAAACAGACGATGAGCACTCAGAGTTCCGAGACCATCCAGATAATCCCCGTCGCCGGCAAGTCGGGGCTCGCCGAGTTCATCAACGCGGCCGGCAATTTCTATCAGGATGACCCCAATTGGGTAGCGCCGCTCCGGTTTGAGCAGAACCAGCGCCTGACGGAGAAAAACCCGTTTTTCGAACATGCCCGCTGGCAGGCCTGGACCGCCCGCCGTGATGGCCGCATTGTTGGCCGCGTCAGCGCCCAGATCGATGATCTGTACCAGACCCGGCACGGCGATGCGGTTGGCTATTTCGGCATGCTGGAGGCCGATGACGACCCGGCACTGGTGGCCGCACTGCTGACGACCGCCGAGGGCTGGCTGCAGGAGCGGGGCATGCATACCATTCGCGGACCTTACAACCTGTCGATCAACGAGGAATGCGGCCTGCTGGTCGATGGCTTTGATACCCCGCCTTACATCATGATGGGCCATGCCCGCCCCTGGTATGGCCGCCATGTCGAGGCGGCCGGTTATCACAAGGCCACCGACTTGCTCGCCTTCCAGATCCAGCCGGACTTCGAGGCCCCGCGCATCATGACCCGGCTGCTTGACAGAGAGACCCGGCATGTCCGGGTCCGCTGCCTGCGCCGCAAACAGCTAAAGGCAGAACTGGAAATCCTGCGCGATATTTTCAATGATGCCTGGGCGGAGAACTGGGGTTTTGTGCCGTTCACGGCCGCTGAATTTGCCGATATCGGGGAATTGCTGACGCTGCTTGTTGATGACAGCTTTGTACAAATTGCCGAAATCGATGGCCGCCCGGTCGCCATGATCGTTGCCATGCCCAACATCAACGAAGCCATTCACGATCTGGGTGGCAAGCTGTTACCGTTCGGCTGGTTGAAATTGTTGTGGCGACTGAAGGTACGTTACCCGCAGACGGCACGTGTGCCACTCATGGGGATACGCCGGGAGTTTCACAATACGCCGCTTGGTGCGGCGCTAACGTTCATGGTGGTCGACGCCGTGCGCTGGAACCTGGCCAGACGCGGCATTCGCCATGTCGAGATGTCCTGGATACTGGAAGACAATACCGGTATACGCGGCTTCATCGAGGCCTGCGACGGAACGATCAGCAAGCGCTACCGCATCTACGAGAAATCCATCTGACCGCACATGCCGAATACGACAGCACAACAATTCACGGCGCTGGTGCTTGCCGGCGATCGAGGCTCAACGGACCCGCTGCTGGCGCATTCACACGCCTGCTGCAAGGCGATGATCGAAATTGACGGTGTACCCATGGTGCTGCGGGTGCTGTCGGCACTGGCTGAGGCCGACTGCATTCACGCCAGGCTGCTGTCCGGGCCAAAACAGGAACAACTGCTCATTGAACCGACCGTGCGTGACCTCATCGAGTCAGGCAGCATCGACTGGTGTGAACCCCGCAGCACACCGAGCACCAGCGCCAGCCATGCAATGACACAAATCGACAGCAACACGCCTGTATTGATTACCACGGCTGATCACCCGCTGCTCAGTGCCCGCATCATTGACCATTTTTGCCAGGACAGTATCGCATCCGATGCCGACGTGACCGTCGGGCTTGCGCCACACAGGCTGGTGTATGAGGCATTCCCGGGCATGAAAAAGACCGTGTTGCGTTTCAGTGATGCACATTACTGCGGCTGCAACCTGTTCGCCTGTCTGACACCGCGGGCACGCAGGATTGCCGATTACTGGCGGCAGGTGGAAAATGACCGGAAAAATCCCCTGAAGATGATCCGCCTGCTTGGTTGGGGCGCTGTCATCAATTACCTGCTCGGTCGGTTGACACTGGATGCCGCACTCGAACAGCTGTCACGCAAGTTCGATCTGCGCATTCGTGCCATTATTCTGCCGTATGCCGAGGCCGCGGTAGACGTCGATTCGGTCAGGGACCATTACATCGTGCAGGAGAAACTGACGCGGCCACCGAAAGAACACACAAAGCAGGAGCGGCCGTAGGAGCGGCTTCAGCCGCGAAAAAACGGCCCGTATAACACCAATACCTGATCGCGAATAAGTTCGCTCCTACCTGCGATTGATTTCCAGGCTGATCTTGCTGACCTGCTCGAACGCTGCGGTATCGGCACGATAGGCACGTACTGTGATATCCACTGTCCAGGCGTCCGCGGACTGGCTGACCCGGTACAAGTGATATTGCGCCACACGACCCGGCTTCGGGCCGATGGATGAGGCCGAGGGAATCCCGTACACCGGCACATGCGTAGCCGGTATTTCGATCAGGCTATGCACCGGGCGATGCCGGTGCCCGTGCAACACCAGCTCGGCGCCATGTGCGGCAATAACCTCACACAGTGACGCTGCGTCAACCAGCCGCTTGCGCCACTTTTCTTCACCGGGGACCGGCGGATGATGTATCAGCACCACCCGGAACAGACCCTGCCGGCCGGTGCTGTCCAGCAACTCCCCCAGCCGTTGCAACTGCTGTTCACCCAGCCAACCGGTCGCCATGAACGGCGCGGAAGGCCGGGCGCTGCACAAACCAATAAAGGCGACGGGGCCGCGGATTCGCAAGCTGGGGAACACCGCATCGACAGAGCCGGCAGCTTTGCCGCGGCTGGGATCATCCGACATCAGGTATTCACGCCAGTGCGCAAAACTGTCATTCCAGTCAACCGCGACATAGGCATCATGATTGCCGGGTACAACTATCACCTTGTGCGGTTCGCCAAGGGATTCCAGCCAGCCACGCGCCTGCCGGAATTCCTGTGGCAGGCCGATATGCGTCAGGTCACCGGTGACGGCGATATGTTCAGGAGAAGTCTGTTGCAGGTCCTCGCGCAGGGCATCCAGGACCTCGCCGCGATGTTCATTGCGCCGCCGACGGCGCCACGACAGATAACCCAGCAGGCGCTTGTTCATGAGGTCACGCCAGTCGACCTGCACCAACGAGGTCAGGTGCGGGTCAGACAGTTGCGCAAAGTACAGGGAGTTTTTCATTCAGCCATTCTGCCCAGGGGTAGCATGCCGTTGCCTGCGACTTGGGTGGCAGGAACCGGTAAACTGCGTCAACGAACATGGCTACCGTCAATCACACAGATCCACGCCCGGATAACAGCGTTACTGTCGGGCTGCTCAGCAACCCGTACAGTGGCCGTAACCGCAAACAGCTGGATACGATTGGCCGCATTGTCGCAGATTACCCCAATGTTCACCATCAACAGACCCGTGACGCCGGGCATATTGCAGAGGTGCTGGCCGGTTTCGCGGACCAGTCCATCGAACTGCTGGCAATCAACGGTGGCGATGGAACGGTGGCCCGCACCCTGGCCCACCTGCTGGAGGAACATCCGTTTCCCGTACTGCCACGGGTTGTCCTGTTACCCGGCGGCACGACCAATATGAATGCTGGTGATGTCGGCCTGCGCGGCAGTCTTGCCAGCGCCGTGCAACGGCTGTGTGCATGGAGTACCGACCGTAACAAGCCGCACGAAAACCTGGTACGCCCGATTCTGCGCGTCTCGGGTAGCGATGCACAGCCGACCGTCTACGGCATGTTCTTCGGTGCCGGCGCCATCATCCAGGGCATCGAGTATTGTCGTGCCCGGATATACTCGAAAGGCATCAGTAGCGAAATCGGAGCGGGTCTGACGCTGGCCAGAACCATGTGGGGTATTGCCCGGCGTGATCGCCGATTTGTGCAACCGGTACCGATGTCGGTCGCCCTGAACGGCTCGCCGGCAAGTCCGGCACGTGACACCCGGTTGTTACTGGTCAGCAGCCTGGAACGACTTGTTCTCGGCATGCGGCCCTGGTGGGGACAGGAAAACGGCCCGCTGCACGCCAGCCTGGTGCTGGATAATGCCGACCGTCTCCTGCGCAACCTGCCGTCACTGCTGCGCGGCAAGCCAAATCGTTACCTGACGGAAGCGAGGGGCTACTACAGCCACAACATCGATCGCATCAGTCTGGCCTTTGACGGCACCTGGACACTGGATGGCGAGGACTACCAGGCCAGCATTGCCGACGGTCCTGTCACCATCACCAACGGCGGCGAGGTGACCTTTGTGCGGCTGTAGGAGCGGCTGTAGGAGCGGCTGTAGGAGCGGCTTCAGCCGCGATCAAACATTGGAAATAACACAAAACACCATCGCGAATGAATTCGCTCCTACGGAAGCCTTGAATCAGACTAAACGTAGGAGCGGCTTCAGCCGCGATCAAACATTGGAAATAACACAAAACACCATCGCGAATGAATTCGCTCCTACGGAAGCCTTGAATCAGACTAAACGTA
>JBDLJX010000122.1:0-7118 GCA_039714155.1 Pseudomonadota bacterium | reverse complement strand
CTTGTAAAGGGCACGCCATTCCCTGCGAGACGCGCCTTGCAGCTAACGGCTTCTCGTCTCGCTGATACGTACACGTTATCCGTTACACCACACTAGACAGTCTTGTCCATGAAGGCAAGCTTCCCTACCCTTCTCTGCCATAAAGGATCTGCTGGTACTCCTCGCACATCTATTTACCACGATCGCCAAACTCCTGGGGCCCGGCGGTGCGAGGGCCGTCGTCGCTGACAGCGTGCTCATGAGCCAGCAACTCCTGGTCATCAATCGCTCCCGGCGACGCGCACCCAATCTCTCGGCACTTGATCGATTCCTGTTCGGCTTCTGGTCGCTGTTTCTCAATCCGCGCCGCCTTCAGCGGGCTGCCGTGATTATTCGACCTTCGACGCTCTTGAAATTTCACAACATGCTCAAGCAGCGAAAGTATCACATATAGGAGGAAGACCAAGTTTAGCTTGTTTCTCATCGCCCATTGGGCTCGGATAACCCGACTGCGAATGCTCCTCGACCTGGACAAACTGTGAATCCAGACCAGCTGACTTGAGTCGCCATATGGCGACAATGTTTTCGAGTCAAATCAACGAGACAATCACCGCTATGGATTAACCGTCGGGCAACGGCGACAGAATATACAGTCCCGATCCCATTAGCACTCGACTCAAATCCTGCTAGCACTTCAAACTGCAGGACTTTCCCCGCCTTGCGCAGAATGGCACAGGATATGCAGCTAATTGTCATTCATGCTGCCAGGTCGATGATGAGCAATGTATGCAGATCTTTATTTAACAGCAGGGAAGCCTCTAACGGCAGGGATGCCTCTCTACATATACTGCGGCGGTATCGGAGGAACCGGCAATAGCAAGCGCGCAGGTGCATGGATAAATGTAGAGTGCTTGCCTGCCAGACAAATGGAGAATATTTCATTAAGCATTGCAAGCAATCCTATGCACAGCACACATGTCAAACTGCGTCGAGAATATCTCAATGTTCAACATGCTACTTGTTGAGAATGATGTCTGCTTTAGGCAAGCACTCTCAGACACATTGCTCTCGTACTTTCCATTGATTGATGTCGATGAAGCAGGCGACGGAGAGGAGGCATTGAGTAAGGTAGAGTATCGGCGTCCGCATCTAATCTTCATGGATGTTCAGTTGCCTGGAGAAAACGGACTGGAAGTAACCAAAAAGATAAAGCGTGTATACAGGAATATTGTGATTGTTATTCTTACCAGTTGCGATTTGCCTGAATACCGTCAGCAGGCCATTCGAAATGGCGCGGACTGCTTTCTCGTAAAGGAAGATGACACCTGTATGGACGACATACTGGCACGGATCAATATGGCACTGGCCAGGACGTCACGCCACTGATTCATGGCAGTGCCAGGTCAGGTTGCTAACACTAGATCAAAACCTGCATAAAGGATTCTCTTCTATCTAGAGCTGGGGGCTTCTATGATTCAAACAATCTATGCTTCTATGTCCGGCGCACTAATACTTATTGCTGCCTTAATACCGTCAGCTATTCTCATTATTGATAAAATTGGATTCTAACGCAGGCATATAAAAATACCTCATCAAAAGGGGTCTGCTCGAGCTGATAGGAATATCCAGGCGCAAGAAAGCTTCTTAACAAATTTGCCTCTTTAATACGGCGGCCTTCGGGTCGCCGTTTTGTTTGTGGCTGTATGTCCGAGTTTGGCCGGTTATCCCCGTTTAAGGGTCGGGCACGAATGAGCCTGTTTCAATTAGTGAAGGACTGGTTAGACCCGAGTCCCGGACATTCCAGGTCGCGGATACGACCAGATATAGACCAGGCTTGCAGCTGCGAAATCCGACAGACTGGCTGCGCTACAGTGGTTACCGGAGCCAGTACCGTGTCAGTGGCGACAAGGTCAGGCAAATGGCCTGCTTACTGATCGATTCGCGCCTCACGCATGAGCCGTTTAATCTCGGCCACGGCAGCAGTCAGTCCTGTTGAAACTCACCAGCAGTTTGTCCCTGAGAACATCCTTGACCAGATAGCTGCCTATCAACGGCGGAATAAAAAAGTCGGGCTGCATGTTTGCTTCATAGACCAGTAATGTACGATCCCCGCGCGCAGTGATGTGCCACCTGGCCGTACCGGCCTTGAAGTCGCTCTGCCCGGGAACGATGACGGCAAGCAGGTCACCGGATGCTGATCGATAGACGTCCTCCACCCTGGTAAAACCGCTGCAGAAGAACAGCACACAACTCTTCATACGCGTGAACACCCTGACGACTTCATCATCCGGTGAAGACAGCAATCGACTTTCGACAATTGACGGGTTCAGACGATGTAATTGGTCGTAATTCGTCAGCACACGCTGGACATGGTCCGCCGCGACATCCAGCTCCATTTCAAGTCTGACCGTGTAGATACCGTGTTCATGCTCCACCCCCAGCTTGATCAGCTCTGCTGCCGCCAGGCCACCCGCATGACCCAGCGACAGCAGGAATACCAGCGCTATCGCTGTCAGCCAAGATAAAAATGTGTGCCTGTTCTCCATTGACTAAGGAGTGTAGATTTGTAACCTGTTATTAACAATATAGATATTTAACATATATGTGTTCTTATTATTAGAACAGTAGGTGATGTCTATGGACGATTTGCGCCGCATGGTCATTTTCTACCATGTCGTTGATACCCAGAGTTTTTCCGGGGCTGCCCGGCAACTGGGTATCGCCCGTTCAGCCGTTAGTCGGCATATTTCCTTGCTGGAAAAAAGCATTGGTGTGCGCCTGCTGAATCGGACGACGCGGCGACTGAGCCTCACCGAACAGGGTGAAACCTATTTTCAAAGCTGTGCACGCATTGTTGCCGAAGCGGAAATGGCAATGCACCGTGTCAGAAAGCTGCAGGATGAGCCCGTGGGGACCCTGAAGGTGACTGCACCAAGCAGTCTCGGGAATCCGCTGGTCACTCCCCTGGTCAGTGAATTCATGCAGCGCTATACCACATTGAATGTCGAACTGTTACTGGATGACCAGGTGGTCGACATGGTCAAGGAAGGTATAGATGTCAGCATTCGCGTCGGCTGGCTGGATGATTCGAATTTTGTTGCACGCAAACTGGGGGATATGCCGCGACTGCTGTGTGCCTCCCCGGGCTATATCAAGCAACAGGGAAAACCGGAATCACCTGCCGAACTGGCGAAGCATGGCTCCCCCCTCTTGCCGTTTGTTAGTTATCCAGGAGGGGCAAATCGAGATTATCGAAACGTTATTGCAAATCCGGGAAAATCAATTCATTCTGATCTTATTCAACTTCAATGGACGGTGGGTGAGGAGTTAACAGCCGCCGTTTTAAATCCCATCCATTTTCGTAGCCTTGTTTTAAAAGACTTCTTTTCCTGAAGCAACAGACCCATTTTTTTATCACTGGTGACAATGTGTTTTATGACCCAGTCCTTGAGGCAATCCTCAATGTGATTACTGGATGAAACACCGGTGTCATTCAGGAACTGAACCATGCATTCGGTGTAACTACCGAGTAATTCCTCGTGCTCGCGCTTGTGTTCATCGAAAAACTTGTACCCATGTTCCTTCATGGCATGCTCCTCAAGCGCAAAGTGAGCCTGCATGCGTGCGTAAATATCGCCTAGACATTTCTCGATTGTTGACTTTTCGTCATGCCCGGCCAGTTCCTTGTGGAGCCTGTTGATGTCATCGATCAATATTTTGTGTTCGTGGTCCAGTTCTCCTATCCCAATCAGGAAGGAGTCATCCCATTTAAAAAGTGTATCTGTCATAGTGGATACTCCCTGTGTGTGGCGAATTCGTAATTATCACCTGATATCGATAACTTAGACAGTCTTGTTCCTGAAAGCAACCTTCCCTACCCTTCTCTGCCATGAGGGATCTGCTGGTACTCCTCGCACATCTATTAACCACCATCGCCAAACCCCTGGGGCCCGGCGGTGCGAAGGCCGTTGTTGCTGACAGCCTGCTCATGAAGCAGCAGCTCCTGGTCATCAATCGCTCACGGCGACGAGCGCCCAATCTCTCTGCACTTGATCGATTCCTGTTCGGCTTCTGGTCGCTGTTTCTCAATCCGCGCCGCATTCAGCGGGCTGCCGTGATTATTCGACCCGCGACACTTTTGAAATTTCACGACCTGCTCAAGAAGCGAAAGTATCGACTGCTGTACTCATCTGGCAGTAAAGGAAAGCCAGGTCCCAGAGGTCCATCACGGGAACTCATCCAGGCTATCGTTGATCGGCAGTATTACAACGCTCATCGTGTGCACACTTCGCTCGACGGCGATGCACCGTCAGAAATCAGTGGCGAAGCCATTATCCACCGTGCTGATCTCAACAAATTCCAATGGAAATCTCATTGCCGCGGACTATACCAGTTGCCCGTAGCAGCCTGAACAACAATTCGTCACACACAGACGCAACACCTGCCCGTTGTCGAGTACCTTGTATAAGGGCAAAGTCGGCCTACCGGTTCGGCGTAATCAAGCACAATATTTTACCGAAACGCATCCAGACAGGGGTTGTCTAATATTTATCAAAAGGGCCATTTTTCTGATAGAGGTGAAAATGATAAAGGTGCTGGTACTCGGTGCCAGCAAGATCGGCACACTGATTGCCCTGTGGCTGTTGCAATCGGGACGCTATAGTGTGCACCTGATAGACCGGTCACAAGCGGCCCTGACGCAGGCGCAACGGAAATACCGTCATCCTGAACTGCATACCACCCAACACGGTATCACGGGCGGTGGCCGCGAGGCAGGCTCCGATACCTGGCAGGCCTGCATGCGTCGCCAGACCTGCACCCTCAACTGGAGCGATGCCCTGCCACTGGCCCAGGGGGTCCGTTTTGAACCGGGCAATGACAACTGAGACAGGCGCAGCAATTGTGCCACCGGCATACCATCGGTGGGGATTTCTGCCGGCGGCAGACCCGCTCACGGGTTTTCCTGCCGATTCACCCTTACGAATGCTGGATGACATTGGCCGGCAACTGCCTGGCTTGCTGGAGGAGCACACTTTCCGCAAGCGCATGCGCAGCCTGGTCATTCCGCCCTGGCCAGAATCCCGCAGCAGTCAGGCCGATCTGCCGGGCCTGCGGCTCTGCTACCTGCGCCTCGGGTTTCTCGCCTCGGCGTATGTCAATCAGCTGGATGAACCACCGGTGCACATCCTGCCAGTCTGCCTGGCGGTGCCATTGTGCCGGGTCTGTGCACTGCTTGGACGCCCGCCCATACTGAGTTACGACGGCTATGTGCTCTACAACTGGAAACGCATTGACCCCGCTGGCCCCGTTACCCTTGGCAACATCGATACCCTGCAGAACTTTGTGCGCCTGTATGACGAGCACTGGTTCATCCTGGTGCATGTCGAAATCGAGGCCCTTGCCGGGCGCATTCTGGCTGCCGTTGCCGGCATCCAGTCAGCACTTGCTGCCCGTGACTACCCGGCCATCGATGCAGACCTGGCCCGGATAGCCGGGGCCGTTGCGGCTCAGACCGTTGTGCTGCAACGCATCCCGGAGAGGATGGACCACCGGCTCTATCACCGCACCTTCAGGAAGTACATCCGTTTCTTCGAAGACGTCCATTATGAAGGGGTATTGCAGGAGCCGATCAGCTACCGTGGCGAGACCGGCGCGCAGAGCAGCATCATGCCCTTGCTGGTGGGTTTGATGAAGATCCGGCACCGGCCCAGTGAGCTCACAAACCACCTGGCAGACATGCGCCATTACATGCCTGCGAAGCACCGCGCACTGATCGAGGCCGTCGAACAGCTCCCGGGCCTGCGCCGCTGGGCCGATCCCGGCTGTTTTAATCGCGTGCTGGAGGCCATGGCGGCGTTCCGCGAAGTCCATTACGGCTGGGCGGAACAATACATCCACCGGCATACGGACGACCCGCGTGGCACGGGTGGTACACCGTATATGCACTGGCTGCGCCAGCTTATCGACGAAACCCGCGCCGCCCGGTTGCCCGAACGTACAGCGGTATAATGGTGGACCGCATAGCGGCCCCGAAGGGGGGGGAAATACAGGGATGTATTTCATCCATCCAAATCTCTGCGCGATCATCTCGCCCCGCGGTGAGAAGTGCGGGCTAGCGATATCGCCTAGACTATATATAAAGGCAACCGCAGGTTAATAACAGATGGTGGAAAAGACAGAAATCGCACGCAACTGGCTGCCGCGCTACACCGGGATGCCGCTGAAGGAATTCGGCAACTATATCCTGCTGACCAACTTCCAGTACTACCTCACAAATTTCGCAGAAAAATTCAACTGCCCGGTATTCGGTAAAGACCGGCCGATGCAGGCGGCAACCAACAGCAGTGGACTCACGATCATCAATTTCGGCATCGGTTCGGCAAATGCCGCAACCATCATGGACCTGCTCAGCGCAGTGAACCCCGGTGGCGTGCTGTATCTTGGCAAATGCGGCGGCCTGAAGAAATCAACAGAAATCGGGCACTTCATACTGCCTATCGCGGCCATTCGTGGCGAAGGTACCAGCAATGACTATTTACCGCCCGAGGTCCCGGCACTACCGTCATTCAAGCTGCACAAATTTGTCTCCGAAATAATTGTGGAACACGGTTACGACTACCGTACCGGTGTTGTGTACACCACCAACCGCCGCGTGTGGGAGCACGACACACAGTTCCTGGAACGACTCAAGCGCTTTGCCTGTATCGCCATCGATATGGAAACGGCAACGATTTTCATCGTCGGCCACTACAACCAGATTGCGCGCGGTGCGCTGCTGCTGGTTTCCGATATTCCCGTCGCACCAGACGGGGTCAAGACCGAGGCGTCGGATGAACGCGTGACCAAACACTGGTCCGAGATTCATCTTCAGATCGGGATCGAGGCAATGGCCGGGATCGGGGAAAAGGGCGAGCGCATCAAACACTTCACTTATTGACTCGTTGATCCGGTTACGGTACTGCACACTTGGCCCGGACTGCAATTACTGCAGGGATTCTTGTTGATTGGCTGTCTATGGCGAATTGGTATGCGCGGGCTATACTAGTGCGGTGTAACGGATAACGTGCACATATCAGAGGCCCACAAATGACCCAGGACAAGGCGCAGCCTGCCGTTAATGGCTATTCCCTTAACAAAGG
>JBDLJX010000121.1:0-7133 GCA_039714155.1 Pseudomonadota bacterium | reverse complement strand
CTCTTGTAAAGGGCACGCCATTCCCTGCGAGACGCGCCTTGCAGCTAACGGCTTCTCGTCTCGCTGATACGTACACGTTATCCGTTACACCACACTAGCCTCGTCCGGCAGGTACAATCCCGGGCCATGGAAACTGAAACGACCAATTTGCCTGCCAAAGTTCGCCAGGTCAGTGTGTCTGCCGATGAGGCAGGCCAGCGTATCGACAATTTTCTGTTACGCTATCTCAAGGGTGTGCCGCGCAGCTACATCTACCGGATTCTGCGGCGTGGCGAAGTGCGCGTTAACAAGGGTCGGATCAAACCTCAATACAAGGTGCAGGCGGGCGATACCGTGCGGATTCCGCCAGTGCGCCTGGAAAATACCACCCGGCAGAGACTCGCCCCGGAACGGCTGCCGGCGATCGAGGCACGCATTCTGTTCGAGAATAGCCACTTGCTGGTGCTCAACAAACCGTCCGGGATCGCGGTACATGGTGGCAGCGGGCTCAGTTATGGCGTAATCGAGGCCTTGCGGGCACTGCGGCCGGCAGCGCCGTACCTGGAGCTGGTACACCGGCTGGACCGGGATACCTCGGGCTGCCTGCTCATCGCCAAGCGGCGCAGTGCGTTACGGGCGCTGCATGCACAACTGCGGGCAGGCGAGGTTGGCAAGCATTACCTGGCACTGGTGCAGGGTGACTGGGTCGGTGGGCCACGCAAGGTGGATGCGCCACTGAAAAAGAACCATCTGCAGGGGGGTGAGCGGGTTGTCAGGGTGCAGGCGGATGGCAAACCGGCAGTCACGCTGATCCAGCCGGTCAGTCAATATACCGGCGCCACCCTGGTCGAAGTCAGGCTGGAGACCGGCAGGACACACCAGATCCGTGTGCATGCAGCCCATATCGGTCATCCGCTTGCCGGCGATGACAAGTATGGTGATACAGATTTCAATCGACGGATGCAAGCGCATGGACTGCGACGCCTGTTCCTGCATGCCCATATGCTTGAATTTACCAACCCGGCAAGTGATGCAACTGTCAATATCAGTGCACCGCTGGATGATGCCCTGAAAGGAGTGCTCGATGAACTGGAAGACTGAACTCAGGTTGATAGTGTTCGACTGGGACGGCACGCTGATGGACTCGGAGGCACAGATCGTCACCTGCCTGCATGCCGCCATCAGCGATCTGGGGCTGGAAACCATGTCGGATGAGACCGTTAAAAACGTCATTGGTCTGGGTTTGCGCGAGGCGATTGATACCCTGGTCCCGGCACAGGATGACACTTTTCACAAGACGTTTGTTGAGTATTATCGGCACCACTGGTTTCAGTCGGAAGCTGCCGTGCTGTTCGAGGGTGTACAGGAAGTACTCGAGCATTGCCGGCAGCACGAGTTCCTGCTGGGTGTGGCCACCGGCAAGTCGCGCGCCGGCCTGGACCGGGTGCTGGGGGAGACCGGCCTGGCCGGGTATTTCGATGCAACGCGCTGTGCCGATGAAGCGCCATCCAAGCCGCACCCGCAAATGCTGATTGATATTATGGATGTACTTGGTGTGCAACCGGAACATACCATCATGGTCGGTGACACCGAGTATGATATGGAAATGGCGACCAACGCCGGAGCCGGCAAGGTAGCTGTGACAACCGGGGTGCATACTCCGGAGCGCCTGCGACAGCATGCGCCCATGGTGACGTTACAGAACCTTAACGAGATGCCGATGTGGATGGCAGAGGCCGGGCTGATTTCCCGTTAACCTTCAGGTAACCGTTATGTCTGAAAAGAATTCTTCCACTGATTCGCCTGCCGGCAATCCGGTCCGCTTCGAGCCACTGAACGAGGCCCTTGGTGGTAACGATGACTGGCATCGTGACCTGGTTAACCGGCTGGCCTTTGCGTCGATCAACGAGCAGCGCCGCACCCGTCGCTGGAACGTGTTCTTCAAGGGCCTGCTGGCGCTCTACCTGGCTGCGATCCTGTTGCTGTACTGGCCCGGCGAGTGGCCGGATTCTGTCAAGATGGACGAGGAGCATACCGCGCTGGTTGATCTGAAAGGCATCATCTCGGATGAGACCGAGGCCAGTGCCGACAATGTTGTCGGTGGCCTGCGGGATGCCTTCGAAGATGACAACACGGCCGGTGTGATCCTGCGTATCAATACACCGGGTGGCAGTCCGGTACAGGCCGGATACATCTACGACGAAATCAAACGGCTCCGGGAAAAATATCCGGACACACCACTCTATGCAGTCGTTACCGATATTTGTGCATCAGGCGGATATTATGTCGCCGCTGCTGCAGACGAAATCTACGTCGACAAGGCCAGTATTGTCGGTTCGATCGGTGTACGTATGGACAGTTTCGGCTTTGTCGGGACGATGGACAAACTGGGTGTCGAGCGACGCCTGTACACGGCCGGTGAAAGCAAGGGGTTCCTGGATCCGTTCTCACCGTCGAAGTCGAGCGACATAGTGCATGTTGAGGAATTGCTTGGTGATATCCACGACCAGTTTATTACTGCCGTACGTGACGGCCGGGGTGACCGTCTGAAAGACAACCCGGACCTGTTCACTGGCCTGATATGGACCGGTGAAGAGGGTGTCGGGATGGGGCTGGCTGATGGTCTCGGCAGTTCCAGTTATGTCGCCAGGGAAATCATCGGCGCCGAGGAGATCGTTGAATTCACCCAGGAGCCCGACCTGCTCGAACGCATCAGCGACCGTATCGGGGTGGCCATGGCGAAGATCCTGTCGAGTTCTGTAATAAATGGTATGGGTGCAATTCGTTGATAACACAGGGCTGCTGGCTGTCAGTTGGATGTCGGCGACCTGGTGATGTCCCGTATTGCGCTGGGCGAAATCCCGGCTCCATAGCCTGTCAGGTCAGGGTAGACTGATTCCGGTATTTGCCAGCATCGTTGTCAGGCGAATCAGTGGCAGGCCGATGAGGGCGGTCGGGTCGTCACCTTCCATACGTTCGAACAAGGTAATTCCCAAGCCTTCCGATTTGAAGCTGCCGGCACAGTTATAGGGCTGGTCCTGCCGCAGGTAGCTGTTGATCTGTGACTCGGTCAGTTCACGGAAGCGAACGGAGAATGGCACGACGTCAAGCTGTACTTCATTAGTCACATTGTTCAGCAGGCACAGGCCGGTCTGGAAGGTGACATATTCGCCGGACAGTTGCCGCAGCTGCTGCATGGCGGTGGCATGATCACCCGGCTTGCCAAGAATCATCTCGCCATGGGTGGCGACCTGGTCAGAACCGATAATCATTCCCTTGTGCTTCGCACCAATGGCACGGGCCTTGGCTTCCGACAGCCGTCGGACCAGGTCGGTGGCAGATTCATTATCCAGGCGGCTTTCATCGACATCGGGTGCGGCCGTATCAAATGGCAGATTCAATCGCCTGAGCAGTTCCTTCCTGAAAGGTGAGGTGGAGGCGAGGATGAGTGGCAGTTCCGGCTGTGAGTTCATCGTTATTCAATCTCCAGCAGCGTTTCATCCGGGTTGACGCTGTCGCCCTTGTTGACGTGGATGATCTTGATGCCGCCGGCGACCGGCGCCTGGATTTCGGTTTCCATTTTCATGGCTTCGCTTATCAGGACGGGTGTGCCGGCTTCGACCCGGTCACCGACGTTGACCAGTATGTCGATGATGGTGCCTGGCATGGAGCTGGTGACGTGCCCGGGCAAGGTGGCCCGCGGCCGCTGACTGCCTTTCATGGGTCGGGTTGTTGTCTCGTCCTCGTGCAGTTCATCCAGCGTCTCAACCAGTACCTCCTCGGGTATACCGTCAACTGTCAGGTAAAACGGCCGGTTGCCCCGGGTACGGTGGCCGGTGCCGGTCACCTTGATGTGGTAGGACTCGCCATGCAGGGTGACATTGAACTCGGTCGGTCGGGAGCCTTCGCCGGTGCTGTCTGTCGATGCCGGCTCCAGTGGTTCCGGTACCAGTGAATTATCAGCACGCTGCTGCAGGAATTCCTTGCCGAGCTCCGGGAACATTGCGCAGGTCAGGACATCTTCTTCGTTACCGGCAAGCTCGCCGACTTCCATGCGCAAGCTGTCCATTTCATCCGCTATCAGGTCAGCGGGACGAATATCGATTACTGCTTCATTGCCAATCGCCTGACGGCGGATGTCATCATTCACTGGCGCCGGCGCCTTGCCGTAACGCCCTTGCAGGTACAGTTTGACCTCGTTGCTAATGGTCCCGTACCGCTTGCCGGTCAGGACATTCAGCACAGCCTGGGTGCCGACGATTTGTGACGTCGGTGTCACCAGCGGCGGGTAACCAAGATCCTGGCGGACACGCGGGATTTCCTGGAATACCTCGTTCATACGGTCCAGTGCGCCCTGTTCGCGTAGCTGGGTATGCAGGTTGGATATCATGCCGCCCGGCACCTGGTAGACCTGTACCCGGGTGTCGAGTCCGGTAAATTCGCTTTCAAACTGGTGATACTTTCGGCGGACGTCGCGAAAGTAGAAGCCGATTGCCTGCAGGGCCTCCAGGTCAAGACCGGTGTCATATTCGGTATCACGCAACGCAGCGACCAGGCTCTCGGTCGGCGGATGACTGGCACCGCCGGAAAATGCTGATATGGCTGTATCGATATGCCGGCAGCCGTTTTCGATGGCTTTCAGGTGACACATCCCGGCAAGCCCGGCCGTGGCGTGACTGTGCAGGTGTAGCGGCAGGTCGGTGGCAGCGATGATTTCCCGGACCAGATCGCCGGTCACCATGGGTGTCAGCAATCCCGCCATATCCTTGATGGCAAGGCTGTCACAGCCCATGGACTGCAGTTCTATGGCCATAGTGACGAAACCTTGCAGGTTATGTACCGGGCTGGTGGTGTAGCAAATGGTACCCTGCGCGTGTTTGCCGGCCTGCTTGACGGCGGCAATAGCCACCTCGAGATTGCGAATGTCATTCAGGGCGTCGAATATCCGGAAGACATCCATGCCATTGTCGGCGGTCCGCTGTACAAAGGCGCGTACCACGTCATCGGAATAATGCCGGTAACCGAGCAGGTTCTGGCCGCGCAGCAACATTTGCAGCCGGGTGTTGGGCAGGGCGTCACGCAGTTGCCGCAGGCGCTGCCACGGGTCTTCTTTCAGAAACCGCAGACAGGCATCGAAGGTGGCGCCACCCCAGACTTCCAGCGACCAGTAGCCGATGGCATCCAGTTGTGCGCAGACTGGCAGCATGTCTTCGGTACGCATACGCGTGGCGATCAGCGACTGGTGCGCATCACGGAGAATGACATCGGTAATATGAACGCGTGACATGAACCGGGAAGTGTACCTGTCAGAGCCCGTGATGTGCAGACAGGGCCGCGGCAATGGCGGCGGTCAGTTCGCGGGTCGGTCGGCTGGTGCGGTAATCTGTCAGTTCCGGGTGGGCATCGACGAAACCGGTATCAAAAATGCCCTGGCGAAATTCATCGACTTTCAATATTTCCTGGTAGTAGGGGATGGTGGTCTTGACGCCATAGACGCCGATATCCTGCAGGGCACGCCGGGCACGGTTCAGCAGTTCCGGCCAGTCCAGTGCCCAGACGATGAGCTTGGCGCACATCGAATCGTAGTGGGGTGGAATCGGGTAGCCGGTGTAGATGGCGCCATCGGTGCGTACGCCGGGGCCGCCGGGGGCGAAATAGCGGGTGATTCGCCCGTAACTGGGCAGGAAATCGTTCTTCGGGTCTTCGGCATTGATGCGCAGTTCCATGGCAAAGCCACGCTTGCTGATATCTGCCTGTGAGAACCCCAGCGGCTGGCCGTCGGCAATCCGGAACTGTTGCTGCACGATGTCAATACCCGTGATGGCCTCGGTAACGGTGTGTTCTACCTGCAGGCGGGTATTCATTTCCATGAACCAGAACTTTTCATCACGGTCCATCAGGAATTCCACCGTGCCGGCATTTTCATAACCGACGGTGCGTGCGGCGCGTATTGCGGTCTCGCCCAGCCAGTTGCGCTGTGCTTCATCCAGTTGCGGCGAGGGCGCAACT
Organism: Pseudomonadota bacterium; assembly: GCA_039714155.1. Classification (GTDB taxonomy): domain Bacteria; phylum Pseudomonadota; class Gammaproteobacteria; order UBA9214; family UBA9214; genus SZUA-186. Next base: position 1,145 of record JBDLJX010000121.1, on the reverse strand, counting down.
TCGATCAGTTTCTGGTGGCGCCGCTGGATCGAGCAGTCGCGTTCGTACAGGTGAATGACATTGCCGTGTGCGTCCGCCAGCACCTGTACCTCGATATGGCGCGGCCGGTCGATACACTTCTCCATGAAGATCTCGGCACGCCCGAAGGCCTTGCCGGCTTCCGACAGCACCCGGTCGTAGTGACGTCTGAGCTCGTTGGCGGAATCACAGCGGCGGATACCGCGTCCGCCACCACCCGTGGTCGCCTTCAGCATAACCGGGTAGCCGATGGACTCTGCCAGCACCAGGGCCGCATCGATACCGGCCAGGCTGCTGTCACTGCCCGGTACGACCGGTACGCCGGCCGCCTGCATGGCGGCACGCGCTGCAACCTTGTCCCCCATCTGCCGGATGACAGCAGCGGTCGGTCCGATAAAACGGATATTGCGGCGCTGGCAGATTTCGGCGAGCAGCGGATTCTCGGACAGGAAGCCATAACCCGGGTGCAGGGCATCACAGCCGGTGGCAATAGCAAGATTTACAATGCGATGGGCATTCAGGTAGCCGGCAATCGAGTCCGGCCCGATATTGTAGGACTCGTCGGCCTTCTTGACGTGCAGGGCATGTCGGTCCGGATCGGTATAGATTGCCACCGAGGTAATGCCGGCCTCGGCACAGGCGCGAATGATACGAACGGCCACTTCGCCACGATTGGCAATCAGGATTTTCTTAATCAATAGCTATTCCGTGTAGTTACTAGTGCTCTATCAATGTGATAATTGCGAGTTCAGTTAGCTTGTCAACGTTCACGGCAAGGCGCGCCTCGCCGGCAATGGCTATTCCCTTGTCAAGAGGCGGAACGCAGTCCGTGGGACGCCGTAAATACATCCCTGGTCGCTCCCGGCATCCTGCCTCCCGCGACACTTATACATCCCTGTATGTCGTACGCTTGACGGCAGCGTCCCTGCTGCCGACACCCACGGATAACCATGTCATCTAACTAATGAACTCACTGTACTCTTTCAAGATGATATTGCCGGGTTCAGCGCTCCTGTGGTGTCTCGCAGCAAGGCGCCGTGCGCAGGCAATGGCCTGAGTCCTTGTCAAGCACGGCAACGCCGCTGCGGGGCACCACAGGAGCGCCCGAAGGGTTGGTCTGTCAGCGT
>JBDLJX010000120.1:0-7383 GCA_039714155.1 Pseudomonadota bacterium | reverse complement strand
GGTGAAGGCATGAAGAAGGAAGCCGAAGGCAAGTGTGGTGAAGGCAAGTGCGGCGGTGCCAAGAAAGAAAGTGAAGGTAAATGTGGCGAGGGCAAGTGCGGCGGTGACAAGAAGTAACCATCGCACGATTCTGTCGTGAGCACTAAACACTACCCTGTCTTTGGTGCAGGACTTGGCCTGCGGCGGACCCTGATGGGTCCGCTGCAGGAAAATCCTGCCGGGCAGGTCGACTTCTTCGAGGTCGCCCCGGAAAACTGGATCGGTATTGGTGGCCGTCTGGGCAAGCAGTTCCGGGAATATACCGAGCAATACCCGTTCGTTACACACGGTCTGTCGCTGTCGATTGGCAGCCCGGCGCCACTGGATGAAACCTTTCTCTACCGCCTGAAGCGGTTCATCGATACCCATGGTATTCGTGCCTATAGCGAACACCTGAGTTATTGCAGCGATGACGGACACCTGTATGACCTGATGCCCATTCCGTTCACGGCAGAGGCTGTACACTACGTTGCTGCGCGTATACGACGCGTCCAGGAAATACTGGAACGACGCATCGCCATGGAAAATATTTCCTACTATGCAGCCCCTGGCCAGGAGATGCCGGAAATCGAATTCATCAACGCCGTCCTGCAGGAAGCCGACTGTGACCTGCTGCTGGACGTCAACAACATCTATGTCAACAGTATCAACCACCGCTACGATGCCGAGGCCTTCCTCCGCACATTGCCGGCGGAACGTGTGGCCTATTTCCACGTTGCCGGGCATTACGACGAGGCCGATGACCTGAAGGTCGATACCCACGGCGCCCCGGTCATTGACCCGGTCTGGAAGCTGCTCGACAGCGCCTATGATCACTGTGGCGTGGTGCCGACCCTGCTGGAACGCGATTTCAACATTCCGCCGCTGACCGAGTTGCTGGGTGAAATCGATACTATCAAGTCCATTCAGGACAGGCGGGGTTCCGCTGTAAACCGGGATGTCCTTCATGGCAACCGGGCAACCTGAATTCACCCGCCGGCAGTTCGCGTTCGCTGCCCACATCCGTGACCCGGAACACCAGCCGCGACCGGACGATGTCGAAGACCGGCGCATGGCGATCTACCGCGAGCTGTTCTACAACAATGTCGAAGGCTTCATTGCCAACACCTTTCCGGTGTTACGCCAGCTGCTCGACGACACCGCCTGGCACACCATGGTGAGGAATTATTTCGCACACCATCGTGCCCAGACCCCCTACTTTCTCGAGATCCCGCGCGAATTTCTGGCCTGGCTGGAAAACGAACGTACACCGCAGGCGGATGACCTGCCGTTCCTGCAGGAACTGGCGCATTACGAATGGATCGAGCTGGCCCTGTCGATCTCGGAAGAAAGCGTCGATGCCGATGATGTCGACCCGGATGGTGACCCGGTTGATGGTATCCCGGTACTGTCGCCACTGGCCTGGCATTTCAGCTATGTCTGGCCGGTACACGAGATCGGCCCCGACTCCATCCCGACGAACCAGCCTGAGCAGCCAACCTGTCTCGCGATCTACCGTGACCGCAACAACGAAGTCGGTTTCCTCGAACTCAACCCGGTTACCAAGCGTCTGCTGGAACTGGTCGAGACGTCCAATGCCGGGACAGGGCGAGCGCTGTTGACCCGTATTGCCGGTGAACTGAACCACCCGAACCCTGATGTTGTCATTGAAGGTGGCGCCGGCATACTGCAACAACTGCTGGAAAAAGACATCATCAGTGGAACCCGGCGGGACTGATCATCCCGTCAAATATTGCATAGCAATGAGTTCATTAGTCAGGCGACAGGGTTATCCGTGGGTGTCGGCAGCAGGGACGCTGCCGTCAAGCCTGCAGGGACGTATTTACGGCGTCCCACGGATGAGCCTGTCGGCTAACTTATGTTCTCCTTGGTAACTCTGAAAAAGCCAATCGGGAGTAATTGCCATGACCGGTTTTCTGAACTGTATGCAGGGCCTGCTGGAACGCATCATCCGGCCATTCGACTTTCTTGCTCCGCTGGCACTGAGAATATATCTGGCCCCGATCTTTATTCTTGCGGGCAGTAACAAACTGAAACATGCCGAACAACTCGGTCCTTACTTTGAGTCACTGGGCATCCCGGCACCGGAACTCATGGTTTATGTTGCTGCCCTGACGGAACTGATTGGCGGTATTGCACTGCTTGCCGGGCTGGCGGTTCGCTGGGCGATCATCCCGCTAATGTTTACCATGGTGGTCGCCGCCACTACCGCACACTGGGACAACGGCTGGCATGTCCTGCCCGAAACCGACCTGACCGTCCCCTGGGAATGGCGTACCGACCTCATTGAGGAAGCCAACATACGCAAGGACGCGGCCAGGAGCCTGCTCAGGGAACACGGTAATTACAGCTGGCTGACCGAGGCGGGCAGCATTACCATACTGAAAAACGGCATCGAATTTGCGGCAACGTATTTCATCATGCTGCTGGCGCTGCTGTACCTCGGTGCCGGACGCTTCTTCAGCCTGGACTACTGGATTGCAAAACGATGGCGCAGGCCGGACAGTTGTTGACAGGGAGAACCACTGCCGGGTTGACCTGATTCAATAACCAACGCACCCGACACACGGGGGCTATGCTAACCCGGCTATTACACTAGTCGGCCAGGGGGCTGAATGGACTTTTTGTCAGGAGATACCGCGGCATTTGTTTCGGCAGCACTGCAGCTGCTAGCGGCCCTGTTCGTGTTTCTTATCGGTCTCGGTGTTCTGGCCGTGATCGTACTCTATATTCTTGATGTCACCCAGACCCGGCATGCCATCCGCCGCAACTACCCGGTCGTTGGCCGGTTCCGGTATTTCTTCGAACACCTGGGTGAATTCTTCCGCCAGTACTTCTTCGCCATGGATCGCGAGGAACTGCCATTCAACCGCGCGCAACGCTCCTGGGTCTACCGGGCCGCCAAGAACATCGACAACACGGTCGGCTTTGGTTCCACCCGCGACCTGCGACCGCCAGGCACAGTGCTGTTTGTCAATTGCCCCTTCCCGACACTGGGTGAGGATGCTGTGCCGACACGCTCGGTAACCATCGGTCCCTACAGCCGCAATCCGTACACTACCAGTGCACTGTTCAATATCTCCGGTATGAGTTTTGGTGCCATCTCGAAACCGGCCGTGCTGGCACTGTCCCGTGGGGCAAGGAAAGCCGGCATCTGGATGAATACCGGTGAGGGCGGCCTGTCGCCGTACCACCTCGACGGTGGCTGCGACATCGTTTTCCAGATCGGTACCGCCAAGAACGGCGTGCGCGATCTGGATGGTAACCTTGATGATGACAGGATCCGTGAAACCGCGGCGCATGAAACCGTCAGGATGTTCGAGATCAAGCTGAGCCAGGGCGCCAAGCCCGGCAAGGGCGGTATCCTGCCTGGCGGCAAGGTTACCGAAGAGATCGCAACCATCCGCGGGATTCGCCCGGGCAGTGACGCCATCAGTCCCAACCGGCACCTGGATATCAATTCGAACGGCGACCTGCTGGACATGATTCACCGAATCCGGAACGTAGCCGGTAAACCGGTTGGTTTCAAGGCCGTGATCGGCGCCTATGGCTGGCTCGATAAGCTGTTCGGGGAAATCAGGAGCCGCGGCATTGAAAGCGCACCGGATTTTATTACCGTTGACGGTGCCGACGGCGGTACCGGCGCCGCACCGATGCCACTGATCGACGATGTCGGCCTGCCATTGCGCGAAAGCCTGCCGTTGCTGGTTAACAAACTCAATGAATATGGTCTGCATGAGCGCATCAAGGTCATTGCCTCCGGCAAGCTGGTGACGCCGGCCGATGTTGCCTGGGCGCTGTGTCTCGGCGCCGATTTCGTGGTCTCGGCACGCGGCTTCATGTTTGCCCTTGGCTGCATCCAGGCGTTGCAGTGCAACAAGAACACCTGCCCGACCGGTATCACCACGCACGACAAGCGGCTGCAAAAAGGCCTCGATCCGAAATACAAGGCCGTGCGTGTCGCCAGCTATGCCAGGAATGTTGCCTATGAAGTCGGGATGATCGCGCATTCCTGTGGTGTGCGTGAACCACGGGAACTACAGCGCTTCCATGCCCGGGTGGTAACTACAAATGGCCTGTCGATCCCCCTGAACGAATTGCATCCCGACATCGAGGCTAAAGACCCGGCTACCTGAGGCGGAACTCCACCGTGGCTACAGACAACCTCATCATCATGCTAAGCGGCCTGTTGTTGCTGGCCATCGTCGTGCAACCGCTGTCGCAGCGCTTGCACCTGCCCTTCACGGCAGTTCTGGTCGTCACCGGCTTTATGGCATCGGAATTACTCGTGCGATCGGGCATCGATACCGGCATCCGTGCGGAGAATTTCCATAGCCTGGTGTTTTACGTATTCCTGCCCGTCCTGATATTTGAATCAGCCTATAACACCGATGTGCGGCTACTGCTGAGAAATCTGCTGCCGATCCTGTTTCTGGCAATACCGTTAATGCTGCTGTCGATACTGATTACCGCCGCCCTGGTGTACCTTGGCATCGGCCATCCCGAAGGCTTCCCGTGGATTGCCGCCCTGCTCACCGGCGCCCTGCTTGCGGCCACCGACCCGATTGCCGTGGTTGCCATATTCAGGCGGCTCGGTGTACCTGAGCGACTGGCGCTGTTACTCGAAGGCGAAAGCCTGTTCAACGACGCCACGGCCATTGTCATGTTCAGTGTCTTTATCGCCGTTGCCACACAGACCGCTGGCCCGATGACAATCGCAGATGGCACAGTATTTTTCCTCAAGGTTTTTTTCGGTGGCATTATCGTCGGTGGTGTAACCGGCGCTGTTTTTCTTTTCGTGACACGGCTTGTCAACAACAGTATCAGCCGGGCAGCAGCCACCGTCATCAGTGCCTATCTCGCCTTCATCGTTGCCGAGTCACTACTGCATGTCTCCGGCGTCATGGCCGTACTGGTTGCCGGTATCATCCTCGGGCGAAGCAGCAGCCACACGGCATCTGCAGATGGTGATTTCGTGGAACAACTCTGGGCGTTCAATGCCTGGGTCGCGAATGCCCTGGTGTTCCTGCTGATGGGTGTCACCATCACACTCGGCATGTTCATCGATCGCTGGCTGGCCATGCTGATTGGCATCGCTGCAATTATCATCGCACGCGCCATTGGCGTATTTGGCTTTGTACCATTACTGACCAGGCTGACACCGGTCGAACCCATACCCAAAGCCTGGCAGACGCTGATGTTCTGGGGCGGTTTGCGTGGTGCAGTGACACTGGCGCTGGCATTGTCACTGCCAACCGAACTGGAATACTGGTGGACGATTCAGTCGATCGCGTTTGGTGTGGTGTTGTTCACCCTGTTTGTCCAGGCCACGACCATGGCGCCCCTGATACGAAAATACCGGATTAATAAATAACAGTCAGTTCAATAGCATACATAATTTTCCGAGATTTTCTATCTGAAACAGTCCAGGCCCGGCGGAACCTTGCAATCACAGCACTGTCTCAGAAATACGGTATACAGGAGACAACGACCAGTAAAACGTGAACCAGGTCGCAGTCGACTTCTTATCCCTGATGGATACTCTTAACTGAAAATAGTGCTAGTTGAATGAAATTAGTGCTAGTATTGGCAGTAAGGAATTCGAACAAAGGGGCCAGATGTCCAGATTATCTTGTCATTGCACACATGATTTCCCCTTAACGCAAGGTAATTATTCTGGCCCCTTTCCTTTTTTTAACGCCCTGATCCGATCCAGTAACTGCCCGTCATCCCACTCACGACTGCCAATCGCACGATAGGCAATCGTGCCGTCAGGCGCAACCACATAGGTCGTTGGTAACCCTTTCACTGGCCACTCCTCGATTACCTCACCCGATTGATCCATCAGGATCGGAAAGTCAGCCGGGTAGTCCGCAGTAAATATAAAGATCGTATCCTCATCCTCGCCCATGTTAATTGCCAGCATGGCAATGCCTTCCTGCTCGATAATTTTCCAGGCACGGTTCATCGACGGAATCTCCTCGCGGCACGGCGGACACCATGTCGCCCAGAAGTTGATAATGACCGGCTTGCCACGGTAGTCGGACAAGCGGTGCGTCCTGCCTTCTGTATCAAGGAGTGCGAAGTCCGGCGCCATTACACTGTTCGGTATTACTGTCAGTGTTTGCTCTGCCCTTGCGAAGCTGGCAAGCGTACAAAGCATCAGGATACGAATAATTTTTTTGCACACGTTGTTCATTTCAACTTGTCAACATCCGGTGCACATATTATATCTGTAATCCTGCCGGAATGAGCCACCTGCCCTTCCATCCAGTTCACCTCGAGATCAAATCCGGACCCTGGCGTAATACCGTAGGCCGTCAGCCCCCAGTTGTAATCGCCCGGAAAGTAGTCCTGCTGTGTCGGGAACATGCCCCAGCGCACCACCAGCTTTGCTGCCGGACTGGCATCGGCATCAGACCAGGAATCCAGTAATGGTTCCTTCAGCAGGATCCCGGTCTCCTTGCCTGCGTGGTGCATGCGCCAGCGGCTCAGGTCGATCGATACGGTCTGGCCGCTACCTGATACGTTGCTATTGCGAATAATGGTCTGGAACATGCAACTGAGTGCCAGTTGCTCAATCACATCCCGGGAGAATTCGTGCTTCATGAACAGCGCACGCGTCTGGTCCGGCAAGCGCTGGATCAGCTCGATCTCGATATCCCCGGCACTGAAATGCCAGCCTTGCAGGCCGTTGTCCGGATTAACACTGTGCGTCACCTCCGCCCGAACGGGCAATACCAGCACAATACCCAGCAGAGTGAACATGGCCACTCCGATCAATCGACGTGTCATTGTTTTAACCTCTTGCGAACAGCCATGATCACCTGTTGCAGGTAGCGGCCTGTCATCCGGGTTACCAGCCAGGCGGGCACCAGCCCGCCCGGATCACTGTAAACCGAATAGCGGGCAGCCGTCGCCTTACCGTCTTCAATTGGCCGCAAATCCCAGAAACCGTCAAACGCATCAGGCCGGACACCCCTGGCATTCTGTAATACCCGGAACACCCTGCCCGACAGTTCCCACTCCACCCGATAATACCCGTCTTGCGGCCTGCTGGCATGATCGCTGCTGCGGATGACATAAACCCGGTCTGCTACCGGCCCCGGAAAATGCAACCGGTGGAATACCCACTCAGCGCCGGTATCGGCCCTGTCCAGAACCCGGCTTTCCCTGACGTTGGGAATAAACCCGGCAAACCGCTCATAATCCGTTACCCGGGCATGCACCTGTTCGGGGCTTGCCTTGAATACCGTCCGGGTCATCATCTCCGGCAGGACCGAACCTGGCCGGCAGCGCCCGGCAGAATCAGCAACACGATCATGAGCAGGCGAAACATATATT